>CAYYNP010000083.1:0-33043 GCA_964472545.1 uncultured Planctomycetaceae bacterium | reverse complement strand
CTCCACTCCCCCCGCGAATCTCTCAAACGCATCATCCCAAGCCCCCGTCTCGCGCGGCTCGTACTCCTCGACTTCAAAACTGCGCGAGATCACCTCGCGGGCTTCGGCGATCGAGGCGACGTCGCCGGTGGCGACGGCTTGGACCATCACGTTGGCGATGGCGGTGGCTTCGTTGGGTCGGGCGACCACGCGGCGGGCGCTGGCGTCGGCGGCGGCCTGGCAGAGCTGGCGGTTTTGGGTGCCGCCGCCGACGATGTGGATCGTTTCGAGGCGGCCGCCGGCCAGTTCTTCGCACATCGCGAGCACCTGGCGGAACTTCAACGCCAGGCTGTCCAGGGCGCATCGCAGGATGGCGCCTTCATCGGCCGGCACGGTCTGGCCGGTGCGGCGGCAGAAGTCGCAAATCGTCTGGGGCATGTTGTCCGGGGCGACGAAGTCGGGCGTATCGGGATTGATGAACGAAACCAGCGGCTTGGCGGCGGCCGAGAGCCGGTTGAGGTCCTCCCAGTCCCAGTTGCGGCCGTCGAGGTTCCAAATGCGGCGGCATTCTTGCAGCAGCCACATCCCGGTGATGTTCTTCAGCACGCGGCTGGTGTTGCCCACGCCGCCTTCGTTGGTGAAGTTCAGCCGCAACACGGTGTCGTTGATCACCGGCTGGGGCGATTCGATGCCCATCAATGCCCAAGTGCCCAGGCTGATGTAGCACCAGTCGGGCCGTTGGCCGGGGATGCTCTGGGCCGGCACGGCCATCACGGCGCTGCCGGTGTCGTGCGAGGCGGGCAGAACGACTCTGGTTTCGGTCAGCCCCGTCTCGGCAGCCAGATTCGGCAGCAAGGGTCCCAGGTCGGTACCCGGCTGTTCGATGGTGCCGAGGATGTTGGTGGGCAGGTCGAACGCGCCGAGCAACTCGGTCGCCCAGCCGCCGGCCACCGGATCGTAGAACTGCGACGTGCTGGCCTCGGTCATCTCGTTGCACTTCACGCCGGTCAGCAGCCAATGGAACAGGTCGGGCACCATCAGCAACGTTTCGGCGACGTCCAGCAGCGGCGAGTTGGCGAGTTTCATCGCCGCGAGTTGAAAGAGCGTGTTGAACTGCAGGAACTGCAATCCGGTGTGGCGGAAAATCTCCTCGCGGGGCACGATCGAAAAAGCCCGATCGGGCATGTCGTTGGTGCGGCGGTCGCGATAGTGATAGGGATTGCCGAGCAGTTCGTCGTTACGCCCCAGCAGCCCGAAATCGACACCCCAGGTATCGACGCCGACGCTGGCGATTTGCGAGCCGAATCGGCTGCCGGCAGCACGAAGCCCCTGGCGCACGTGCGACCAAAGCCCCAACAAATCCCAATAGAGGTTGCCGTGCGCTTCGACGGCGCCGTTTTCGAAGCGGAAGACTTCCTCGAGCCGGAGCTTATTTCCGTCGAAGAGCCCCACCACATGGCGCCCACTTGAAGCCCCCATATCTACGGCCAAGAATGCTCTCTCACTCATCGTCTACGACCGCCTTTCGTCTCGGCAAAGAGTGTCCAATCCCGGTTGATACGCCGGAGCCCCACGCGAAAGCATGTTCTCGCCTTTGAGCCCCCTAAGGTCAAGGCCCGCAGCCGCAATGAAGGCGGGAGGTTACCCCATGATGCCCCCCCAACGGGGCTGCATCATAACAGGACTTGTTGACATTGTTGACAATCTTGACTATGATTACTAGGGTAGATGCAAATGTGGGTGTGAGACGATAAAGGAATCAGGCCGAGCGGGCTTTTCTACCGCCGTGGAGGATTACATGAAGATCTCCGCCAAAACCGAGTACGCTTGCATTGCGATGCTGGAACTGGCGTCGCAGTACGGATCGGGCACGCCCGTTCGCATTCGCCGGATCGCCGAGCGACACGACGTGCCGCCGAGATTCTTGGTGCAGATTCTGCTGCAGTTGAAGGGAGCCGGACTGGTCACCAGTGTCCGTGGAGCTGCCGGCGGCTACCACCTGATCAAACCGCCGCAAGAGGTCTCTTTGGGGCAAGTGAAAGAGGAGATCGAGGGCTCGGCCGGGGGAAACGGCAAGGGGCCGGCGGCGTCGCCTGACTCTCCCGCAGTGAAGGTCCTCAGCCAAGCCTGGCAGCAGATCCGCTCCGTGCAGCACAACATGCTCAACGATATCTCTCTGGCCGAGTTGCTCGAACGGGCCAAAGATCAGGGCGAGCCGATGTATCACATCTGACCGCTATCGGCGTCGGGCGCACGTGGGCCAAGGCAGAGGGCCGGGCAGTTGGGGGCAGTTGCCCACCGTACAGCCGTCTTGGTCGCCCTTCCTTTGTGTGGTACGATTGCGCTGATTGGGCGATGCCGTACGAACGGAGGAACTCCATGGTCTCGATCCGTCAGCAGGTCATCGAGCGAATTCTCGACGCCGACCGTCAGGGGGCGGTCGGGCTGATCATGGATTGGGCCCGCGACCATGGACGGCGGCAGGCGGTGATCGAGGTGCTCGAGCCGGCGCTGGTGGAGCTAGGGGAACTCTGGAGCGGCGAAGCCCCGATGACGCTGGCTCACGGCTATCTGGCGGCGAAGGTTGCCGAGGACGTGCTCAGCGCAGCGCGGGAAGATGAATTCGGCCCGGCCGACAACCTCACCAAAGGGCCCGTGGTGATCGGCAATATCGAGGACGACTACCATGCCTTGGGGCGGAAGATGGTGTGTGTCTTCTTGCGGGCAGCCGGCTGGCAAGTGGTCGATTTGGGCAACGATGTTCCGGCCGAGACGTTCGTCGACAAGGCGGTGGAGGTCGGGGCGCGCGTGGTCGGAGCGTCCGCGATGATGCACACCACGGCCGAGAATATCCTTCGGCTGCGAGAGCAGATCGACGCGCGCGGGCTGCGGGGCCGTCTGCAAATGGCGGTGGGCGGTGCGATCTTCAATCTGCGGCCGTCGCTGGTCGACGAGGTCGGCGGCGACGGGACCGCGTACAATGCTCTGGCGGTGCCGGGGCTGATGGATCGCCTCTGGGCCGGCGCGCTGGCGGAGGAGGGCGTCGTATGAACGGCATGCAACTGAACAGCATGCAACGGTGCCGAGCGATCGTCGAAGGCGGGCCCACCGATCGCCGCTTCGCCACTGCGACGTTGAGCCTTTACGGTGCGCGTCTGACGGGCCGTCCGTTGCGGGAACACTACACGGATTCTCAGGCGTACGCCGAAGGCCAGATTGCGGTTCGGGAGACGTTCGGGCCCGACTTGCTGCTCTCCCCGTTTGCCTTCGCGGCGGAAGCGGAGGCCTTTGGAGCGGAGGTGCGGTATTATCCAAAGCAACCGCCGGCCGTGTCGGTTCCGGCCCTTGCCGCCGCCGAGCAGGTCGCCGGGTTGTCTGTCCCCGACGTGGACGGACACCCCCGCCTGCGTTACGTTCGCGAGGCCGTACGTTTGCTTGCCGGCCGCTACGGCGATGAGGTGCCGATTGCCGGAGTCATTCTCGGCCCTTTGGACCTGCCGGCGTTGATCCTGGGGATCGACACGTGGCTGGAGACGCTGTTGTTTGACCCGCAAGGCGTGTCTCGCATGCTCGAGGTGACGACGTGCTTCTTCGTGCGTTGGGCCAACGCGCTGTTGGCCGACGGCGCCACGATGATCGTCTCCTCGGCCGTTTTCTCCAATCCCGGCGTGATCACGCGGAAGATACTCGACGAGTCGGGCACTGCGGCACTGCGGCAGGCGTACGGCCAGGTTACCGGACCGATTTTCTTGCATCACGGGGGAGCGATGCTCGGGCCGTTTCTTCAGCCGCTGGCCGGACTGCCGAACGTGGTCGGCTTTGGCCTGGACCATCGCGACGGCCTGGCCGACGCCCGGCTACGTGCCGGTGCCGACAAGGTGCTTCTGACGGGCGTCCACGGCCCGACCCTCGATCGGTCCTCGCCGGAGACGATCCACGACGAGTACGTTCGGATCTTGGAGGCCGGCCGCGGCGATCGACACTTGGGGTTGGCGACCACGGCGGCGGACGTCCCGTTGACGACGACGCCGGAGGCGATCCAGGCGGTATTTCGCGCCGTCGATACGTTTGCGGAGAAGGACCGTGCCGCCGGAAGAGCCCCTTGAACCTGCAATCTGCGTGGCCTGCTCTGTCTTCCGCGACGAGTTGGAAGCGTTGCGCAAGCGAGGAGAGTTGGACTTGCCGGTCCGCTATCTCGACTCGATGCTGCACATGCGGCCGAAGCGTCTGGAGACTCAATTGACGGCCGCCGTGGGCGAAGAGCAGGCCAATTGCCAAGCCGTGGTGCTGGTCTACGGCGACTGCCACGCGTACATGAACGAGCAAGTCTGCACGGACGCCGTGGCGCGGACCGCCGGCATCAACTGCTGCGAGATTCTGCTGGGGGCATCTCGGTACCGGGAACTTCGGCGCGAGGGACACTTCTTCTTGTTGCCCGAATGGGCCCGGCGTTGGAAAGAGATACTCCACCGTGAATTGGGCCTGCACGGCGAGAACGCCCGCGACTTCATGCAAGAGATGCACACCCGGCTACTTTACTTGGACACCGGCCTGCGACCGATCCCCACCGAGCACCTCGAAGAGGCATCTCGCATGACCGGCTTGCCGTGGGACGTACTGGAGGTTCCCTTGGATCACTTGGCCGCGAGTATCCGCAGCGCGTTTCAGAGGATTCAAGCCGATGACGTCTGACGCGTCCGTACCTTCGATGCGCGACCGCATTGCCTATCGGGTGATGATGACGGAGATCGTCACCGGCATCCTGGCCTTCGCCGATCGGCCGACGGCCTTCGCCGAGGCGATCTGTCACGAAATGCGCGAGCTGACCGGCGCGAAATCCGTCGCGTTGTATCAGGTGCGCCACGTCGACGGCGGGGAAGACGCTCGCCTGGCTCACGCCAACCCACAACGCCGAGCGAGCTTCTTCCGATCGGCGGCGGCACGCAACCTGCTCGAGGTGGCCCGGAAGCAACCGCGAACTGCCGTCTGGACCGTGGAGAGTTCGGCCCCGGGCGTTGCGGGGGCGCTGGGTGCTTTGGGCGTCGACACCTGCTGCCCGGTCCCCTTGACGGTGGGCAACGCCCACGTAGGCACTCTGCTGTTGGTCGATCTGCCGATCGACCACAACCTGGGCCTGGTGGTGGAGTGCGTTGAAACGCTCTCGACGATCGTGGCCTTGGTATTGCGGAACGCTCTGTTGTTCGAGAATCAGGAGGAGGTCATCGCCGCCCGAACGGCGGCACTGCAGGAAAGCGAAGAACGATACCGGCTGCTGGTCGAGAACCAGACCGACATGATCGTGAAGTTCGACACTCAGGGCCGGCTGTTGTTCGCCAGCCCCTCGTACTGCAAGACCTTCGGCAAGACTCAGGAGGAACTGCTCGGCGCACAGTTCATACCGCTGGTCCATCCGGACGACCGGGCCGAGGTGGAGAAGATGATGGAGCGGATCAAGCGGCCGCCCCATCGCGTGCGCGTGGAAGAGCGCGCGATGACTGCCGAAGGCTGGCGGTGGCAGGCGTGGCACAACGCGGCCCTGCTGGACGGCGACGGCAACGTGGAGGCGATCATCGCCGCCGGGCGCGACATCACCGACAAGCGCCAGGCGGAGGAGGCCCTCAGCCAGAGCGAGACAAAATTCCGCGAACTGTTCGACAACATGAGCAGCGGAGTGGCGGTTTATGAAGCGCTCGATCAAGGCAAGGACTTCGTCTTCCTGGACTTCAACAAGGCGGGGCAGCGAATCGAGCGCGTGACGCGGGAGCAAGTCGTCGGTCGGCGGGTTACGGAAGCCTTTCCCGGCGCGGAAGCGATGGGCATCCTGGGAGTCTTCCGGCGGGTGTGGCGGACGGGAAAGCCCGAGCACTTCCCCATGTCCTTCTACGAGGACGAGCGGATCTCCGGCTGGCGGGAGAACTACGTCTACCGCTTGCCCTCGGGACACGTGGTCGCCGTCTACGACGACGTCACCGAGCGGAAACAGGCCGAAGTGGAACTGCTCAAGTCTCGGCAGAGACTCGCGCTGCACGTGAAACGAACGCCTCTGGGCGTTATCGAATGGGATCTCGACTTCCAGGTCTTGCGGTGGAATCCCGCCGCGGAGACGATCTTCGGATACACGGCCGAAGAGGCGATCGGCCGTCATGCCGCCGGGCTGATCGTGCCCCGCAGCGCGCGGGAACAGGTCGATCGGATCTGGGAGGGACTCTGCACGCAGACGGGCGGCTTGCGCAGCACGAACGAGAACATCACCAAGGACGGACAGACGATCCTCTGCGCGTGGTACAACACGCCGCTGGTCGACCGCAACGGCACCGTCCTGGGCGTCGCCTCACTGGTCCAGGAGATCACCGAGCGGAAACGGGCAGAGGAGGAACGCGAACGGTTGATCCGGGAACTGGAGGCCCAAAACGCCGAACTGGAGCGGTTCGCCTACACCGTCTCCCACGATCTGAAGAGCCCGCTGATCACCATCAAGGGCTATCTCGGACTGATCGAGGAGGACCTTGTGGAGAAGGACTTCGAGGCCGTCAGCGATGACCTGGCGCGGATGTCGACCGCGGCCGACAAGATGGACCAACTGCTGGGCGAGTTACTCGAACTCTCGCGCGTCGGCCGCCTGGTCAACCCGTCGGAAGACGTTTCGCTGGGGGAACTGGCCCACGAGGCCGCCGAGTTGGTGGCCGGACAGATCCGCGAGCAAGGTGTCCGGGTCGAAATCTGCGACGATTTGCCGATCGTGTTCGGCGATCGGGCCCGGTTGTTAGAGGTCATGCAGAACCTCGTCGACAACGCGGTAAAGTACATTGGCGAGGGTACCGACGGCCGGATCGAGATCGGCTGCCGACTTCGCGGCGACGAGGCCGTTTGCTATATTCGCGATAACGGTATCGGGATCGATCCCCGGTATCACGAACGCGTCTTCAGTCTGTTCGAGCAACTGGATCCCAAGGCGGAAGGCTCGGGCGTGGGGCTGGCGCTCGTCAAACGCATTGTCGAGACGCACGGCGGGCGAATTTGGGTAGAATCGGAAGGAGCGGGCCGAGGCTCGATGTTCTGTTTTGTGATACCGACCCCCTGCGAACCCGATAGCGCAGCCCCCGATAACATGGCGGACCCCGAGCATGAACGGTGAATCACTGCTCATCTTGCACGTGGAAGACAACCCCGATCACGCCAAGTTGATCACGCGGAGCTTGCAGAGGCATCGCGTGGCCAATCGGGTGGTCCTGCTCGAAGACGGCGAAGCAGCGTTGGATTACCTGCTGCGGCGGGGAGCCTACGAGCAGCCGCAGCAGTCTCCCCGGCCACACCTGGTGCTGCTTGACCTGCGGTTGCCGAAAGTCGACGGATTGGACGTGTTGCGGACGATCAAGACCACCGACCGGCTGCTGAAGATTCCCGTGGTGGTGCTCACGTCGTCCGACGCCGAGAAGGACGTGGCCGAGTCGTATCAGTATCACGCCAACAGCTATCTGGTCAAGCCGGTGGGATTCGAGGCGTTTACGGAGATGATGGAGCGCCTGGGGTTCTATTGGCTGGCGTGGAACCGCTATCCCTGGCCGTCACCCGTACCCGAGTAAACGGTATGCGAGCTATGCCACTTCGCGGTCTCCGCCGTCGAGTTCTTCCCCAGCCGCCAGAGTCACGGATCACAGGACGATCGAACTCATGACGCAAAGCGTGGTTCGCATTTTGTTGGTGGAAGACGATCAGGGGCACGTGGGGCTGATACGCCGGGCCTTCAAAAAGCGCGGCGGCGAAATGGCGCTAACCACGGCGGAAACGCTCGCTGAAGCCCGCACCGTGCTGGCCGAGTCCCTGCCGGATCTGGTATTGACCGACGTGCGGCTGCCCGACGGCGACGGACTGGATTTGCTGCCGCCCCAGACCGAGTCGGCACCGTTTCCGGTGATTGTGATGACCGGTTTCGGCGACCAGCAGACGGCGGTCGAGGCGATGAAGGCCGGCGCAGCCGATTACGTGGTCAAGTCGCGCGAGGCCCTGGCCGACATGCCTCACGTGGTCGATCGGGCCCTGCGCCAATGGGAGCACTTAAGCGCCCGGCGGCGTGCCGAAGACGCGCTGCGCCAAGCCCACGCGGAACTCGAACGCCGCGTCGAACAGCGGACGGCGGAATTGGCCGATGCCAACGAGCAACTGCGGCAGGAAATCGAGCAGCGCAAACGGGCCGACGACGCCCTGCGGAAGGAGCAGGCGCTGCTGCGGCAACTGCTCGATCTGCAGGAGCGCGACCGCAAGCTGGTGGCCTTCGAGATCCACGACGGCCTGGCCCAGCAGCTCAGCGCGGTGCAGATGATGCTGCAGACGCTTCGCAATCCCGAGCTCCGCCGTTCCGAAGGCGCGGCCGAGACCGTCGAGAACCTCCTCGGAATGCTCAACGGGAGCCTCGACGAAACGCGTCGTCTGATCGGCGGGCTGCGACCGCCGGGACTCGACGAGTCGGGCGTCTTGGCCGCGGTAAGTTGGCTGATGAATGACGTGCGGCGTCGGCAGGACGTGCAAGTCGAATTCGTGCATGGCCCGGGGCTCGACCGCCTGGCCCCGCCGTTGGAGGCGGTCGTCTTCCGGATCGTGCAGGAGAGCCTCAACAACGCCTGCCGCCACGGCCAAAGCGGCCGGGTGCGCGTGGAATTGGACCAGTCGGACGGACGCCTGCGGCTGTCGATTCGCGACTGGGGCGTGGGCTTCGATCCGCAGGCCGTCAAGCCGGACCGTTTCGGCCTGACGGGTATCCGAGAGAGGGCCCGGCTGTTCGGCGGCACGGCCACCATCGATAGCACTCCCGGGCAAGGTACGCAAGTGACCGTCGAGTTGCCACTGGTGGAGGACTTACTCAGCGACGGCTGACGGCCCCCGGCAAAGGTGTGGATGGCCGGCCGGCCACACCATCGTCACAAACCGGATCACCGTTCGCCCACGGTTGGCCGGATCGTTTCCTTTACCCTGCGGCGATAGTCTGCTATGTTTGTCGAGACCATCTCCTAGGGTAAACAGCCCCTCGACCGAGCGCCCATGATCGACGAAGGCCTCCACATTCTGCTGGTGGAAGACGACGGTGCGCATGCCGGGTTGATCCGCCGGGCATTCCAGACCCGTGCGCCTCGAGTTCGGCTGACGACGACGTACACGCTCGCCGATGCCCGGCGGCAATTGGCCGAGGCGACGGTGGATCTAGTCATCGTCGATCTATTGATGCCCGACGGGCACGGAACGGAACTGTTGCCGCCGGAGGGAGAGCGGCCGCGTCTGCCGACGATCGTGATGACCAGCTTCGGCAGCGAGCAGGCGGCGGCCGAGGCGATCAAGGCCGGGGCGTTGGATTACGTGGTGAAGTCGGAAACCACCCTGGCCGACATGCCGCACATTGCCCAGCAGGCCCTGCGGCAGTGGCGCGGCATCGTCGCCCGGCGCGAAGCGGAAGAGGCGCTGCGCGAGAGCGAAGAGCGGTATCGCCGGCTGGTCGAACTCAGCCCGGACGCCGTCGTGATCCTGCAAGGCGAGAAGCTGCAATTCGTCAATTCGGCCTTTACGCAGCTCTTCGGCTACACGCGACGAGACGTGAAGGAAGGGCTGCGTTATCTCGATTTGGTGCACCAAGACAGCAAGGAGTCGGCTTCGCGCCGGTATCAAGACCGGTTGGCGGGCAAGCCGCTCGCGACGACGTTTACGTACGATCTGATCACCAAAGACGGCACCGTCGTGCCGTGCGAGACCTCCGGCGCGTTGATTCAGTACCAAGGCCGGCCGGCCGACCTAATCAGCATCCGCGACGTCACCGAGCGCCGGCGGCACGAAAAGGCCCTGGCCCAAGCCAAAGAGGCCGCCGAGGCCGCCAATCGGGCCAAGAGCGAGTTTCTGGCCAATATGAGCCACGAAATCCGCACGCCGATGACTGCCATCATGGGCTTTGCCGACCTGATGATGTCGTACGAGATGGTACCGAGCGAACGCCGCGAGAACCTGAAAACGATCCACCGTAACGCCGAGAACCTGCTGACGATCATCAACGACATTCTCGACCTCTCGAAGATCGAGGCCGACAAGATCGAAATCGAGCGGATCGATTGCCCCACCCGCAAGATCGTCGAAGAGGTCCGCTCGCTGATGCGCGTGCGGGCCAACGAGAAGAACCTCAGCCTCGACGTCCTCTACCGCTTCCCGCTGCCGGAGACCGTCCGCACCGATCCGCTGCGGCTGCGTCAGATCCTGGTGAACCTGGTGGGCAACGCGGTCAAGTTCACCGAGTCGGGCGGCGTGCGAATCGTCGTCCGCTGCGTGGGCGGGCAGAACGCCCCGCCGAGGATACAGTTCGCCGTGGCCGATACGGGCATCGGAATGACCGACGACCAGATCGACCGGCTCTTCCATCCGTTCACCCAGGCCGATTCGTCGTCGACCCGGCGATTCGGCGGCACGGGTCTCGGGCTGAGCATCTCGCGGCGTCTGGCCCGAATGCTCGGCGGCGACGTCGAGGCGCAGAGCGAGTTCGGCGAGGGCAGCACCTTCACGCTTACCATCGATCCCGGGCCGCTGCAACGCGTCGCCATGGTCGACGCCTTTCCGCCGGCGTTGGCCGCGATGGCGCAGCGGGGCCGTGTTCCCGCCGGCAACATCCCCACCGACGGGGCGCTGAGCGGGCGCGTGCTGCTGGTGGAAGACGAGGTGGACGTTCAACGCTTGATGGCGCTGGTGCTTACGCAATGGGGCTTGGACGTCGACCGCGCCGACGACGGCCGCGCGGCGTATGCCCAAGCGGCGGAGTCACTGGCGGAAGACAATCCATACGACCTGATCCTGATGGACATCCAGCTTCCCGAACTGGACGGCTACGAAGTCACTCGGATGTTGCGCCGCGACGGTTTCGACGGCCCGATCCTCGCGCTGACGGCCCACGCCATGACCGGCGACCGCGAGAAGTGCCTCGATTGCGGCTGCGACGACTATCTCGCCAAACCGGTAAGTCCGGCAGGGCTTTTTGCGACGGTCGCACGATGCCTCGGGCAGACGGCGGCGGGATCAGACGCTGCGGCGGCGGCAAACCCGGGCCTGATGGGCAGCACCGCCATCAGCGACGCCGACAAGGCAGAGATGTTGGCCGAGTTCATCGGACAATTGCCCGAGCGAACCGAAAGCATCGAAGCCGCGCTAAAGGCGAACGATCTCGAGTCGCTGACCCATCACAGCCATCGGCTCAAAGGGGCGGCGGCCATCTACGGACTGCCACGCATTTCCGACGCGGCCGACGCCGTCTACCGGCTGGCAACGGGATCCGCCGACAACGGGCGCCTGCCGGCGGTGGTTGCCGAACTACTCGGCCTCTGCGAGACGGCGTCAGAAGACGATTGTCTTGTGGGATCTGCCCGCGCGTCGCGGCCGGAGCCCGAGGCGGCGGCCGATTAGGGCCGTGCAGGGCACGTTCTTCAGCGAAAGTCTTGACAAACACACCACTGAATGCCATTGTGGCAACCAGGGGACGGTCGCCCGGAAGCCGTGGCAAACGTCCCGATAGTGCAACGCAAACCCAGTTGAAGAGGAGATGATAGCATGCTGATCAAGACGCGACGGGCCGCTTTCTTAAGTGTGTGCTTGATCGTTTGTTTCGTGGCCGCCTCCGCCGAAGCCCGAACGTGGACCGACGCCAGCGGCCAGTTCACCGTCGAGGCCGAGTTGATCGACTTCGACGAGCAGACCGTGATCCTCAAACGAGCGCCGGCGAACGATCTGATCGCGGTGGAAATCGCGAAGCTCAGCGAGGCGGATAAGGAGTTCCTCAAGGCCAACGCCAAGCTGCAAACCCAGCAGGCCGGCAAAGACGGCAATCGCACCTGGACCCTCCGCGACGGAGAACAGGTCGTCGGGCGCATCCTGAAGTACGCCCGCGGTACGCTCACCATCCAACGCCGCCGGGCCGTGGTACACATCACCGCCCGGCCGCAGCATTCCGGGGCGGAAGTGGGCGTCGTCGACAAGCCGATCGACGAGATCACGCCCCTGCACCAATACCTGCTGCCGAAGGTGATCTCGCACTTCGAGGAGGACGTGACGGTCAAAGACATCAAGGAGATCAAGGCCTGGGCCATCAAGCTGCGTGGCCAGCCGCGGGAGTATCTCTTCGAGGGCGTGATCCTGATACTCGAAAACGACGAGATGTTCGCCGTACCCTTCTTCCTCTTCTCCGAAGAGGACCTCGAGGCCTTGCAGCCCGGCTGGCAGCAATGGGCCGAAGCGGAGAAGGCCCACGCCGATCAGGAGCAGGCCAAGCTGGCCCAGCAACAGCAGGCGTCGCTCTATATGCGGGCGCGCATCCGAGCTCACGAGCGCGACCAGCGGCAACAGATGGCCATCGACGCCTTCGTGTTCGGCGTGTCACAGTGGCAGGTGCAACTGGTTCCCAAACCGGGAACCGGTGCCGCGGCGACCACGGCCGTCGTGCCCGGCCGATCCAGCCAAGACGCCCGTGCGGCGGCACTGACGCGGTTTCCGAATCACGTGGTCGGTGCGATTCGGCGGCTGGGGCCGTAATCCGGCTGCATCGCGACGGCCGCCGGCCAGTAGAGCCCTATCCCGCTGCGCGGCGACGTGCGCAAGAGCGTCGTCGCACGTGCAGAAGCACAAGACAACGGGGGCTTTCGCCCTCGGCAACGACCGTGTATCCTGAGGGGCGCGTCGACAGGCCGCCTTGTCCCTTTGGAGCACCATCATGGACCATCGCCGTCGTCTTCTCGAAGAACATCGTGACGTGACTCGGCGCTACTTCCTGAAGCTGGGAGCCGTCGGCGCTGCCGGGTTGGCGTGTGCGCCGCTGTTGGCTCAAAACGCTCCGGGCGAGGACCTGCTGTCCAAGGCAATCGCTCAGCTCGAGTATCTTACGCCGGAAGCGCTATTCGGTGGCGGCGGCCGCGGAAATCCGCCACCGTTTAAGCTGACCGAACAGCAACGCCGCGAGGTCGGCCTGCATCCCGACACCTGGCAGTTGGAGGTGGTCGCCGAAGAGGGCGGCGACGTGAAGATCGAAAATCCGCTCTCGAAGGAACTGGGCACCGCGCTCGATTGGAAGGCCTTCATGGCGCTGGCCGAGAAACACGCCGTCCGTTACGTCAAGGCGATGACGTGCTTGAACGTCGACCGGGTTTTCGGCACGGGCCTTTGGGAAGGTGTGCCGCTGAAGGAAGTGGTCCGGCTGACGCGCCCCACGGCCAATCTCCGCCGCGTCTGGTACCACGGCTACCACGCCGACCCCGCCAAGCCGGGGCCCGGGTTCCTCAGTTCGCTGTCGGTCAATCGGGTGCTGGAGGACCCGCCCGGCGAACAGCCGGTGATCCTGGCCTACAAGATGAACGGAGAGCTCTTGGCCTCGAAGCGCGGCGGACCGGTCCGCGTGGTGGTGCCCGACGGCTACGCCTTCAAGTCGATCAAATGGCTACAGAAAATCGTGCTCAGCAACGACCCGTCGCCGAACGACACCTACGCCGGCCAGAATAACGACGTCGACAGCCAGATGAAGACCTTCGCCCGATTCCTCGGCGCGCCGCGGCAACTGACGGCGGGCCATCCGGCGGCACTGACGGGCGTGGCCCAGGTGGGGGCTTCCGGGTTGAGCAAGGTGCAGTATTGCCTGCGGCCGGTGGAGCAGCCGGTGGAGCAGCCGGTGGCCGACGACGATCCGTATCTGACGGGTGCCGACTGGCAAGACGCCGAGATCCTGCCGCCGCCGGAGCGTTGGGGCGGCGGTCTGCCCGACGGCCCGCTGCCGCCGATGCCCCGGCAATTCAACGACGACGGCACGCCGCGGCAGTGGCCGATGCGCTACGCGGTCGCCCACTTCGCCGCCTTGCTAACGGCACCAGACGCTGGCACGTACGAGTTGTCCTGTCGCACGATCGACGCCAACGGCATCGCCCAGCCGCTACCCCGTCCGTTGCCGAAATCCGGCCGCAACGAACTCCAGCGGCTGCGGGTGACGGTCGAGGCGTAGCAGAGCGACCGAGCGGTCAGACGGCCCGAAATCACCGCCCAAGCCGCGTTAGGACAGCCGGCCGAAGATCAGGCATCCATTGTGGCCGCCGAAGCCAAAGCTGTTGGACATGGCCACGCGGACGTCGCGCTCTCGGGCTTCGTTGGGCGTGTAGTCGAGGTCGCAGAGCGGGTCGGGCGTGTGGAGGTTGATGGTCGGGGGAATCACGCCCTCGCAGATCGCTTTGACGCAGAAGACCGACTCCACGCCGCCGCTGGCACCCAACAGATGGCCCAACTGGCTCTTGGTGCTGGAGACGCTGAGCCCCTTGGCGTGCTCTTTGAAGACCCGCTTGATGGCCGCCGTTTCGGCCTGATCGCCCAGCGGCGTGCTGGTGCCGTGGGCGTTGATGTAATCGACGTCGGCCGGATTGAGCCCGCCGTCGGTCAGCGCCAGCGACATGGCATGGCCCGCACCGACGCCCTCGGGGTCGGGCTGGGTGATGTGGCTGCCGTCGGCGCTGGCGCCGTAGCCGAGCATTTCGGCGTAGATCTTCGCGCCGCGGGCTTTGGCGTGTTCGAGTTCTTCCAGCACCAACAGCCCCGCCCCTTCGCCGAGCACGAAACCGTCGCGGTCGGCGTCGAAGGGCCGGCTGGCGGCGGCCGGATCGTCGTTGCGCTCGGAGAGCGCCCGCATGGCGGCAAACGCGGCCACGCCCAGCGGCGTAACGGCGGCCTCGGTGCCGCCGGTGACCATCACGTCGGCCTCATCGCGTTGGACGGCCCGAAAGGCGTCGCCGATGGCGTTGGTGGCGCTGGCGCAGGCGGTCGACACGGCCACGTTCAGCCCGCGCAATCCGAAGCGGATCGAGACTTGCCCGCTGGCCGCGTTGGCCATCAGCTTGGGAATGGTAAAGGCAGAGATCTTCCCCGGCCCTTTGGAGAGCAGGCGGGTGTGCTGGTCCTCGATCTCCAGCAATCCGCCGATGCCCGATCCCAGCACCACGCCACAGCGGAAACGGTCTTCCCGGTCGAAGTCGAGACCGGAGTCCTCAACGGCGTCGATGCCGCTGACGAGCCCCAATTGCGCAAACCGATCGACGCGGCGAGCTTCCTTGTGGGGAAGATAGCCGTCGGTCGACCAATCGAGGATCTCGCCGCCAATCTGCGCGCGAAAACGCGAGGGGTCGAATCCCTTGATTGTGCGAACACCACTCTCGCCATTACAGAGGCGAGTCCACGTCTCGTCCAACTTGCGGCCGAGCGAGGTGATCGCGCTGATACCCGTTACGACAACGCGCCGGTTCATAGAAACCCGTCAGGAAGATGAGGAATCGCCGTTCTGGATGGTCTCTTCGATATGGTCGATGGCTTGGCCGACCGTCTGAATCTTCTCGGCCGCATCGTCCGGGATGTTGATGTCGAATTCCTCTTCGAGCTCCATCACCAACTCGACCGTATCCAGCGAGTCGGCTCCGAGGTCGTTAATGAAGGAAGTCTCACGGGCTATCTGATCTTTACTCACGCCAAGCTGGTCGGCAACGATGTTGATCACTCTCTCTTCAACTGAGGCCACCGTAACGGTCCTCCTGATAGTCACACCAATTGGGGGAAGGCACCCATTGCCTTCCACGCTCGGCCGGGCACCGCCAATGCACTGCCGACCCTAGCACAATACCCATCTTACTGAATCAATCCAGCAATATATACCGGTTCTCGTCGGCCGTGTCCATACCCTTCCGACGATATTTCTGCCCCATTCCCCATACTCCATCACATCGGGCGTAAATACCCCTCTTCAGCCCCATTGCCCCAGCTTCCGCACGGCAGTGGCGGCGCAGCAAGCCTGTTGGCCCTGGCTAGGCGGTCAGTCCGCCGTCGACCGTCAGCACTTGGCCGGTGATGAAATCGGCGGCGGCGCTGGCGAGATACAACACGGCGTCGGCGATGTCCTGGGGTTCGCCCAACCGCCCCAGCGGGATCTGTTCGCGGACCTGCCCCAATATCTCTTCGCCCAGTTTGGCGGTCATCTCCGTGGCGATAAAACCGGGGGCCACCGCGTTGACGGTGATCTTCCTGCCGGCCAGTTCTCGGGCGACGGTCCGCGTCAGGCCGATAACCCCCGCTTTCGATGCCGAGTAGTTCGCTTGCCCGGGATTGCCCATCAGGCCGGAAACGCTGGCGATGTTGATGATTCGGCCCCGCCGTGCCTTCATCATCGGCCGCACGGCGGCGCGAGTGAAGAGGAACGTCCCTCGCAGGTTGATGGCGATCACCGAGTCCCACTGGTCGTCCTTCATCCGCATGACGAGCGTGTCGCGCGTGATTCCGGCGTTGTTGACGAGGATCTGAAGCCCTCCCCATTTGGCGGTGACTTCTTTGACGACCTCATTCACCCGATCGGCGTCGGTCACGTCGCAGGTAAACGCGGCGGCCGTTCCGCCGGCGGCTTCGATCGCGGCGACCGACTCGCCCAGCGAGTCGGCATCGACGTCGACGCAGGCCACCTTGGCCCCGGCCGCGGCCAGGGTCGCGGCGATCTCCCGGCCAAGGCCTCGGCCGGCGCCTGTGATGACGGCCACTTGTTCGCTCAGATCGGCGGTAATGCGGCTGGCGTTTTCGTCACTCATCAAAACTCTCCTCACAACGGTGCTTCGGCGATCATCGGCGAAATGGTCAAGCGGACATCAGTGCAACGGCCGTCACACGGGCACGCTCTGGCACGACGCCCGACGGTCGATGCGTCGCAGCAATCCCCGCAGCACGCGTCCCGGGCCCACCTCATAGAACTGGGCGAACTCCTGCTGCAAGAGGTCGCGCATCGACTCTTCCCAGCGGACCTGCTGGACCACTTGGCGGACGAGCAACGCGCGTATTTCTTCCGGATCGTCGTGCGCTTGGGCGTCGACGTTGGAAATCACGGGGATCTTCGGCGGCTGCATCGGCACGTCGGCCAGGGCGGCGGTGAGTTGTTCCACGGCTGGCTGCATGATCTGTGTGTGAAACCCGCCGGCCACGGCCAACGGGATGGCCTTCATCGCCCCGGCGGCCGGCGCCATTTCCGCCGCCCTTTCGCAGGCGCCGATCGTCCCCGAGATCGCGATATTGCCCGGGCAGAGCAAGTTGGCGATTTCGAGGATCTCGTCGCCCCGGGCCTTTTCGCAGAGCGCTTCGACTTCAATCCGCTCCAGCCCCAGGATGCTGACCATTCCGCTGGGGGTCGCATCGGCTGCGGCTTGCATGGCGGCCCCGCGCTTCTGCACCAGCGCCAGCCCGTCCTCGAACTCCATCACGCCCGCGAAGACCAACGCCGTGTATTCGCCCAGGCTCAATCCGGCCGCCGCCTCACAGGAGAGCACCACATCGGGCGACTCGTCGCGCAGCGATTCCACCGCGGCCAAACCGGTCACGAACAAAGCCGGCTGGCTACAGGCGGTCGAATCGAGCCGTTCGGCGGGCCCCTCGAAGCAGAGCTTGGCCAAATCGTAGCCGAGCACTTCGCCGGCCCGATCGTACAGACCCTTGGCCGCCGGCAGCGACTCGGCCAGCCGCTGGCCCATGCCGACGCACTGGGCGCCTTGTCCGGGAAATAGAAACGCGATCTTGCTCAAGACTCGACGTCCACAACTTTGCGGCCCATGTAGAATCCACAGTTCGGGCAGACCACATGGGTCGGCACGGCGGTGCTACACTGTTCGCAGTAGTTAATTTGAGGGGGCTTCTTCGCGTCCTGCGAGCGGCGCTTGCCGGTCCGCGAGTTCGAGTGTTTGCGTTTGGGAACGGCCATCGTATCACTTCCACTTACCGGGCCAACTCAATAGCGGCCCCACCAGACGGGAGCCGACTTCAGTTGCACGAAACGCACTATCCTAGAGTCCCGCGCGCGGCGTGTCAACGGGGGTGGCAGGGGCTCGTATGCCTCATTCTCTGGGGGTCGGATCGACGCTTGACAAGCCGAGATCGAATTCGACAATCAAGGCAGTACCTCTGGGCCACTTATTCCAGTACTCGGTTTACTTGCACTGGTCCCGCTGCCAGCAGAGGCCCGGCGGAAGATGTTGGGAGCGGTTGGTTGCATCCATTTTTGGGGAGGGTCGTCATGAAACGTGTTCTGGCTGTGCTGGCTGGCGTGCTCTTGGCAGTTGGTTGTCTTGGCGGTTGCAGCGGCGGCGACGATGCGTCCGACAGCTCAACTCCGATCCCCAACTCGCCAACGTCTCGACCTCCCCAACCGGAGGCACCCGTTGGTCCGGACGGCCGTGCGAAGAGTATCGAACACGAGGCGGCACACGGCGTCATCTTTCCTAGTGACGGTCAAACGGTGGTCACTTTTGACGCGCACGTGATGAAGATATGGAATTGGCCGACGCTCGAGCTCAGAATTTCCGTTCCCATGGAAGAGTTCGTGCGATCCAGTCGCCGCTCCACGCAAACTTTCTCGGCAGACGGCAGCCTTTTCGCCCTGATTCAGAGACGTCTGCCGGGTTCCACTCAGCCGCCTTTGATCTGCTTGTTCGATGCGAAGACCCTTCAGGAGACGCGCACGCTGAGTGTGGAGGACGGGCACCAGCAAGAGATTGCCTTCTCGCCCGACGGGAAGACTCTGGCTTCGGGTGGTCTGGGGGACCTCAGACTATGGGAACTGGAATCTGGCCAACCGCGTCAGCAAATAGCGGATGACTCCGAGTTTGCCTTGTTCATCTTCTCGCCCGACGCACAGATGCTGGCCTATGCGACTGGCCCGGAAATTCGGATATGGGGAATGAAATCCGGCAAAATAGAGACCACGATCGCGGTGGACTCGATTCCCGTCAAACTGCGATTCTCACCAGACTCAACGTTCCTGTCGGCGATGTTCCGGTCTGACGGACTCCGACGATGGGACGCAAAGACCGGCCAGCCGAAACAACCCGGCGGCCATATTTCCGATGTCATAGACTTCGACCATTCTCCCGCAGGGAATACCATCGCATGTGTTGAGAGGTTCCCCAACCGCGATACTCGCGTAGCGTTGCGCGACGGCGAGACGCTTGAGGAAATTGCCAGCTTTCCTTTGCTGGAAGCCGAGTCCCAGTGCGTTTTCTCCCCCGACGGCAGATTCCTGGCGCTGCCCGGCTACACATCGGTTACTCTTCTCGACGTTTCCCGGTAGATCAGGGGCGTGAAGGTAACCGCCGTTACGGGGAGACACACGACTCTGGCGTCGTTCGTCGATCCGCGCCAGCGGTAGCCTCTCAGCAGCTTCTGTTGAAGCTGTGGCGTTGCGAATAAACTGTGTGGCGTGGGGAGTGGACCAACCGATGAAACGGAGCGAGGCCCGTCATGATCGCACGACATCTTTTCACGGCATCCAACGCCAAGCGGACGGCAAGTTGTCTTCCTCGGCGAGTTCGTGTCTGGCCGGTCTTGTTCGTCGTCACGGCGGCCTGGTTGCATGGCTTCACAGCGGCCGCCGAGCCGGCTCCGGTTTGGATGGTTGTGGGGCGCGAGGGGCTGGTCAAGCCGTTGGAGCCGTTGGTTCGGTTGCGGCGGAGCCAGGGACTCGAGACGGTGGTCTCCACGGGGGCGGTTGGCGAGGCGTTGGCCGCTGCGCCGCGTCGGCCCAAGTTCCTGTTGTTGGTCGGCGACGATCAGCCGGGCAAGCCGGGTGAACCCTGGTACGTGGCGGCCAGGCGGGCGGAACTCTATCGCTGGCGTGCGGTGCAACGGAAGGAGTTTGCCAGCGACGCGGCGTGGGGGGACCTCGACGGCGATCGGGTGCCGGAAATCGCCGTGGGTCGGATTCCTGCCCGTACGCCCGAGCAGGTTGCGGTGGCGGTGAAGAAGATCCTTGCCTTCGAGCGCAAGCCGCCGTCGATCGACGACCTGCGGCTGCCGATCTGGGGCGGATCGGCCGAGTATAGCCCGGCGATCGACGCCATGGCCACGCAGATGCTGCTGGGCACGGTTCAGGCGGAGGGCCCGCGTTGGGCCAGCCCGTGGGTCGTCACCGGCAATCCGCGTCACCCGCTCTGTGGTTGGCCGCCGGATCAACCGGAGTTGTTTAGCCGGCAGCTTCGCCAAGGCGGCGTGGCGGCCGTGCTACTGGGGCACGCCAACGCCGAGAGCTTCTTTTCGATGTCCTTTCAGCAGCGGCGGATCTGGTACACGGCGGCCTTGGCAGAGCCGGCAATGGCCAATGGCCCGCCGGCGCCGCCAACGTGGTTCTTTTCATGCGAGTCGGGCGACTTCACCCGGCCGGAGCCGTGCATGGCCGAGTCGCTGCTGTGGATGCCCGGCGGGCCGGTGGCGACGATTGCCGCCACGACCGAGTCGCACCCGTTGACCAACTACTTTTCGAGCCTCTGCCTGCTGAAGGAACTCGGCGGCCCGCCGCGGCGGCTGGGCACGTTGTGGCTGGCCGCCCAACGGCGGGCAAAGGACACCACCGACTTCCTCGCCGAACGCGTGCTCCGCGACGTGGAAGGCAAGCTGGAAGCCACGATCGACGTCGAGAAGCTGCGCCGCGACCAGATGCTGATGTACGCGCTGTTGGGCGACCCGGCCACGCGATTACGGTTGCCGCTGCCTCTGCAGGCGAGCATCGAGCGGACCGACTCGGGATGGCGTTGGAAAGTCCAGCGGCCCGAGGGAGCCCAACGCTTGGAGGTCGGGTTTCGGGCGAAGCAGAAGACGACGGTCCGGTGGCAGGAGGTCCCGTCCGATCCGGAGAAGGCTCGGGCCGCGTTTCACGCTGCCAACGCCCGACTCGCGTTCACCGCGCTGCCCGCCCCGGCGGAAGGCGAGCCGTGGGAAGGCACGATCGACGTCAACGAGCCCGGGTGGCTGCGTCTGGTGGCGGTCTCAAAGGAGACGATTCACGTGGTTGTATTCCCTACACGTCAAGCTTCATCCGAAAACACGCCGTGATCGTGCAGGGGTGGCTGGGGCAGAGCGCAGCGGTGCCCCAAAGTTTCCCGAGGCCAGGGGCCCCGCAGCGCTCAGCCACCCGCCACCCACCGGAGCCCTCCCCAAACAAACCCGGACCAAGGCAGATCTTACGGAGGAATCATGCCGCGGTCGACCAGGAAGTTCTGGTTATTGGCCAGCGGCATGTAGGGCATCCAGCAGTTGCGTCGGACGGAAGTGTGCGGTGAACTACGGCCGGGGTAGAAGGCCAGGCCGATCGCGATGTTGGTGTATTCTTCCGCGCTGCCGCCGAAGCCGCCTCCGGACGAGGCACTCGGATGGCCCCACTGCAGCCCGGCGTAGAGGTCCGTGCACGAGGTGATGGGAGTCTGGATCGAGGCCCCGATCAACAGGTCGATCACCGAGCCGCCGCCGGCGGGATGGGGCAAACGCTCGTGGTCGGGAATGCCGAGCCAAACGCGCGTGTGGGTGCCGTTGGCCATGGCATGGTGCCAATAGATGTCGGTGTGGCTGATCGGGCGGAAGAGCTCGATGTTTGGGCCCAATTCCGCGTCAAGGAGGATTTCGAAACGATCACCGCGTTCGCCGCGGACGATCGTCACGCCGATTTCGTTCGACGAGTTCAGCGCGTACTCGATCTGGCCGCGCCACTGCCCCATCGTGGGATCGAGGCCGTGAGTGCCGAAATTCACGGTCACCAGCCAATCGTAGGCAAGTCCCACGCTCCAACGGCTGTCGCCAAAGGTCTCCTTGAAAACGCCCGTGGTGACGAAGAACTGGTGCTGGGCGGTGGCGGCGTCGGGGCCGCCGGGGGCGGGGTCGTCCCAGTCATCGAAGCGTCCCTTCCAATCGTAGATCCCCCAACTCGTGCCGACCTGCCCGCCGATGCCGCGGTCGGGAAGCAGAGTGAAGCCGACGTTGGTACCCATGACCGCCCCGAAGTCGGCCTCGCGGGTCATCTGGTGGACGCCCTCGTTGTTGTCGAAGCCCAAGAAGTACTCGACCCCGATTGGAGGACACGCATCGTAAGCCGTCGAGCCGATATCCGCGTATGGGAAGGGCTCCGCGGCCGACGCGGTCGCCGTCGCGGCCACAATCGTCAACGTAAGTCCGAGGCCTCGCATCCGCTGTAGGTCGGCAAACATCGGAAAGGCTCCTGTGTTCGGTCTACTTCTACCTCCTTCCTTGGATAAGTCGTACTCCCAGGCTCCCCCTGGGACGTGGATCGCTCGTTTTCCGTGCGCTTGCAGAGCAGGCCGCGCGTACGGCGGCAGTTTCTTGTCGACACGGCCAACACTACAGGGATCGGAGACCGGGCCGCCGATCGCAAAGTGAAAGCGCCAAATGGCGAGCACTTCGCCTCCATGGAGTGGGGCGGTGAAGGATGGGCAAACTTTGCCGTGACCTCGCCCGTAAGAACCACGTAGCCGAAGTCGCCAGGCTTTGGGTGACGCCGTGTGGCTGGGGCTATAGCGCAGCCACCCGCTCTGCCCCAGCCACCCCTGCAACGAATTCGGCTACAGCGATTGGTGCAGATTCACTTGCCGATGCAATACAGATATCGGTCGCTGCGGAGCAACAGCCGCCCGTCGCATTCGGCCGGGGTGGCGTTGAACACACTCTGGTCGCCCAGGCGGTTGCGGGCGAGCTCCTTCAATTCGGGAGTGAGCGAGAGCACGACCGTGCCGTCGAGCCGGGTCACGCCGTAGAGTTTCCCGTCGCCGGCGAGAATCGAGGCGTAGATCTTGTCGCCGGCGCCGGCGATCTCCAACCGCCGGTTGCCGACCTCGTCGCCCGTGTCGGTGCTGATGCAGTAGGCCGCGCCGGCCTGGTCGATGGCGTAGAGATGCCCGTCGTGATAGACCGGCGTGCTCACCCGGGTGGTCCACTTCTTGGTCCAGAGCACGTGCGAGTCGGTCACGTCGCCGCGTCCGCCGGTGCGGATGGCCAGCAACATGGCGCTGAAGCGGCTGTTGATGATGTAGACCACGCCGTCGTGGGCAACGACCGAAGGGCAGACGTAGTCGCTCGGCTTGTTGCAGACCCAGAGTTGCTTGCCGGTCGCCGGATCGAGGCCCAACACGCGGGTGCGCTCGACGGCCACCAATTCCGGCCCCGTAGCCGTTTCGACCACGGCCGGCGTACTCCACGAGTCGATGATCCCGTCGACCTTCCAGACTTCCTTGCCGGTAGCCTTGCTGAGCGCCCGCAACGATTGGCTCTCGGCGCTGGCGTTGACGATCAGCAGGTCGTCGTGGAGGATCAGCGAGGTGCCGGAACCCCAGTTGTGTTTGTCGAGTCCCGTGCCGACGCCGGCCTGCCAGAGCACTTTGCCGTCGAGGCCGAACTTGATCAGGCCCGACTTGCCGAAGAAGACGTAGACGGCCTCGCCGTCGGTGACCGGCGTGGCCGAGGCGTAGCCGTGCAACGCGATCCGGCCGCCGTCGTAGCTGGTCTCCGGCAGCCGCGGACGAGCCCGGCGATCCCAGAGGATTTTGCCCGTGGCCCGGTCGATGCAAAGCACGTGAAACATCAATGTGTCTTGATCGCCCGGCTCCTCGGCGTCGAAGCCGTACCCGCTATAGCAAGTCAGAAAGACGCGATCGCCCAGCGTGATGGGGCTGGAGCTGCCGAAGCCCGGCAGGGGCGTCTTCCAGACGATGTTCTCCTCCGCGTTCCACGTCGTGGGCAGGCCGGTGGCGTCGGTCACGCCCGTTCCGTGGGGGCCTCGAAAACCGGTCCAATCGGCTCCGCTAAACAAAACGACGGCCAACAATGCCACGGCGAGTCCACGATACATGCTGCAATTCTCCACGGTTGAGGATGGTTCGGGGGAAGAAACTGGCGGGAAAGTAGAGGATTTCACAGTGTAGTTGCCCGACGGCAAGAAGGCAAGCCGCGGCAGACTCGCTGACGCAAAGCACGCCGTGTCAGCGCTCTTGAAACCGTGCAAGCTGTCGGCGGTAGCGTTCCGCTTCAGGGGCCAACTCGACACAGCGCTGCGCCAGTTCGATTGCCTTGGGCCGGTCGCCGAGGCGAAAGTGGATCTCGGCCATCGCATCGAGGGTGACCGGATCGCCCGGCTCGAGCGCCGCGGCACGCTGGCCGTGCGCAAGACCAGCGTCCAGCCGGCGGCCACACCGGGCCGACAAGCACGCCAACCGGCAGTGGTGGCGGGCGCTGTTGGGAAAATCGCGGCAGACCCGCTCGTTGACGGCGTACTCCTTGGCAAACAGACCGTCGGCCGCCGGCTTCAATCCGGCTTCGTCGAGTTGCGGCACCACGGCCACCGCCAATTCGACCGACCCGGGAATCAACGAGCGGGCCGATTCGATCTCCTCGAGCGCTTCGTCGGTCTTTGCTGCGGCCAGCAGCGTGCGCGAGCGGGCCACATGTATCGCGAACGCCTGCCGCAGATGGCTCTCGACGCCGGAAGCCGCGCTGCTGGTCCGCAGGCACCTCAGCAGCGGCCACTGGTAGTACCGTGCCGCCAAATCGGGCTGGTCGTCGGCGTACCTGGTAGCCAGCATGGCGGCAGCCCGGCTTACGGCGGCCGATTGGAACTCCCCGGTGCGGACGATCAACTCCCACTGCCGGGCCGCCTCGTCGTTCAGCCCGCGGGCCGCCAATTCGGTGGCCAACTCGAGCCGCGTCTGCGCGTTACCCAGCGGCATCATCCGGGCGATTTCGATCAGGTGGCTGCCCGCGTCCTGCTGACCGGCCCGGACGAGGGCCCGGCCTTTGAGCCACAACGGCGTTGGCTTCTTCCGTTCGCCGGCGTCCCAGGCCCGGCCGTAAAGGTCGGCCGCGGCGAGCCATTGTCGCCGGTCGGCCGCCAGGTCGCCCAAGTGCATCAGCAACTCGGGCGTGGCCTTGGCTGCGACGGCCTTCTCGAGCTGCCCGCGCGCCAACTGCGGCCGCTTCTGAATCAGGCACGTATCGGCCAACGCGGCGTGCCACTTCGCCCGCACGTGGGGCTCGTATTGTGCCAACGTGTTCTCCGCCTCGGCCAGCAGGGCCAACCAGCGGTCGTCCGGGGCGTCGGCCGGGGTGAGCAGCGCACGCAACCGGACGAGCGTCTGGTCGCGAGGTTCGCCGGGATGCTTCTGGCAAAGAAACGCCCACCAGATGTCCGCCGTTTCGTGATGCTCCGGGAAGAGCACCCAAAGGGCCGAGGTGTTCCATCGTTCGCGGTCCTTCGTCAATACGCCGGCCGCGTGTTCGAAGGCCTGTTCTTTCAGCCCCAGGGCGTGCTCCGAGATGCAAACGGCACGCAGCTTCAGATGCTGTTCGTTCTCGGCCGCGGCGGCGAGTTCCGCGAACAGGTCGAGTGCCCGTTGCTTCTCACCGAGTCGATACAGCCGCGAGGCCACTTCGCGCCCGATGGCGAATCGCTTGCTGCGCCACTGCATTTGGTCGGCCGGGTTGTCCGCCGGCTGGGGAAACCAGGGCGAGTACGGGCCTTGCGGATCGTCGACGCCGGCCAACTTCAGCGCGTCTCGATAACGGCCCTGAAGACAGAAGACCTCCAAGGCGGCCAGCGGGCGCTCCGCTGCCACCAGATCGACCGCGTCGGGGACTCGTTCGTTGATCAGTAACGCCTCGGCGCAGTACCAGAGCTTGTTGGGCTTCTGCACGGCGAGGTTCTTGATGGCCGTCACCGATTCCTCGAACTTCCCGGTGTTGCGGGCCAGGCGATGGAAGGCGGCGGTGAAGCCCAGGTGGACGATCCCGCCGGAGAGCTTGCCGTCGGTGCCGCGGCTGAGCTTGTCGTACATCTCGGCCAGCCGTGGCCAATCGCCCGCCTCGAAGAGAACGCCTTCGAGAAGCTCGGCGTTGCCCGACGTCTCGGCCGCCGCCCGAGCCGCCGCCAGGTCGCCGCGGGCGCGGAGCATGTAGGTTAATAGTTGAGCGTCGAGGCTCTCGCTCCCGATCGCCACCGACTTGGAAAGTCCGTCGATCTTCGCATCCAGTCCGCCGCGCAGCAACAAGAAGGCGGCGTAGTTCCGCATGCCCGATTCGCCGGCGGCGGCGATTTGCAGAAACTTCTCGGCTTCGTCGAACTCGCCGCTTAAGAACAGCCCTCCAGCTTTGTCGTCGATGTTGTTGGCCAGCCCGGCGACCAGATGCTGCCGCAACGTGCTGTCCCTTACTGACTTCAGCAGCTTCAGCAACGTCGAGACCTCGGCTGCGCTCATCAACTGATTCAACGCCGCCAGCTTCGTGTCGCGCGTGCCGAAACGAAACTGGGCGATCAACTGCACGACGTCCTCGGACGTGTCGGGGTAGATGCCGTAGCGGAAGTTCTGGAGGATACGCCGCGCTCTGGAGGCCACTTCGGCGTCGGCGTGATTGGCCACGGCCGCCAACGCCGGCTCGGCCGCTTCGCCGGCCTGCCAAAGGAACCGCGAGGCCTTCTGACGTACGGCGAAATCGTCGTCGCCGAGTTGTTCGACGGCCCGGGTGATCTCCGGCAGCGTCGGCTCGCTCGGCGCCGAGGCGGCATCCGACCCGAGCAACAACAGCGGGATGGCGGCGATTTGCCACGACATTCAGCGGTCCTTTCGACGGTGCGCCAGCGAGAACGGGGTGGCGGCAACGGAACGGCGGGAGATGTTCCCGAGCCGCGTGACCCTACTTCCAGCGTATTCTACCGCCGCATGCAAGTAAACGCCAACCGCCTGCCACACGCCTCCGATGCGGCCGATCATTTCCCACCAAACGTCTCACCCACCCACTTCCGAAACGAGCGAATCCAACTCGTATCGTCCGTCGTGTCGCGACGATCGAGAAACGCTTCGAGTTCAGCCATGGGCAGAAACGGAAACGCAGCGCTTTGGGAGACCCGAGCGTAACTGCCGTCCGCCTCGAGTACGTCGATGAAGAAGGTCTTCCCGTCGTATCGCCACACCTCGGGCACGCCCAACGTGGCATAGATCGGCATCTTATCAATCGTGCCACGGGTGACCTCGACTTCGATCACCAGGTCCGGCGGAGGGTCAACCGCCAGATCGATGGTCTTCTGACCGCGCACCCGAGATTCGTTGGAAACATAATAGCACTCGTCCGGCTCAAGGCCTTTTTGAAGCGCCTCACGCTTCCAGGTCGTCGAACCGGCGCTGCGGATCGCAATCCCCAACTCTTCGGTCATCGTCTCGATCATTCTTCCGATCAGCCCCTTGAATCGTTCGTGTTCCTCAGACGGTGACATGATCTCCAAACTCCCCCGATCGTAGGTCAGCCGAGTTCCCGGAAGGTCGAGGTCGGCCAATAGGGTCTCGTAGGTCGACCACGGAACATTGTAGAGCACAACTTGCCCGGCGGTTTGGGTTGTTCCGATGGCCATGACGTTTACCTCCATCTTCTTCTCGACGAGCGACAAGGGGCAGCCCGCGCCCCACCCGCCTGCTATATTATAGTCGGCCAGTCGAAAGGGGAGAATCGGCATCTGAGCATCAGAAAGCCACCCGTATGACCGACAGAATGACTGGGTCAGCCACGGCTCTCTCTGAAGCCCCTCATTTATGAGGGTGGTATAGCCCCGGGGCGTTTGATCGTGTATCATCGCCCGCATGAGTCCTGCCAAATCGCCCGAAACCAAGCCGACCGATTCGTCCGAGCCGCCGATCGATGTGCTGATCGTCGACAACGACGAAGCCCACGCCGAAGTGGTGGCAGAGAGCCTCGACCGGGTGGGGTTTCGCTGCCGGGTGGCGACCTCAGGCAGCCAGGGTGTCGAGTTGCTTGGGCAGGCCGGTTTCGACGTGGTGATCACCGACCTGAAAATGGGCGAGATCGACGGCTTCGGCGTACTGGCCCACGCCAAGGAAACCCAGCCGGAAACCGAGGTCATTTTGATGACCGGCCACGGCACGGTCCCTTCGGCCGTGGAAGCGATGCAGCAGGGGGCCTTCAACTATCTGCTCAAACCGCTGGACATCACCCAGCTTCGCACGATCACCGAAAAGGCGGCCGAGAGCGCCCGGCTGCGGCAGACCAACGTCGAGTTGAAGCGGCGGCTGGACGAGAAGTTCGGCTTCGAGGGCGTGATCGGCGACAGCCCCCAGATGCGCGACGTGATCGAGCGGCTCAAGCGTATCGCCCCGACCAACGCCAGCGTGTTGATCCAGGGCGAAACCGGCACCGGCAAGGAACTGGTCGCCCAGGCCGTCCATCAAAACAGCCCTCGCAAGAGCAAGCCGTTTGTAGCGCTGAACTGCGCCGCCTTGAGCGAGAACATCCTCGAGAGCGAGCTGTTCGGCCACGTCAAGGGTGCGTTTACCGACGCCTCGACCGACCGCGTGGGCAAGTTCGAGTTTGCCCACGGCGGCACGATGTTTCTCGACGAAGTCGGCGACATGCCGATGGCCACGCAGATCAAGCTGCTGCGGGTGTTGGAGAACTCCGAGATCACGCGCGTGGGCTCCAACGACCCGATCCGCGTCAACGTGCGAATCCTCTCGGCCACCAACCGCGACCTCGAAGAGACGATCGCCGCGGGAACCTTCCGCCGCGACCTTTATCATCGCCTCAAAGTGATCACCATCCGGCTGCCGACGCTGGTCGAGCGGAGCCAGGACATCCCGATCCTGATCGACTACTTCATCAAGCAGTTTGCCGCCCGGCACGAGAAGAAGATCAAGGGCATGTCGTCGGCAGCGCGGCGCAAGCTGCTTGCGTATGGGTGGCCCGGCAACGTCCGCCAGCTTCGCAACGTGGTCGAGAGCATGGTCGTGGTGGACTACGACGACCTGCTCGACGTGGACGACTTGCCCGAGGAGTTGGCCGAGCCGGTCGTTGCATCTGCCGGTGCTCCGACCACGTCGCTGGCCGCGTTGGTGGGCAAGCCGTTGCAGGAGATCGAACGGCTGTTTGTCGCCGAAACCCTCCGCGTTACCGGCGGCAATCGGGAAGACGCCGCGCAGATGCTGGGCATCGGCGAGCGGACGCTGTATCGGAAGATCAAGGAGTACAAGCTCTAGTGCTCCGCAACAAGCCAACTGTTTGGTGGGGTGGCTGGGGTCGAGCGCAGCCACCCGTCAATCTCATCGTTACTGAGTACTAGGACGCTCTTGCGGTGGACCTGATTCTCTTGCTGGCAGCATTGGTCGGACACGCGTTTCTCTGGGTGGCGCTGGTCAATCGGATCCACTCCACGGCGATGCCCCCGTTCGCCTCGCATCTGCTCACGCTGACCTGCTTCACCTGCCTGGTTCTGATTCCCGTGGGCACGGGCTGGTTGCTTTGGGCCGAGGGTTTCGACCAGGCCGGCCGCTTGCAGCGCCCGGCGGTTCCCGGCTTCGCGATGCCGTATCTGGCCACGTGTTGGATCGCCGCCGGCCTGAGCGTCGCGTGGTGGCTGTGGCGCACCGCCGTGCAGCGTCGCTCGGGCGTCTTGCATGCACATCGAACACGGCTGGTCAAACTCGGTTCCGACGCGTCGCAAGAGCATGCCCAGCACTACCTCGTGCGGCTGCCGGGCAACCAGATCCTGCATCTCGACCTGACCGAACGGGCGATCGAGGTGCCCCGGCTGCCGGCGGCCTTGGACGGCCTTTCGTTGGTACACGTCTCCGACTTCCACTTCACCGGCCGGGTGGCCAAGGCCTATTTCGAAGAGGTCGTTCGCCGCAGCAATCTGGTGGAGCCCGATCTGGTGGCGATCACCGGCGACCTGGTCGACGAGTCGCGCTACATCGACTGGATTCCCGACACGCTGGGCAAACTCCGCGCCCGACACGGCGTCTACTTCGTCTTGGGCAACCACGACCTGCGCATCAATACGGACCGGCTGCGGAAGACGCTCGCGGATTGCGGCCTGGTCGATCTGGGCGGGCGCTGGGTGCAGCGGGAGATTCGCCGCCAGCCGCTGATCTTGGCGGGCAACGAGCTTCCGTGGATCGCACCGGCGGCCGATATGGCCGATTGCCCGCCGCGCACGCCCGGCGGCGGGCCGCTGCGGATCGTCCTTTCGCATAGCCCCGACCAACTCGCCTGGGCCCAGGCCCACGACGCCGACCTGCTGCTGGCCGGCCACACCCACGGCGGCCAGATTCGCCTGCCGCTGATCGGGCCGATCTTCGCCCCCAGTGCCGAGGGCGTACGCTACGCTTGCGGCCTCTTTTCCGCCCCGCCGACGATCATGCACGTTACCCGCGGCGTCTCAGGTGAATTGCCCGTGCGGTTGAATTGCCCGCCGGAGATGGCGAGACTGGTGTTGTGTGCCCCGCAACGACCGGGCGTGCCCGGCGACGCCGTGAGCGCGTCGGCGGGGCTACCCTCGAACAGCCGACAACCGCTTCAGGAGAAGCCATGAGCGAACTCCCGCCCACAACGCATGTGCCCGATGAAGGAACCACTGACGAGCCGGTTCGGATGAAGGTCTATGGGCTGTTCTCGATGACCCAGCGCGGTTACTTGCTCGCGCAGGTCGGCCTGTTCTTGGCGGTGCTGGTGATGCTGGCCGTCTGCTATTGGGCGTTGCCGCCGACACTGACGGTTGCAAAGCTTGCTCGCCAATATGCGCCGTGGGCGTTGGCGATAATCGTCGTCGGCGAAGCCGCGGAAACGCTGGTCGTTTTGGGGAAGTTCAAGCAGAAACGGGCCGAAACGCACCGAGCCGACGGTCGCCGCGAGGACGTTACTCCAGAGGACGGCCCCAGGCCGGAGCCAACACCAGATACCTAATCGCACGCAAACTGCCATGCCCCCTGAGGGCCGCCTTTGATTTCCCGAGATGTCGCGAGCAGCAAGCGGTTTTTCGCGTTTCGTTCGTGCCGTGTTCGGCGGCCGACACCCTCACTCGCTATGTGCGTCGGCTTCGCCGACGGAAAGCCAGCAGCCCTACGGCGCCCACGCCCAGCAGCAGGAGAGTTGAGGGTTCGGGGATAAAGACCCGCTCGGCAATGCCCGGTACCGCGCGAACACCGGGAACGTCGTTCCATGTGGCCGGCGCAACGGCAGGACCTGCCATGTTGACGAAGTCTTGGCCCCAGCCGTCATTGTTTGGCTGATTCGCCCACCAGTTGGTAAATGTTACCGGATCTCCGTTCGACCAGCGAAACGTCCCTTCCTTCTGACCGTCCCACAGGCCGATCCATGCGCCATAGGTCTGATCTGGCGAAACGGACACGAAAGTGTCGTATAGCCAGGCACTCTCCGCTGCATCGTTGACCGCAACCAGGTGGGCTCCAGCCGCCCGCGCCTGCATTTCTGCGGCCGTCCAATTCATCGACCCCGTCATGCGGTATTCGTGGCCGTTGTGTTGGATCCAATCGGTCAGCCAGGCGTCCAGGTTGACTGGGCCGGGATCGGCCCCGACTAGAGGCCGTTCCATGACGCCGGCAAATTCCCCAGCACCGGGAACGTCGTTCCATTTGGCCGGCGAAACTTCAGGACCTGCCATGGTCACGAAGTCTTGGCCCCCGCCGTCGTTTGGCTGATTCGCAAGCCAGTTCGTGTGTGTCACCGACTCGCCGTTCGACCAGCGGAACGTCCCTTCCTGCTGGCCGTCCCAGAGGCCGATCCATACGCCGTTTCGCAGGTCAGGCGCGATCGTCGCGAACGTGTTGTAGACCCACGTCAACTCGGCCGCGTCGTTGATCGCAACCAAATGTGCGTTGTTCTCTTGCGCGAGGAACTCTGCGGCAGCCCAGTTCATAGGATCGGTCATGCGGTACTCATGTCCGTTGTATTCGATCCAGTCCGTTAGGTATCCGGCCTGCGCCGACACAGAAGTGGAGTTGAAGAAGGCAAGGGCGACCGCAAACGACAAAGCAATGCGTTTTACGGTTTTGACCTTTGCGAAGCCAACCAACGCCGCTGGGGAACCGGTCGAACGGAACATCTTAACAGCCTCTATCAGGTTAGGTGGTTATGGATAGACGGATTCTCTCCACGGCCAGACTCGGGAAAATCTCACCGCAGGTGAGTGTCGTTAGACTGCATCCCTAGAACGGTCACCGCGTGACCAAAATCAGACCGGGATGCGTAGTCGCTGCCGCCGTTTTGGGGTGAGAATGCCTGTTCTTCTCTAGGTGTCACCCGCCAGTATGTTCTTGCGCCGAGGGCCAAGTCAAGCAGATTCTAGGCTACTTCGCAAAATGGCCCTGGTGGGGGGAAGGAGAATACGGGCCCTCCAGCAGCGCCTACAACAGATACCTGATCAACACCACACCGCCCACCAACAGCACGAAGAACAGGAACGTGATCAGTCCGAAGTACTTCTCCAGCAGTTCCTTCATCTTCGCGCCGAAGAAGTAGATGCACGTTGCCACGGCAAAGAACCGGGCGAAACGGCCCAAGGCGGAGTAGAGCAGCAGTTCCCATAGCGGGACCTCGAAAACTCCGGCGGCAATCGTGAAGACTTTGAACGGGATCACCGTGAAGGCTGCGCCGAAGATCGCCAGCGCGGCGTTTTCTTGATAGCGCGCTTGGACGATCTCGAGGTTTTCCGGCGTGCAGCCGGGGATGTAGGCATAGACAAAGTCGGCCACGGCAAACCAAAGACAAGCGCCAATGACCCATCCCAGTACCGCTCCGGCCACCGATCCCAGGCCGCTGATGAAGGCATAGAAGAACGAACGCCGCGGCTTGGAGATCGACAGCGCCACCTGCAACACGTCCGGCGGAATCGGGAAGAAGGAGCTCTCGGCAAACGAAACGCCAAACAACGCGGGGGTGCCGTAAGGGGTGTCGGCCCAGTGCAACACCCAGAGGTAGAGGCGTTTGATCCATCCTGGCCGCTTCTCGGCCACGGTCGTAGAGGCATCGGTCATCGGTATCGCATGCAGTTAATTTGGTGCACCTTACTCCACTCGCTGGATGTGCTTCTTGAGCATCTCCAGCGGTGGCTTTCGAGATATCCTAATAATACGTTCTTCCAAGCGAAAGCGCAGTGAGGGACAACCACTGAGGAGCGTGGGGGCCCGGAACGGCGCGCCGCACTTTCTCTGGCGTCGTCTGAAGCCCGATAACACGGGTTCCTGAAAAGACTTAGCACACACCGCCGGGCAGGCTTTATATTGGCCAAACCGGGCCGCCACACGTTGGCAAAAAGCCCGCCCGATGGCCGGACGCCCACAAAACGGTCGGCTTATTCTGACCCCCAATCAACCTGGCCAAGGGGAGCCGGTTGCGTTGTTGCGTCTTGGATGTTGGCGAGAGGGGGTGGGGGCGG
>CAYYNP010000082.1:0-33044 GCA_964472545.1 uncultured Planctomycetaceae bacterium | reverse complement strand
GCTCGGAGCCAGTCCCCCTTTTCCACTCCCGCGAATCGACTTTGCAGTTCTCCTGCTTCGCACCTCGTAGCGGGCGCTGCCGGCAAGTTGCTCGTCCTTCGAAGCCCTACACCCCGCTAGTGGCAGGGTGGGTCGTTTTGCGGTTTTTGGTGTAACACCCGCCCGGTTCGCGCATTGAACGTGATAAAGAGACCACGGCCCCAACCGTCACAACGGCCACCGGGGCTCCTCAATTCCCATCGAGCGAGGAGGATTACCGTGAAGACGCAAACCATCGCCCGGCCTTGTCACCTGAGCCCAAAACGGTACGCGAGCCGGCAGATTCGGAGATTGTCGGCGTGTACGGCCCAGTCCGACGCATCGGACCACTGGCACGCCCTGCACGAAGCCCTGCACGCGCTGCCGTTGGGAACCGACCGGTTCGCGGCGGTTATCAACCGGTATCGCAACGCCCTGCGGTACTTTTTGCAGGGCGAGACCGGGGCAGCCCGGTATGAGTTGGGCCTCTTGCGGGGGGGCCTTTGCTGATGTGGCTGATGATGCTTCAACTGGTTAGACTGAGCGGACGCTGCCGTCCGCCTGCGGACGGGCTGCGGCAGCCAGGGCCACCAGACGTAGCGGGAGATCCGATGAGCGATTTGGTCCGCCGAGCCCGAAACGACCGTGAGGCCTTCGGCCAACTCTACGATCTGTTCTATCCGAAGATCTTCCGCTACTGCGTCCGCCGGCTGTTTTCACGCGAGGTGGCCGAGGACGTCACGTCCGAGATCTTCCTGAGCGTGGCAAAGCACATCGGCCGCTTTGCCGGGACCAGCGAGGAGGACTTCCGTCGGTGGGTGTATCGGATCGCCACCAACGAGATCAACGCGACGATCCGCCGCATGAAACGCCACCAGGAGCTGCTCGAATCGGGCGTCCACAGCGGCGCGGTCGCCCCGGGCAGCGGCCCCGACGGCACGGACAACTTCGACGCGCTGGATTGGCCGACGCTATCTCGGGCGATCCGCAAGCTGAAGCCCCACGAGCAGACGATCATCGCGCTGCGGTTTTTTGAACGGATGTCGCACGAAGAGATCGCCGGCGTGCTGAAGCGGCGGCCGGGCGCCGTACGCGTGGCGCTGAGCCGTGCGTTGAAGAAACTCCGCAAGCAGTTCGACACGGCCGGAGAGTCCGGTTCCGGAAACCTCGGCCGCTCGACTCGAGAACGACAGGAATTGAACCATGAGCCACGATGAAGAAAAACTTGCCCGAGCGCTGGAGCACGTCGAAGTCGACGACGCCCCACGTGGGGATCATCAGGCAGAGCTCCGCCGGCAGGCGTTGGCCGCTTTCGACAGTGCCCAAAGTGCCGACGGCCCCCTTACCCCTCAAAACCGCCCTTTCCAATGGAGATCCATAATGACCCGTCCCATGCCCCGTTTCGCCGCCGCGGCGGTCCTTCTGATCGTGCTCGGCACGTCCGGCTGGTTGCTCTTTGGCACCAACGGCCAACTGGCCTTCGCCGACTTGATCGAACCGATCATGGAAGCCCGCAGCGCGACGTTCAAGATCACCGTCGAGATGAAGGACCAGAAGCCTCAGACGTTTAACGCGATGGTGCAGGAGCCGAACAAGATGCGTCAGGAGATGCACGGAGGTGCCGTGAACATCTGCGATTTGCAGGAAGGAAAGATGGTCACTCTGATGCCGATGCAGAAGATGGCGATCGTCATCAACATGCAGAAGATGCCGAAGGACCAGGCCCCGACGAACTACTTCAGTGAATTGCAGGGTTGCTTGAGCGAGGCTGAAGACAATCCGGACGTGAAACGAGAATCGCTGGGTGAGAAGGAGTTCGACGGACGCAAGGCGATCGGATACCGCATTACCGCCTCCGCCCAAACGGCCGTCATCTGGAGCGACGCGAAGACGGCGCTGCCGATTCGGGTGGAAACGACGATGAAGTCCTTCCCCGACACGAAGGTCATCATGTCGGACTTCGCCTTCGACGTCGACTTGGATCCGGAACTGTTCAGCCTCGATATACCGAAGGACTATACCGTTCACGAGTCGGAGGTGAACCCGCAGCCGCCAACGGAAGAGGATCTGATGGAATTGCTCGGCGGGTGTACCGAGTTGAACGACGGCCGCTTCCTCGACACACTAGACCTCAAAGCCGTCATTACCGTGGTTTCCAGGGAGTGCGCCATGAAGATAGTCGAGGCCGGAGGGCCATCCGCCGACCTGACCAAGGAGCAGTTGGAACTGATGGGTAAGCTCTCGCGCGGTGCGGTGTTCGTCGCGCAATTGCCGGCCGATGCCGACGCCCATTATGCCGGCAAGGGCGTCGCCCGGGACGCGGCCGACACGCCGATCTTCTGGTACCGGCCGAAGGACAAAACGGCCTACCGTGTGATCTACGCGGATCTCTCAGTGGTGGAAGCCGACGCGGCACCGGACGTGAAGGGTGCCGAGCCGCTGACACAAGAAGCGACGCCGCAGAAGTAACGCGTCGGGGGGGCATCGAGAGCGGCTGCCTCGGCCAGCAGAGCGCAGGGGAGCGGGCGAGCGAGGGACGGGGAGTATCGCGACGGGCCACGCGATCGCTCCCCCCAGCGCTTTCCCGCTTTCTGCGTTTCTCCGCTTTGTCGCTTTGTTATCGATCCCTCGGGAGTTCCTTCGCACAGCCGGCAATACCAGCCGCCACATCGCCCCCCCCGAAATGACCGACCTCTTCCGTCTGGCGCGGCGACAACGGGAATTGCCAACTCCGCCGCCGCCCGGTACGATACACTCAGTAGGGAAGGGGGCTACAGGAGGAGGTCATCATGCGCCATCGTCTTCCGGTTGTAGCCGTCGTGGCGGTCGTTCTGCTGGGATTCTACGTAAGTGAAGCCCGCTCGCAAGGCAGTTCCGGACTCTTTGGCAGCCGGTCGGTCGGCGGCGGGATCAGCGCCGGCAACCGAACGCTCGGCGGAACCGGCCAGTCGCTGGGCAGCATCACCACACAGGGCCAGGACGACGTGGGTCAGGTCGATTCCTCGGCCCGATACATGCGCGACAGCTCGCAGTCCGGCTCGTTCGTCGGCACCAGTTCCGAGGACGTTCGCAATGCGTTCCTCGGAGCCATCCAGGCTGGCCAGAACAGTGGCACCCAGGGACGCGGCGGGTTGGGCGCCGGCATGCAGCGCCCCGGCGGAATGGGCCGTGGCAATCAGCAGGGCACTGGCGGCACGGGCAGGGGCACCGGACGCAGCCGTGGCGACGTGCCCACGAGCCTCAGCGTGGCGTTCGATTTCCCTCAGCCGCGGGCTACCGCCATTGGAACGGGGCTGGCCCAGCGGCTGTCGGCGAGCCACCGTATTCAGGCCCCATCGGGGGTAACCGTTGAGGTTGATGCACAGGGGACGGCGACATTACGGGGCGTGGTTGCCACGAGCCGCGATCGCGACTTATGCGAGCAATTGGCCCGCCTAGAGGCCGGGATCTGGTCCGTACGAAACGACCTCGTGGTTGAGGAGTCGCCGGAGGAGGAGGCCCCTGCCACGCCGAATTAGCCGCCGGGTACGCCGTCGGTTGTGGTTGAGCCATCGGCTGGGGATAGGGCATTCCGTTCCACACGGCGCCGCTTTGCGGTGCGCCATTCGTGGCGGGCTGTTGCCCGGCCGCCCTGGATGCCGGCGGTGCGGCGTTGCGCCCGGCGCCGAAGCCGGCGGGCACGGCGATCGTCGTCGTCGACATCTGTCGTGGCGGAGCCCCCGGTGCCACCTGCGGCTGCTGCTGATAGGGGATCTGTGTGCCGACGCCGTTGGGCATCACCGCCGGAGCAACGGGGGCTTCGTAGGACGTCTGGAACACGGCCCGCTCGCCGTTGGCCGCCGGATGTGACTCATGGGCCACGGCCGCGTGATTTTGTCCCGCTGGTGTCGTCTCACCCGGCAGCAGATGCTTGGTCAAGCGGCTGGACACGCGAGAACCCTCGGCCGGGAGGAAGTGGACGATCAGGCTGACCTCCTTCTGCGGACCTTTGGCCACATCCCAGGGAAGATAGATGCTGTAGGAGTGGCCCAGATCGGACTTGCTGTAGTGTTTCTCGAGCAGGTCCTGGGGAAAGACGAACTTCCGGTCCGGGCGGGAGTCGCCGGCGGCGCGGCCGGTCTCGTCGAAGCCGTAGACGACCAGCGACCCGTCGACCTTGACCGGATCGCCGCCCTGTTCGTCGTAGAAGTAGAGCCGTCCGCCGAAGCCCCGCTTGGCCGGCTGGTTCGACTCGTACTTGACCGCTTCCTTCCACATCGCCATCATCCGAATCGGTGTTACCGGCTCGTCATCGGAGCCGAGCAGCCGCGGAAACGGCCGCTTCAATTCGAGCTGGCTACAGCCGGCCCCGAGTAGCAGAAGCAACGCCGGAAGCAACCGGCACGTGCGACCAGTGGCGGGTGACATGCGATTTCCTCTCGATTTCTTGCCCAGGGTACGAATTTGGTGGCGTTAGCTTGCAGCTTGCGTTTGATGCAAAGTCCCAATGGCGAGCAGGATGCTTGCCCCACTTTTCCAATGTTGACAGAGTACTAACGGTACATCGGCACGCCGGGCTGCGGCGGTCGGGCCGCCCATGCTTGCGGTGAAGCCGGTGCGGCGGGGTACGCGGGGGCGTGCTGATATCCGTACGCCGCCGCCGGCTGCGAGGGCGGATAGTACGACGCCGGATGCACGGCCGCCGGCTGCACGGCCGCCGGCTGCTCTGCCTGAGGCGGACTGTAATACGTCGACGGGATGACGGCGCCCGGTTGGGCCGCCGCGGCGGGAGCCGGGGCGATGGCGGGCGGATACGCCGGTGGAGGCACGGCCGCCGGAGGTGCCGGCGTACGGTAGTCGGTCAGCGGGGGCGGGCCGTATCGCCACGTGCCCTCGATCGGTGCGGCCGGTGGCCTGGGCGCCGTCGGCGTCGGGCCGTCCGCCGGTGTCGGGACGCGTTCCACCTCGAACGGCGTCTCGCTCGGCGCCGGCATAAACTCGGGGCCTTCGGGAAGCTCCAGCATCCGGCCGTCCGGCTCCAAGTCCGGATAGACGACGTGCGTTTCCGCGTCGGGCCAGTCGTCGGCCCGGCTTCGCAGGCCCAGATCACCGGCCATCTCGTGCACGTCGCAGAGGCACCAGTGCATCCGCGCGGCCTCGGTCCGCTTGATCTCCTCGATGTCCTCGTCGCTCTTGACGATGTGCGGCGTCATGATGATCAGCAGTTCGCTCTTCTGATTGGTGACGCCGTCGTAGCGGAAGAGGTTTCCCACGATCGGCAGATCGCCGACGAACGGGACCTTGCGGTGGAACTCGGACTTCGTCTTGGTGATCAGGCCGCCGAGCACCACGGTCTGGCCGTCGAGCGCGCTGACGGTCGTTTGAGCCGTTGTGGTCTCGATCGTGGGCGATTTGATCACCTCGCCGGTGGCCGAGATGCTGATGGGGATGCCGGACTCGATCGGGCCGAGTTGCGATTTCTCGGCGTCGATTTCCATCACCACCAAGCCGTCGGGGCTGATCCGCGGCGTGACGCCCATGATCAGCCCCACGTTCTCGTAGTCGATGTTGTTGGTCTGCCCGGCTTCGTTGATCTGCGTGCCGCGGATGGTGGGTACCCGTTGGCCGACCTGAATGAACGCCGGCTGGTTGTCCAACGTCATGACTTGCGGCCGGCTGAGCACGTCCAAGCGCCGGCACTCTTGCAGCGCCCGCACCAGAATGCTCACGCTTTCGCTGGAGGCGGCAAACACCATTCCGCCGTAGCCCAGTTCGTCGTTCACCCGTCCCACGCCAAAACTGGCCAGCCCCTGCGAGCCGATGAGCCTGGAGGTGCCGGCGCCGGCGCTGGGCCCCAAGGGTTGGTTGTTGAACGCGAAGCCGGGCGTGTAGGTTGCCGCCTGGATCGTCTCGGTCGAGGTGACGATACCCGTGCCCGGATCGGACTCGCTTGTCGTGGTGGTCATGATGTCGCCCAGCAGGCTGCGGTCGAAGAGGATCGAGTCCTGCAAGCCCAACTCCACGCCGAACTCGTCCGTATTGTTTAGCGCCACTTCGGCGATCAGCACCTGGATCATCACCATCGGCGGCCGGGCATCGAGTTTCTCGATCACCTCGGACACTTCGTTGTAGAAACGCCGCGTGGTGCTGATGATCAGACTGTTGCTGACCGGCTCGGGGACCACCACCACTTCGCGTTCGACCTGCCCTAGCGGGCTGAGCAAACCGGCCTCGGTCATCTGCACGCCCAGTTCGCCGGCGATGAACTCGTTCAGCGCGGCGGCCACGTCGACGGCGGGCGAGTTGTTCAGACGATAGACGTACGTCTTGCGATTGCGGTCCTCGTCGCTGTCCAGCCGCAGCAGCAGGGCCTCGACCACCTTCAGGTCGCCCATCGAGCCGGAGGCGATAATGCTGTTGGTTCGCATGTCGGAGGCCAAGCGGATCTGTACCAGCGAACTCTCGCCCTCGACGGCGGCCGTTTGCGTTACCGGCACGCTGCCCTGCTGTTGCTGTCCGAAGAGCGACTCGAGCATCTGCACCAGGATGATCGCGTCGCCGTTGATGATCGTGAAGACCTTCACTTGGGCCTGAATCGACGGCAGCCGGTCGAGATGGTCGATCAGAGCGGCGATCAGTTCCATGGCGTGGGCCGGCGCCGTGACGATCAAAGTGTTCGCCCGGGCGTCGCCCATCACTCGTACGTCGGTGAGGATGCCCGATTGCAGCAATTTTTGCCCCTGCGTGTCGATGGTCAGGAAGCGCAAGGTTTGCGACTTCTGCTCTCCGCCGGCGCCTTGTTGCTGACCTGGGGCTCCACCCGCCTGCCCGTTGATCGCGTCCTGCAACACCGGGGCCAACTCTTCGGCCAAGGCGTTGTTTAGCTCGAACATCCGCACTTCGTTGACCGTTGGGATGTCGGTCACGTCGATCTGTGCGATTAGAGTTGCAATCTCGGCCATGTCGCGGGGGCTGGCCCGTACGATCAGCGAATTGGAGCGGAAATCGACGGTCGCCAAGACGCGTGTGCCCAATCCCGGCCGCTCGGCGAAGAACTCCGCCAGGGTCGGTTGCACGGTTCCGGCCGCGGCGTGGTGCAAGCGAAACACGCGGAATTCGCTGGCCGGCGCCACCGGACGGTCGAGCCGGCGAACCAGATCGATCACCGTATCCACGCTCTCCTTGCGGCCGATCAGCAACAGCGCGTTCGGTTTGACCAGCGCCGAGATGCTGACGCTGCCCTGACGTGGCGAGAATATCTCGTCGTACAACGGAACAACTAATTCGGTCAGCGGTTCGCAATTGACGTGTTGCAGGCGATAGACCACGATCTCCGGCTCGGTCTCCCGGCTGAGATCCTCGATCCGCTGAATGATCGCCATCACCTGCTCCACGTCGCGTGGATGCCCGGTGATGATCAGCACGTCGAGACCCTCGAGGAACTCGACACTGACCGGACCGATCAGACTCCGGTTGTAGGGATCGTCGGCCGCTACGGCGCCTTCGGCCGGCGGCGCGGTACCGGGATCTGCGCCGGGAACGGCCGGCGGCTCGACGCCCGGAGGCACCGGCGGGCTGAGCGGCGGTTCTTCGCCCGGCGGTTGCAGGTTCACCGGAGTCGCGGTGGGACGTTGTACGATCCGGCCGTCGCGGATCGCCTGCACGGCACGCTGTACGCTGGCCGGGTGCGCCGCCTGAAGCGTTACCAATCGTGTGCTTTCATCCGCCGTAGGCCGGGGGCTGTCGAGCGCCTGAATCAGCCGCACGCACGAGGCCACGGCCTGGCTGGCCCCCTGGACGATTACCAGGTTCGACTGATGCTGCACGCCGACGCGTATCGCCCCGCCGTTGGCCAGGCTCATCTGGTAGCTGCGGATGCCGAAGCCCGAGCCGGGAATCGGCGAGAGGCGATTGCCGAGCATACCCAGCAGAGATGCCTCGATCTGAGCGGCCGAATGGTTGCGAAGTTGCACGGAGCGCGATTCGACACGGCCGGACGCCCCCACGCCGTTCGACACCCCAACTCCGGACGACGGCGGGGGATTCGCTGGAAGGGGTGGCGCCGGTGTGGGGTTTCCCGGTGTGGGCGTAGTGGCGGCCGGTGTGCCGACCGCGTTGGTTGGAAAGGCCGCCGGCGCAGCCGCGAGCCGTTGGGCAATCTGCGTCTGCACGCTCGCGGGTGCCTGAACCACAATCTGGCCCGTCCGCGCATCGGCCGCGATCCCCACGCCCGCGATCCCGTGGAATTCGCTCCGCAGCCGCGTCACCGTCGGCTGCAGCGCCACCGCAGGACAGGGATAGGTCTTGACCACCGGCTCATTGCCCACGGGTACGCTGGCAGCGGGCCCATTGGCCGTCGGCACTGCTTGGCCCTGCAACCCCTGCTGTGCGAGGCCAACCGAGAGGATCGACAATGGGATTCCAACCACCGCGATCGCTATCCAATAGCGCCGCCCTGATTTCCCCTCGCCCTTTTCAGTCGTAGTATTGGCAGCCATCAGCGTGCTTTCCTCTGGTTCCGGCGGGCGCGCGTGACGACCCCGCGTCGTACGCAATATCCCTACAACACGAATAATCGGTAGAATCGTTACAGTCCTCCACATTTACCTGGACAGAAAACACGCCGCTCCTCTAAAGGGGGGTGTTCGGGCAGATGTGCTTCGGTGCATAGCCGTCGCAGACCTTGGCGATCGGGCGATTCTGCACTAGGCTTTGTCGAAGAAGGCGCCGTAGGCCTCTTGCTTCGCAAGATGCCCGATGCGTCTCGTGCAGCGAGGCGCCGATACTGTACGACTGCCCGCCCATGAGGTGCCGATCATGTCTTCCGCATCCGATCCCCAAGGTCCCGGCGACCTGTCCCGGCCGGCCGAGGACGAAGCGGCTGCCCACCCGCGGGAATCTCGCCCAAAAGAAGCACGCGATCCCGATCTGCTCGGGCGTGTGCTGGCCGAGACCTCGGAGATCTGCGGCGTGGACGAGCCGTTGGACGAGGCCGACGCGGCCGCATTGCGGGAGGTGGCCAGGCGCTTTCATGGGCAACCCTTGGTGCTGGACCCGATCGGCGTGGAATTGGTGCAGACGCTGCTGCGGAGCCACTTTCCGGCGCAGCCCCACGACTCCCAGCTCTGGCAGGCGATCGCGGCGAAGATCGCGTTGACGCTGATGGATGATCCGACTTCGCGAAAACGGCTCGAAGCGCTTTGGGTCGGTTTGGGGGGTGCGGCGGCGGGAGGGGCAGCCCAATGAGCCCAAGCCCGACGCCCCAGCAATACATTGAGGACTGCCAGGGCCTGGTGCGCTCGCTGGCGTCGAAGGCCCATCGCGGCCTGCCCAGCCACGTGGAACTCGACGACCTGATCGCCTACGGCCAGGTCGGCCTGGCCGAGGCCGCCCGCGACTTCGATCCTTCGCGCGGCAGCCGATTCTCCACCTACGCCTATTACCGCATCCGCGGGTCGATCTACGACGGGCTGTCGAAGATGAGTTGGTTCAGCCGATCGCAGTATCGCCAGCTTCGCTACCAGCAGATGGCCGACGAAGCGCTCCGGGCGGCGAACGAGCAACACCCGTCCGGCGAGCAGCCGTCGACCGAGAACCACATGCGTTGGTTGCGCGACGTGACTCGCGTGTTGGCCGTCGTGTATCTGGCCACCCAGAGCGAAGACCAAGACGAAGGCGGCTCGGCGCCGCTGGAAGACCCGTCCGCGGAATCGCCGTCCGAAACGGCAATCACCCGCGAAATCCACGAGAAACTGCACGGGTTGATCGACGAACTGCCCCACGAAGCCGGCGCGTTGATCCGCGCCACCTATTTCGAGGGGTTAACACTCCAAGAGGCCGGCAAACGCCTCGGCATCAGCAAGTCCTGGGCCAGCCGGCTGCACGCGAAGACGCTCGAACAGTTGGCGCGTTCGCTGCGGCTGTTGGGGGCGTCGTCGTAGGTCTCTTCTTGTAGGGTGCGTCGGGACGCACCACAATGGCGCGCCCGCCCCCAAGTTCCTGGTGCGTCGAGACGCACCCTACCAATCTCAACGCAGCGACTGCAAACTCCACCGAGTTCACGGTACGTCGAGACACACTACTCCTTCTTCTTCAGCACCTCCGCCAACACCCGCTCCAGATCGGCCACGCGACGCTCCAACTGCTCGACGCGCTGCTGAAGCCGTTGGACTTCCGAGGCGGCGCCTGCCGGCGGATTCGGATCGCCGGGCATCGGCGCGACCGGCTCCGGCGGCACCGGGGCGGCAGGCGGAGTTCCCGGTGGAGTAACAGTCGGCGGCAGCGGCGGCAACAGCGGCACGGCAGGCTGCGGCCCGAGCGTGACTTTCACCTGGCGGGCCTTCTCGTCTCGAACGATCTCGAAGATGACCGCTTCTCCTACCCCAAACAACTCCAACACATCCGCCATGTCCGACATTTGCCGCACGCGAATGCCGGCCACCGCGGTGATCAGGTCCTGCTTGCGGAGCCCGCCGAGTTCGGCCGGCCCCTGCGGCCGGACCTGGAGCACTCGCACGCCGCGCCCGCGGTCGGTCTTGTCATCGGCCACCACGCCGAGATATCCGGGCTGGGCATGTGGGCGAGCCTCGGCGGGCTGTGCGGCCGGCGGATTCGCTGGGATGGCCGCCGGCTCGGCCGGTTGGGGCGCTTCGAGCCGGTCGCGTATGCTCGCTTCCAACCGTTCTAACGCCGGTTGGGCCAACACCGCGCCGCCGCTTCCAACCCAGAACGACAGCAACGCGGCACCGATGATCGTCCGATCCATGGCCTAGACTCCCCTCATTGGAGTTATATGTAGCACACCTCTTCTGGAGAGAATTATACGCATCGCACCGCGCGGCACAAAGTGCAGCCGCAGTACTCGGCAGAACCCCACGTAGTGGTGCATTCATGCCGCCCGGGATACTCTCCACAAGACATGCAGCTTCACGGTCTATCACCACTCTTTCGGGGTAAATTGAGTCCGATATTCGATTTATCTGGCCGTGCGGTCCGTTTCGCCGTTGCAGCAGGCCGAAGAGTTGGTAGACTAAACGCGTTGTTGTTGGTTTGTTACACGTTAATGTAGGAACGGTTCTAGTAGACACGGTGGGAGGATGGTGCTTCTGGAGGAAGCATGTCGAGCCGACCGAGGTGGAGTGGTCGCGGTAGCAGATGACTATTACGAACGAGCGGAAAAGTGAATTGATTGGGGACTTTCGTCGCAATGACGACGACACCGGCTCCCCCGAGGTCCAAATCGCCATCCTGACGACCCGGATCAATGGCCTGACCGAGCATCTTCGCGCTCACAAGAAGGACTTCGCCTGTCGGCGGGGTCTCTTGAGTTTGGTGAGCCGCCGGCGGCGCCTGTTGGATTACCTGAAGAAAGTCGATCCGCAGCGTTACCTCGACATCATTCGGCGTCTCGACATCCGCAAGTAGTCGAGTCGCCTTCTCGCGGCTTTGCCATCGGCTCCTCCGGAGCGCGACGTCGGCAATGTGTTGTTTCTTGTCCATGCCGGGGCGAGTCCTTTTCTTGTCCGGGCGGCAATGCACTGCCGCGGCGACCCGCATACCCTCTTTCCCACACCAACGCGCATCGGGCGGGACGTTTCCCGTGCCGTGCATCGAGGGAACCAGTCATTTCGAGTAGTGTAGGAGCGAATAGTGAAAGTATCTGTTGAGAGACAAATTGGAGCGTCCACCCTCACCCTAGAGACCGGCCGATTGGCCAAACAGGCCGCCGGAAGCTGCCTGGTACGTTACGGCGACACGGTCGTGCTCTCGGCCGCCGCCACCGGCCCACCGCGGCCGGGAATCGATTTCTTCCCCCTGACCTGCGACTACCGCGAGCGCGTGGCGGCCGCGGGCAAGTTCCCCGGCGGGTTCCTCAAGCGGGAAGGCCGCCCCACGATGAAGGAGACGCTCACCGCCCGATTGATCGACCGGCCCATCCGGCCGTTGTTCCCGGACTGGTTCAACGACGAGGTCCAGGTGCAGAACTTCGTCATGGCCAGCGATCGTCAGAACGATGGCGACGTGTTGGCGATGAACGGCGCGTCAACCTCGTTGACGGTCTCGCCGATGCCCTTCTTGGGCCCCATCGCCTCGGTCCGTATGGGATCGGTCGACGGCAAGCTCGTGGTCTTCCCCACTCAGGACGACCTCGAGGAGAGCGATCTGGACCTGATCGTCTCCGGCAGCAAAGACGCCATCTTGATGATCGAAGGCTTCGCCCGGGAGATGCCCGAGGACCAAATGGCCGAGGCCATCATGGCGGCCCACGGCTATATCCGCGAGATCTGCGAGATGCAGGAAGAGTTGGCCGAGAAGGCCAACGTACAGAAGACCAAATACGAAGTGCCGGAGCCGGACGGACTTCTGGACAAGCTCAAGGAGAAGTACTACGACGCGCTGAACGACGCCAAGCGGACCGAGGGCAAGTTGGCCAAGGCCGAAGCGTGCAGCGAGTTGAAGGAACGGGTGATCGCCGAGATGATTCCCGATCCGGACGCCGAAGACGCGATTGACGTCCGCGCATTGAAGTCCGCCTGGCACGACCTTGAGGGCCGCGTGATCCGCGATCAGATCCTCTCCGGCTCACGTCCCGACGGACGCGACTGCAGCACGTTGCGACCGATCGAGTGCGAGGTCGACTTGCTACCGCGGGTCCACGGCTCGGCCATGTTCCAGCGCGGCGAGACCCAGTCGCTGGTGACCATTGCTTTGGGAACCGGCCGCGACGAGCAGCGGGTGGACGGGCTGCTCGATGAGTACTCCAAGAAGTTCATGCTGGACTACTACTTCCCACCGTTCTCGGTCGGCGAGTGCCGTCCGATCCGCGGCCCGGGGCGCCGCGAAATCGGTCACGGTGCGTTGGCCGAGCGGAGCGTCAAGCCGGTGCTGCCCGACCCCGACACCTTCCCCTACACGATCCGCATCATCTCCGACATCCTCGAGTCGAACGGCTCCAGTTCGATGGCCAGCGTTTGCGGCGCCACGCTGGGCCTGATGGCCGCCGGCGTGCCGATCAGCAATCCCGTGGCCGGCATTTCCGTGGGCCTGGTCAAGGAAGACGACAAGTGGGTCCTGCTGACCGATATCCTCGGCGACGAGGACCATTTCGGCGACATGGACTTCAAGATCGCCGGCACCCAAAACGGCATCACCGGCATCCAACTCGATCTGAAGATCGACGGCATTAGCGAAGAGATCATGCGGGCCACGCTGGTCCAATCGCGGGAAGCACGAATCGAAATCCTGCGGACCATGCTCACGACCATCTCGCGGCCGCGCGGCGAAATCTCCGAATGTGCTCCGCGGCTGTTGCGGACCCATATCGACCCGGAGAAGATCGGGCTGTTGATCGGCCCGGGCGGAAAGATGATCCGCTCCATTCAGGAGACGACCGGCGCATCGATCGAGGTTGACGACGACGGCGTGGTAACCGTTGCCAGTGCCTCGGCCGATGGAGCCAAGGCCGCCATGGCCAAGGTCGAGGCCCTGACCGCGCGGGTCGAAATCGGCCGCATCTACGACGGACGCGTGACCAGCGTGAAGGACTTTGGCGCGTTCATCGAGATCCTGCCCGGCAAGGACGGCCTCTGCCACATTAGCGAGCTTTCCGACGAGTACGTCTCCAGTGTGGCCGACGTCTGCAAGGTAGGCGACGAGATGCAGGTTAAAGTGATCGCCATCGACGACCAGGACCGGGTGAAGCTCAGCCGCCGGGTCGCCCTGCGAGATTTGGCCGAGAAAGACTCCAACGGCGAGGACGCGGCCGAGTAGTGTATAGTAGTTATCTCGCTCCGCGAGATGTCACCCGTCTCGCCAAAGCGGGACGGCTACCAAGGGGCGGCCGATGAATAACTTCCCGGTTTCAGTGATGGGTGGCTGGGGCATAGCGCAGCGGTGCCCCAGTTATCCGGGTCCTGGGGCACCGCTGCGCTATGCCCCAGCCACCCCAAATGGGGAGGTTATTCCTCGGCCGCCCCCAACGATCATGACGCCGCCTTCCAACTTCAACGCCGACGAGGTCAATCGCCGGCTGGTCGATCAATACACCGAGATTGCCCGACTGGCCGGCGGTTTGGCCCACGAGATCAAGAACCCCTTGTCGACCATTCGGTTGAACATGGAGTTGTTGGCCGAGGATTTTGGCGAGGGAGATTCGCCCCGCGAGCGCCGGGCGCTGAACAAAGTAAATGTCGTGCAGCGGGAATGCCAGCGGTTGCAGGACCTGCTGGACAACTTCCTCAGCTTCGCCAAGGTCCGCCGGCTCGACCAGCAGCCCGACAGCCTCAACGATCAGGTTCGCCGGGTGCTCGACTTCTTCGCCCCCAAGGCGGCCGAGGCCGGCATCGAACTGGTCGATTACCTGGGCAGCGATTTGCCGATGGTGCTGTTGGATAGCGAGGCGTTCCACGCGGCACTGCTGAATCTGGTGCTCAACGCCGAGCAGTCGATGCCCGACGGCGGGCAATTGGTCGTGCGGACCTACGCCACGGCCGAAGGCGTGGCGCTCGATCTGATCGACAACGGCTGCGGCATGGACGCCCAGACGCGGGATCAGGTCTTCGACGCCTTTTTCTCCACCAAACAGGGCGGCTCCGGCCTGGGGTTGCCCACCGCGCGAAAGATCATTGAGGCCCACGGCGGGCGGATCACATTGCAAAGCGAACCTGGCCGTGGCACGCAGTTTACGGTCAAACTGCCCATTCCGGCTCGGCTGGCCGACGATTCGCCCAAGCAATAGACGCAATCTTCTACCTGCGGTAGCCCCTCAATCGAGGGGCGCGGCGTTTTCTCTCCAAATCCGCAAGATCCCCCCGCCCGTGGCAACCTTCGACTGGCACGCGGGCTCTTGGGCTTGATATGCTGTGCTGTACGTTCGGTTTCTCCAAATCACGGGAAAGGTTGCACGATGAAGAAACGATCTTGGGTCCTGGCGGCCGGCTGTCTGGCCGCGGTTTGTATGGTGGCGCTGTGCGGCGGCTGGGCGTCGGCGGCAGACGACGAAGACGAGGGGGAGCCGAAAGTCCGGGTCACCGCCCGGGCGATCGTGATTGGTGCCGACGGCGAGAGGAAGGAAATCGATCTCCGCGAAGCGGGCGCCGGCGAGGTGAAGAAGCACCTGCAGCTTCACTGGAATTCCGACGGCAAGGAGTCGAAAGAGCTCTCGATCAAGCCCGACGGCCGCGTCAGCGGCCGGATCGTAATCGTCGGCCCCGACGGCCAGAAGAAGGAGATCGATCTCGGCAACGCGGGTACCGGCGAGGTGAAGAAGCACCTGCGGCTGCACTGGAATACCGATGGCGAGGGGCCGAAGGATCTCTCCATCAAACCCGATGGCCGTGTCCACGGCCGAATCGTGGTCCTCGGGCCCGATGGCAAGAAGCGCGAGATCGAGTTCGGCAATCCGAAGAAGGGTGGCGACGATGAAGGAGAAGATGAGGGCGATGACGAGGACGGCGACGACGATGAAGACGAGGGGGACGACGACGGCAATGATGATGACGACGACTGCGAGAAGTGTCCCTCCGGCGTGCGAGTCCACACGCACGGCAAGATGATCATCATCGGCCCGGACGGCCAGAAGAAGGAGATCGATTTCGGCGGCAAGCTGCACGAGGGCATCCGCATCCACGGCGTGCTGCCGAAGGACTACGACGAGCACATCCGAAAACACTTCGACGGCCTCGGCAAGGCCCACGGCGACCTCCGAATTCACGGCGTGCTGCCGAAGAGCCTCAACCCGGAAGCCCGCAAGCACTTCGACGGCGTGCTGCGGCTGAACAGCGGCACGTTCCATGCCCTGACGCCGCCGAATAATCTGGCCAAGAAGGTCCGCGAGTTGGAGAAGCAGGTCGAGCAGCTCCGCAAGCAAGTCGAGAAGCTGACGGCCGAACTGGACGACGAGTAGGCCGATTTCGATACCCCACGGGCCGTGGACTCTCCGAGTCGGGTACGCTCGACTCGGAGAGTTTCGTTATCGTTGCTCTAGAACCGCCCTTCGCGCACTTGCCCCTTGCGCAGCCCGCCGCGTAGGTGGATGACGTTCTGCGGCGACACGCTCTCGTTCTCCGGCAGCGGGCAGTCGCCCTTCTCGGCGGCCATCTCTACGACGCTCTTCAGGCCCGCCAGGGAGGCCGCGCCGTCGACGGCCGGCAGTGTCTCATCGTAGTAGTCGAACCACGGCAGCCCCGCCTTGGTGTACTGCTTGGCCGTGGGCGGAGTGGTGGGCGGCCGCTTGCCGGTGATCGATTGCCAGATCAGCGAGTTGGCAATGTGTACGAAACACCGGCTGCCGGCCGAGGTATCCCAGTCGTCCAGATCGTAAGGGTCCGTGTAGATCTCCTGCCGCATCTTCCCGCCGGGAGCGAGGCCCATTTCGCCACCCGCTGAGGCTGCGCAGGCTCGCATCATCTTGCCACGGCGACGCACAGCCACCTCGCGTCCAAACCGTTGCCTATACACCTCCGCCTTCATCGGATACGCAGCCACCTGCAGCCCACCATACTCGGCCTCGTCGGTCAGTTGCTCTTCGGCCGTATAGCCCGCCCCCAGCGGCATCGCGACAAACTGACGGATGCAGCCCTTGCTTACACAGAAACCGTCGAGCCAGGGTTGGCCCGGCGCGACCGCGTAGTTCTGCGGACGGCGCTCGAGGTCTTCCGACCACGGCTGGCCGCTGACGGCATCGATCTTGCCCGCCGCCACCTTGATCGCGAGAGGATATGGCATGTCCAAACGACTGGTGGGGCGGAACAGGATCCACATCGCCTCCGACTGATACATCGGCAGCATCACGCCGCCGTGTTGCAACCAGCGACGAGGAACTTCGTCGGCGAACTCGTCGACGTGCCGCACCGGAAACCTCCCCAGGCCGGGCGGCAAGGCGTGCGTGCGGCCGTCATCGGGAATCCGTAGCGTACGCTGGAAATCGATCGACAGCCGGGCCTTGGCGTGCACGTCGGGGAATGAGAACTCCAATCGGTCTTTCTTCAGTTCAATCAATCGCGTGCTCCTTTCAATTCGGCAGGTTACCAGTCGCCGTCGCGGACCTCACGCACCAGCCGCAACACGGCGTGGTCGGGCAGGTCCCTCAGTTGGCGGATGAGTTGGGCGAAGAGCTGCGGCCGCTTGCAGATGATCGTCTGCAACTCGGCCGACACCTTGCCGGCCAACGCCAAGAGCACGTCGGAGTCTTCACGCAACTCGACGGCCAAGGCGGCGATTGTCTTCTCCGAAGGCGGCGGTTCGCGGCCGCGCTCGACCTTGCTTAGGTACGAGGGCTGTACGCCAATCCGGCCGGCCACGCGACGCACCGAAAAGGCCCGGTCCGTCGCCCGCAGTTCCTCTCGCCGCTTTCGGACGAACTCACCAAACGCGTTCATGTGTGTAGTATATACTAAACACTATACGAGGCAAGGGGGAATCGGCGGATTTCTCGGAGTTTTCGAGGGCTGGCAGATTCCCGATGCGTCAAGATGCATCCTACCATCGTGCGGATTCCGATCGCACGCCGCGACGACGCTACCGCTACTCGCCAGCTTGCATTCGGGCCAGCAGATCGAACGCCCCGCCGTCGCTAAGCCCTTGGTAGGCCTTGACATAGGCGTGGTACATCTCTTCGTAACGCCGATGTCGGGCGTCGTTCGGCTCGATTTGGCCGCTGACCTTGACCATCGCCGCGACGCCCTCATCGAGCGACCGAAACAGGCCGGCCCCAACGCCGCCAAGCATGGCGGCGCCCAGCACGGTCGACTCGCCACATTGGAGCGTTTCGACGGGCCGGCCGTAGACGTCGGCCTGGATCTGATTCCACAACGCCGAGCGGGTGGCGCCGCCGCCGATTCGCAACGTGTCGACCTCCATGCCGGCGTCGCGCCATCGCTGGAGGATGTCGCGGATTTCCAGCACGACGCCCTCCATCACGGCGCGGGTCAGTTCGGCCCGGCCGTGGGCGAATGAGAGCCCCACAAACGCGGCCCGGGCATTGGGATTCCACCGCGGCGTAGCGGCCGTGGCTAAATAGGGCAGGTAGAGCAATCCCCGGCTTCCCGGCTCGGCCGTAGCCGCCAACTCATCGAGTTGTTCGTAAGCGGAGCGTCCGCCGCCGGTTTCCACTTCCTTCTCGCGTGTGGCGATCGCGTCGCGAAACCAACGCAAGCACGCGGCCGCCGCGTTGGAGAGTCCCTCGACCTCCCACATTCGGCCGTCGGCGTGGTTGGTGATCATCATTCCGCCGAAGCCGGCGACCGGTTCGGCCGTGGGCAGGATCGCCAGGCCGGCCGTGCCGAGGGTCACGGTGGCCAGTCCGGGGCGAACGGCTCCCATACCTACCACGCTGCAATTCTGGTCGCCGGCGCCGACACAGATCGGCGTGCCAACGGCAAAGCCGGTCTTCTCGGCAACGGATTTGCCGATCGTGCCCACTTGCGTGCCGGGGCACGTCGGCGTGCCGAACATCTCCGGCGTCAGGTCGAGTCGGCGAAGCAACGCCTCGTTGAACGTCGATCGGCGAACGTCCCACACGCCGTAGAAGGCCATGCAACAGAGGTCGGTGTAGAAATCGTCGGCCCCGAACGCCCGCAATACGAGGTCCTGGTTCTGTACGAACTTGCGGGTCTTGGCGTAGAGTTCCGGCTCGTGCTTGCGCATCCACAGCAGCTTGGCGAGCACCCAGGTGGTGCCCAGCGGAACGCCGCTCTGGGCGTAATACTCGTCGGCGTCGACCGTTCGGCGGAGTTCCTCAACCTCGGCCGCCGCCCGGGCGTCTTGCCAGGAGAAGATCGGGCGGACCAGCGTGCCGTCCTTGGCCAGCGGACAGGTGACCGAACGTTGTGAAGAGAAGCCGATCGAGGCGATCTCCCGGGCGTCGATATCGGAGGTGGCGATCGCCGCGCGGCAGGCCTCCATCGTCTTGGCGGTCAGCCCGTTGGCGTCTTGCTCCACCCAACCCGGCTTGGGGTAATCGGCACCGTATTCGCGATAGTGGCCGCCCGCCGGCCGGCCGTCGAAGTCGAAGATCATACAACGGGCCCCGGTCGTGCCCACGTCGACGCCGGCGAGGTATCTTGGCATGGTTGTTCTTCTCCGAAGTCCGCGTAGGGTGCGTCTGGACGCACCACGGCGCGCCGCACGTATCGTCCCGGATTCAAGGTGCGTCGAGACGCACCCTACCGGCTGAAACCGATACGGCGCATCGTCTCCAGCGCATCGACGATCTCCGGCGCCGCCCGGGTGCCGATGCGATGGGCGCCGGCAGCGAGAAACGCCATCGCATTCTGCGGCCGGGGGAACTTTACGCCGGCCACCTTCAGCTTGACGGCGGTTCCTTCGAGCGTGTCGCGCATCACCAGGAACTGCTTCATGCCGGGCCCTTGGAACTGGCCGGTCGAGGTCTTGGCGTAGTGGATGCCCGTCTCGGCGATGAGCTTGCAGGCGGCGGCAATCTCCTCATCGCTGAGGTAGCAGACTTCGAGGATGCACTTCGTTACGGCACTGCCCGCGGCGGCAACAAACGACTGGAGTTCTTCCTCGACCGCCGCGTAATGGCCGCTGCGCAGGGCGCCGACGTTCATCACCATGTCGACCGCGGTGCATCCGCGCCGCACGGCGTCTTCCACCTCGAACGCCTTGACGGCCGCCGGCGCGTTGCCGAAGGGAAAGGCGATCCCGGTGCCGATCTCGACGTCGTCCATTCCGGCCAACTCTCCCCGGATGACCGGGGCCCAGTAGGCACTGCCGGTGTAGAACGCGGCAAAGCCGTAGCGGCGCGTGATCGCGCAACCCTCGCGGATTTCTGCCTCGGTGGCTTCTTTCGGGAGGATCGAGAAGTCAAGTGTCTTGGCCAGCGTTTCTCGATCCCATCGCTTTAGTTCAGCCATTGCTTTTCGTCTCCAAAGAGTAGCGTGCGTCTCGACGCACCGTTGCCGGCTGCGCGCAGCGCCGCAAATTCGTGGTGCGTCGAGACGCACCCTACAACTCGCCAAACGCTTCCTCGAACTCGTCGACCGTCAGCCCCCGCTCTGCGAGGCCGCGAACCTTCGCGGCGCCTTTCTTGTGGTCGGCGTGATAGTCGGAGCCGCCGCTGAGGATTCGCAGCCGGTCGGCGTAGCGGGCGCGGACCTCCGCTTCGATCGCCTCGGGGGTTTGCGTTCCCTTGTAGGTTGTCTTGTCGTACGTGTAGCAAACTTCGATGCCGTCCAATCCGGCGGCGATCAAACCGTCGATGTATTCGGCGCGCGACTGCTTCGCCCGGCCGGGCACGTCGATCGTCTCGTCGATCAGGTATGGATGGGCGAGCACGGCCAGGCCGCCGCAGCGGTGACACAGCCCGATCGCTTCGGCCGGATCGATCTTCCGCCGCTGCACGTTCAGCGCGGGATTGTCGCGGACCAGGATCTTGGCCTGGCTCCAATCGTCGGCATAGCCCCGGGCGGCCATCACCTCGAAGATGTGCTTGCGCTGCACGTCGGCCGGATCGCGTCGAACGGGTATTCCGTCCGGGGTGCGATAGTGCAGCATGTCGGCTTCCCAGTCGATCGGCATGAACGCATCGGTCAGCCGCCGGCAGAGTTCCTGGTAGCCTTCCGTCTTGCTCCGCATGGCGGCCGCCACTTCGTCGCGCAGGTCGGCCGCGTGCCAGTCGAGCCCGTAGCCACAGATATGGACGTCGTCGACGTGCGTGTCGCAGGAAAACTCGTAGCCCAAGACCAGACGCACGCCGCGCTCGGCCGCATAATCGACGATCGGCACCGTGCGGCCGTCGGCCAATTCGATCGCCTCCGGCGGCGGGACGTCGTGATCGGTGATCGCCACCGCGTGCAGTCCCAAGGCGGCCGCGTTGTCGATGAGTTCTTGTGGCGTGTCGTTGCCGTCGGAACGCACCGTATGGCAGTGCATGTCGCAGGCATAGCGATCGTGCGGTGCATCGGCCACGGCGTTTCTCCTGCTATGTTTTGCGTGGAGGGTCTCGTCAAGCCTTGCCCGCGCTTCCCAACACTTCCATATACTCCCCGATCATCTCGACCAACTCCTGCCGGGCGTGGTCGAGCAGCTTCAGCGGATTGTACTCGCGGCGATGCGCTTCAATGTAGCCGTGCAAGGCGTCGATGTAGCTTTGCTTGATCTGCGTCGAGACGTTCATCTTGGCCGCCCCGGCGGAAACCAACTCCCGCACGACGTCCATCGGCAAGCCCGTGCCGCCGTGTACCACCATCGGACACTCGGTGGCAGCGGCGACGCTCCTCAGCGTGTCGATATCCAACCGGGGTTCGACCTTGTAGAACCCGTGCGCGGTGCCGATGGCCGCGGCCAGGAAGTCAACGCCCGTCTTCCGCACGAACTCCAGCGCTTCGGTGGGCGTGGTGTAGATGGCTTCGTCTTGCCGGATCACGATGTCGTCCTCGACGCCCGCCACCACGCCGATCTCGCCTTCGACGGCCACGCCTTGGGCCCGCGCCGCCGCGACGATTTCGCGCGTGCGAGCGGCGTTTTCTTCCAGGGGATACCTCGATCCGTCGAACATCACCGAGGTGTAGCCCTCGCGGATTGCCTTGAGGATCACGTCGCGATCGGTGCCGTGGTCGAGATGCAGGGCCACGTCGACGGGGCTCTCGGCGGCGGCCATTTGGGCCATGGCTACCAGGTTCTTCACGCCGAATCGCTTCACCGTGGCCGACGACGTTTGCAGCATCACCGGCGCCCGCCGGGCTTCGGCGGCCTCGACGATCGCCTCGGTCGTGAGATAGTCGACCAGGTTAAACGCCCCCACACAGTATCCGCCTTGGCGGGCGGCCTGCAACATGGCCAGCGGACTGACTAACGGCACGGGTGATCTCCGTTATGATCGACGAGGTCCAACATCTTCAGCGGCGTGTCGACGCTCACCTTGGATCCGCGTTCTGTTAGCTCGTCGGCCCTGCCGGGGCCATGGAGCACACCACGGAAGACGTGCCGACTTCGGTGCCTTTTGCCATGGTTCTATCCGGCCGCCGGCCAGAGGACAAGGGCCACAGCGTGACTCGACGCCCGGCGAGCTTGCCCAAGAACGCTGCTGTCAACGACTTACATCACTTGACGGGGCCGCATATCTATGCACACGATATCCCCTCGATCGTTGCGGCAGTAGATCCTGCTCCGGCAGAAGACGGGCGCCGTCCAGCATTTGCCTTTGGCTTCACGGCTGTCTTCTCCGCGGACGTGCACTTGTGCGCCGGCCAATTCGCGATAACCGTCGGGCGTGGCCTCTGCGATGAAGAGCTTCCCTCGTTCGTTGAGCACGATGAGCTTACCGTCGACGATGATCAGGGATGCTATGCCGACCCCTTGTTCCCAGAGCAGCTTTCCGGTCGAGAAGTCTACACAGCAGAGTGAGCCCTTGTGCCGGCCTACGTCCCAGCTATTTCCCTTTCGTTTGATCGTATTGCCGTGGACTCCGTAGAGTTTTCCTTCGTACAACACGGAACTGCTGAACTTGTTGACCAGCGCATCGTTGACCCACACCTCCCGGGGGCGGTTGTCCGAGATATCGAAGACGGCACAACCTCGACTGTAGATGGTCGAGACGAAGACGTATTTGCCCCATACGACGGGATCGGCCGATTGTTCGTCGAGTCTGGTGATCCACTCTTGCATCCACAACAGTCTTCCGCTGCGGAGTTCGACTCCGTAAAGCGCCTTCTCTCCAAAAGCCACCAGGCAATCGGTTCCCCCCGATTCATAGAGGACCGGTGAGGCATAGCCGCAAATTGCTTTGGGGCTTTGCCAGACGATCGCCCCGTCCCGCTTGTCCAAGGCCAGGCCGTGTTTTCCCACGTTCAGCAGAAGCAAGTTGTCCTTGATGACGACCGATGACGAGATTCCCCATCGGGGCGCTTCTGCATTGGCGATCTGCGCGAGATCTTCCTGCCACGCGACCTTGCCGCTCTTTGCGCCGAGGCAAGTCAGTAGCCCTTCGCGGCTCACGCAGTAGATCAGGCCGTTTGAGTGGACGGGCGTGGCACGCGGTCCGGCGAAGGAGCCGGGTTCGCAGGGATAGCTGTATCGCCAGACCTCACGGCCGTCGTCGGCGCGAAGGCAGAATACGGAATCGATCCCGTCCTCGTTGCCCATGGTATAGAGGTAATCGCCCACAATGCACGGCGCCGAATAGCCGTAGCCGACCGTTGCGCGCCAAACGTATTTCGGCTCCGGCCTCAGAGCGCCGGGGTCCCAGTCCTTTTCGTAGGCAATGCTGTTTCCATTTGGCCCTCGCCACTTGTCCCAATTGGGTGCCGTTTCGCCGTGCGCACGCGCGCCGAGCAACAAGATGAGGAACACCATACGGAATGGTCGTCTCAGTATCATGCTTCCGCGTCGCTCTCGACCCGACTCGTGTTCCTGAAGCGATTATGCTTCGGTTCACAACCTACACTATACACGTTTTCCGAGCCCCGTGCACAGGCGACCGCCCTGCTCGCCCCGCAATCCGACGGCTGGCCGACGCCCACTCAGCGCGAGCATCGTCGCCTCCAAATCAGCCCCGCACCAAGAGCACATGCCAGCAACATTGCCAGCGTTCCCGGTTCCGGCACGACGTTGATCGCGCCGATCTGCGGCTCGGCGCCGAAGCCGGTGACGTACTGGAGCGTGAGTTGGCTGGGGTCGGTGCCGGCGGGGACGATCGCACCCAGGGCCGCGTCGGCGTAGCTCATCGTGCCGTTGAAGCCGCCTTCGCCGATCGTGTTTTCGTTCAGCGACGCCAGGTTCGCCGCGTCGCCCAACGGCAGCACGTCGGTCAGTGCGGTCAGGCCGGTGTCGGTGAACTCGCCGTCGCTGATCAGGCTCCAACTCATCACGCCGTCGGCAAAGATGCGCACCTCGCCGGTGGCCGGGTTGTACTCGGCGGCGGCGATGCCGTCGTTTGCCGGGCCGGCGTCGCCGGTGAAGTTCGAGATCAGGTCGGTGATGTCTTGACCGTCGACGTTGCCGTCGCCGCGGCCGAAGATACCGCCGGCCGTGTCGCTCTTGAGCCAATTGCGGTCGGCCGGATCACCGGGCCGGCTGAAGTTGGTGATCAGGTTCGTGATGTCCTGACCGTCGACGCGCCCGTCGCCGTTGGCATCGCCGCCGATGGCAACATGGAACGCGGCGTCGACGTTGAAGTAACTGGGCGGATCGGTCGGCGGAAAGGCAGCGCCATAGGTCAACCCCTTGTGAAACACGCCCGCTTCGAGGTGCGCCGGGGCTGCCGCGCTGCCCGGCGGCACGACGTCGAAAACACCCTGGATCACACCTTCGGAGAGGGCACTGACGATCGACACGTTGACGTCCTTGCCCTCGTCGGCCGCGTCGATGCCCTCGACGCGGTACTGCAACTCGCCGCCAAGGACCAGGTCCGAGTTGCCCAAATTGGCCAACTGGCTCATGCCCGCGGCGTCCATCGTCAATACGGTCGACGTCTCCCCCGTCATACGGACGTCGCCGCGGAAGTTGATCGTTCCGGACCCGCCGCCGTCGGGTCCGCTTGGGACGATCCGGCCGTTGAGCGTCAGATCGGCGGTGAGCGTGCCGGTGCCGTCCAGCGTGCCGCCGAGGCTCACCTGAGTGAAGTCCGGGGCCGGGTCGCCGAGCACGCCGGCAATATGCAGTTCGCCGATTTCCTCAGCCGAGAGTTCGCGGTCCCAGATGATCAGTTCGTCCATGTAGCCGTGGAAGAAGGCGTTGGCGTCCCAGTTGCTCTCGCCGATGTAGTTGTTCGTCCGCAGGACGTTCGCCGGCGTGCTCTTGCCGTCTTCCTCGAAAGCCAGATCGCCGTTGACGTAAAGCTTCATCGTGGCGCCGTTGGTCGGCCCGTCGTCGCAAGTAGCCACGATGTGCTGCCAGCCGAAGGTGGTGAAGATGCCGTTGGGTTGGATCAACTCGTCACCGCCGGCCGCATCGTAGAACATCCATTGGGCGTCGCCGGTGGTGCCTCGATGGGCGAGCAGGACGTTGTCGACGCCCGCGCCGTTGCCGAAGTCGATGATCCGACCCCAGTCGGGGTACGACAGATGGTAGATCCAGCCGGCCAGGGTAATGCCGCCGGTGAAATCGGCATAGCCGTCGGGCAGGTCGACGTAGCCGTTGCCGTCGAACACGACCGCCCCGTCGATTTTGCCCCGGGTGCTCCAGGCAGGAAGCGCCCCGGTACCCAGATCGATCAACGTGCCGTTGAGGGTCGGATCGGCCGAATTGACCGCGATATCGCCGGCGCCGTCGTCGAAGGTCCAATAAGAGATCGGCGCCCGCGGGCCGTTGTACCTCACGTCGCCGCCGAGGGTCAGCGCGTCGATGCCGGCGGCCAGGTCGGCTCCCATCACGCTGAAGTCGCCGCCGGCGTCAACCGTGATCGAGTAGTTACCTGCGTTGAGGCTCTCGCTGACGGTGACGCGGTTTCCATTGGTCAGAACGGTGCCGCCGCCGCGGAGCGTCAGTGTGCGAGCGGAGGCGGGCACCTGCGTGTCGTAGACGCCGCCGCCGAGGATCGTGAGCGTGTCGAGAGTCACGTTGCCGTCGGCGCCGACGTTCATCGTTCCGCCGCTGGAGATCGACAGCGCGCCGGCCTCCACGCTGCCGCCGGCGTTGACGTTGATCGTCCCGCCGTCGCTGACGGCGACTCGGCCGGTGATCAGCGGCGCGTTGATTTCCAGCGTGCCGTCGGCGACTCGCGTGGTCGACGCCACCGCGTGTCCCCACCAGCCGGGTTGCAGGCTCGGGTTGGCCCGCACGGGCGCCCCGTCGGGCGGGGTGAGCGTGAAGTTCAAGAAGTCGCCGCCTCCGCCCTCGGTATGGGCCAGAGCAAACCCGTACCGTTGCCCGGCCTCGAGTTCGGCCGTGCCGATCTTCGGTGTGTTCCAACCGTCCGGCGGCACGTTGTCGGTGATGTGTTCGGCGGCGCCGTGGAACTCGCCGTCCTGGTTCAGATCGATGTAGAAGATCTCGTGATCGTCGCCGTGGACGTCGAAGTTGTAGGTGCCGGTGGCGGGCGCGATGAAGACGCCGCTCCACATTTGCCCGTAGTTGTCGGCGATGTTGCCTTGCTGCCAGACCTCGTCGACCCACACCTGAGACCGCGTCGGCGTCAGCTTGAACAGGCCGCCGTTGGCGCCGTTGAGCGAGCCGTCGTCGGTCCCGGCGATCACGGCCGCGGTGGCCCCGGAGTAGTATCCGTAGATAATCTCGCCGGGAACGAACGCGCCGTTGGTGGTCGCCGGTTGGTTCAACACCAGGGTGCCGCCAGTGACTTCGATGTTCGAGGTGTTCGGCAGCGGCGCGTCGACGGTCATCAGACCGTCGCTGACCGCCGTGATGCCCTCATAATCCTTCGCGGCCACACCGGTGAGGTTGACCGTGCCGGCCGTACTCCGGAAGCCGCCCAGCCCAATCGCCGGGCCGTCGACCGAGAGCGTGTATCCGTCGCTGGCTTCCAGCGAGAAGACGGCGCCACCCTCGAACGTGACGCCGTTGGCGGCCGAGCCGAGCGTGAGCGTAACGCCGGCAACGCCGCCGGGCACCTCGGCCGCCCCAAACGTCCCGTCGCCCTCGATTGCCAACGGCACGTCGAAGGTCTGGTTGCCGCCGGTGCTGGAGAGGAGCACTCCGCCGCCGTTGAAGCTCAGATCGGCCGTGCCGAAGGTGGTACCGGAAGCGTCGATCAGCCCGACCAATTCGCCGCCGTAGAGTTCAAACGTGGTACTGTCCAGCCCGGTGCCGACCTTGTTGACGATCGTCTGGGCGCCGCCGTCGATTTCGATCACCAATTCCTGCCCTTGGCCGTCGATGCCGGTGGCGGCGGTGAGCGTGGTGTCGGTGTTGGAGGTGAACGTCACGGTCGCATCACCGTCGAAGACGACGTCGGTGAAGCTGACACTGGCGCCCGAGGTCGTCAAAGCGGCCCCGTCGATCACGGTCAGCGTGCCAAGGTTCACCGGGGAAGGGCTTGCCCTGAGCGTTCCGGCGTCGACTACCGAGAGTTCCTTGTCGGTCATATCGACCGGCGGGAGATCGGCGAATTGCAGGCCGTCGTTAAAGAGTTGGGAGACCTCGGCCGCGTTGAGGGCGCGGTCGTAGATGAGGAACTCGTCCATCATGCCGTCGTAATAGTTGAAGTCTTCTTCCGACCCGATGAATATCCGGTCGATGTTGTCCAGCGGGATGGTCCGGCCGCCGGCACTATGCCGCTCGGCGCCGTTGATGAAGACCTTCATCTCGCCGGTGTTGGTGTCCTTGGTATAGGCGTAGTGGTTCCACCTGCCCTCGAAGTCCTCCGGAGGAATGACGAAGTTCGACCGGTCGGCGCAGCAACTGTTGGCTCCGCCGGCGTCCCAGTAGACGTTCGAATTGCTCCACGGGACATGGCTGCCCAGGGCCCTCGCGCCGCCAATCTTGGCCTGAAAGATCGTGTCGTTTCGTGGCTGGGTCGCGGCGTCACCGTTTTGCCAAAACGCGATGGTTACGGCGTCGCTAACGGTAGCAAAGGGGCCGGCGCCAACTTCGACCTGACCGACGGCGTTGAAATCGAGCACCCATCCGCGCTGCGGATCGTTCACCCAGGTGGCCCCTTGGACCAAACCGTCGCCGTTGCCCATGCTGTCGACGGCGATGGTGCCCGCGCCCTCGTCGAACAACCAGGCGCCGACCAGACCCGCCGTCAGAGCGCCTCCGGCAATATCCCCGGCGCGGATTTCGAGCGTGCCGCCGGAGATCTGTGCTTTGGTCGCCCCGGCCCAGGCGCCCGCGCCGTTGAGGGTCAACGTGCCTTCGCGGGCGTCGAGCGTGGCGTTCTCCATGTTGGTCAAGTAGCCTGGCTCGACGGTCAGCGTCAACGGTCCGCCCTTGGAGAAGATGAACGGGCCCGCCGGGCCGCTGCCGTCGATTCCACCGAAGTCGGTCTCGGTGCGGGGGTCGATGCCGACCGCCGTGGCGTCCGCCGCGATCACGGTCTCGGCGAAGCTCATCGGCTCGCCCTTGGTGGTGATGATCCCGTTGCGCAGGGTCAGGGTGCCGAAGCTGGCCGGCCCGTCGCTTATCGCGCTGATCGCGGAATCCTCGGTGACGATGAAGTCCTGCTCGGGCATCGACAACTGCAACAGCGCCCCCAGGCCGTACTTGGCCTGCAAGTGCTCTGTGACCTGGAGTTCCTCGGCCGCCGAGAGCGGGACGTTGTAGAGCAGCACCTCGGCCATGTGGCCCCGCCAACTTCTCCCCGTACAGTCGGGGCAGTTGCCGGTGGCTCCCTGTCGGTCGGCGGCGATCGTGCTGACCTCGACGTTGCCGGCGGTGACGATCGAGAGGACCGAGTGATCCAGTGGGAGTTGTGTTTGGATGCCGTCGATTACCTGCCCGTCGAGCTTCACGGTGCCGTTGGTCACGTTGCCGTGGACCCAGCGGTTGTCGAAGAAGTTGCCGCCTTCGCCGGCATGAAAGTGATAGTTGGTGTCGTCGCCGAGGATGTACTGGAACGCATCCCCCGGGGCGGAGTCCTTCAGCACCAAGAAGGCCGATCGGAGGTTGTTGACGTCGTTGAACTCGAACCAGTCGTTGCCGCCGTCGGAGAACCGGACGGCCGGCTTGCCGTTGAGCCCGAGAACGCTAGCGACGTATCGCGGCGTGCCGCCCATTGCCGTGGCGTCGTAGCCGCCGGCCGGCGACGAGTCGGGCCAGAGGGTAACCTGTTCGCCGTCATCGAGTCCGGTGATCCCACCCGCGTCGAAGTGGGCCAGAAGTCCGGTGGTGACCAACCCCGGATCGGCCGGCGTGGAAAGGGGCGCCTTGATCTGGATTTCTCCCCCGCCGAGCATCACCGGCCGGGTCGATCCGCCCAGTGGGTTGTTCCCGGCCAGCGAGAGCACGCCGCCGTCGACGTGAAGCACGGTGCTGGACCGCACTTGAAGAGTGTTTACGGCAAGCTCTCCGCCGTCGACCTTGGTCAGCGCGTCGGTAGCCGTGGCCGTGAGCCGGCCAACCTCCAGGGTGCCGGACGTAACGCTGAGCGTGGGATTCACGGCGGCGGTGATCGTGCGGACCTCGCCGCCGCCAACCGACAGCGTGGCGTTGTTGCCCAGCGACAGCGTGGTGCCCTGGGCGAAGTCGACGTCGCGGACGATCTCGAGCAACTGGTTGGCCATGATGTTCACGCCGCCGCGATCCACCGTCAGGCTGTAGGCCGTGGCACCGTCGGCGTCGACTCGCACTACGTCGGTATTGCCTGCCGGCAAGATGGCGTTCGCAAATTCGTCGGGAGGTCCGCCGGGACCCCAGTGGGGCGAACCCCAGGAAAGCTGGCTGTGGTTGTTGTCCCAGGTGAGGTCGGCGATCTGGGTCAGGGCCGTGTCGTCGACGTACATCGGGGCACTGCCGACGGGTACCCACAGGTCGACTCCCGCGAACTGCGGAAAGGCGGGATCCGTGTCGTTCCAGGCGTAGTTGCCCAGCAACGTACCGCCGTAGTACATGCTGGCCGCGCCGGCGTCGAGGTCGACTTCGAGCCGCGCCTCGACCCACTCGTCGCGCACCATCGGCGTGCGCTCCGGGCTGCCGTCGTAGCGGACTTCACCCGGGCCGGTAAGAAACTCCATCCCGCCGCTCCACGTCAGCGGCGCGGGGTGGCCGCTCATGAAGAGCATGAAAGGGTGCGTCGTGGTGGTGGCACTGGAAGGGACGTAGGTCATCGCGCTGAAGACGTGTTGCCCGACGTTGACGCCCGAGAATTGATAGACGACGTCGGTGTCGAGCCCCGGGTTACCGCCGATCTGCAGTGAGTGGGAGCCGCTGTGTGAGTAGACGTCCGTGACGAACCCGCCCATCGCGGGGTTCATGTCGCCGTCCCAGCCGACCCAGTCACCTAGGCCGACGATGCTGGAACCGGCCGCATAGCCCTCGAAGTCGTCGAAGTAGTCGATCGCTCTTGCGTTGGTCCCGAACGCCACGATGGCCAGAGCCACCACGAGCACGAGCCGCGTCTTCACCGCGTCACACATAGTCTCTCTCCTTGTTGGACGGAAACCGGGAAACGGCCCGGAGCCAAACGCCATAGGTCGGCGCAGGGTCCGCTCGGCAACCGTTTTTTCACTTGGGGGCCGTGAGAAGAAGGCACCGAACCCGAGAAGAACCGCCATGGGCTGGCGCATTCGTTCTTCCCGTCGGTGCTAACGCTGCCTGATCACTGAGAAACGCGCTAGCCACATGGAAGAGTCCGGAAGTCGAACCGGAAACACCCTTCACTGATGATCTTAGACCAAGCTATACGGCTCTGTCAACCGTACGGAGCAGGATTCTCTGCCGCCGCCGGCAGATCTGCGGGTCGGGCAACCCCACTCGTTTGGTGTGATCTGGCTCGCGCCGGCGAGAAGCCGGTGCCGAACGCAGAGTCCATATACTCCTTGAGGCTAGTACCTCATTGCAGTTGAATCTGTGGTACCCAACCGACAAGATTAGCCGCAATGAGGTACTAGATGTCACGCCGATCCGTAGGAATCGGACTCCGCAAACGCCAGCGCTCCAGCATCGCCTCGACCAAGTCGGCGACTGCCCTGTCGGACTCCAGGCCCGCCTCGGTCGAGTAGCCCGCGTGAAACAGGACGTCGTAGGGCTTGTTGTCCTTGGTGTTCGTCGGCCAGCCCCCGTCGTTCAGCGAAACGCAGTCTGCCTTGCCGGTCTCGTCGCTCTGAAGTCCGTCGTAGGTGGCTCCGAACATATCCTCACGGGTCTGATCGGGCAGCTTGCGCATCGATTGGATAGATGGCCCCGAAAGCCGGTCGATCCGGCAAAGCCTGGGACGAGATAGTTGGCTTCATGGTGCAGACCTGCTGCGCGGAATCCGGTAGAAGCGCTGAGCCGTTTCTCCGAAAACCTGGGCGATCTGGCGGTCCGGCAGATCCTCCAGATTCTGCTCAAGCGCGGCGACCACATCGCCAAACGACCCGGCCAGCAGGCACACGGGCCAGTCGCTTCCGAACATGAGTCGTTTCGGCCCGAAGACAGCCAACACATGCTCGATGAAAGAGCCCAGGTCTTCCGGACGCCACGTGTCCGGATCCGCTTCGGTGATCATCCCCGATAGCTTGCAGTGTACGTTCTTGTGCGAGGCTACCTCGGCCATGAGGTCTTTCCAGGGTTGAAGTACGCCGCGGCGAATCGGCGGTTTGGCCACGTGGTCGATCACCGCCCGTAACTTGGGGAACCTCTCCAGCACGTCGAGCACATGCGGCAGGTGGCCGGGGCGCACCAGGAACTCGAAGCAGACGTCGTCTTCTTCCAAAACGGCGAACGACCTCCGGACCGCCGGCCTGAGCATCCATTGCTCGTCGGGAATCGCCTCGATCATGGGTCTGATGCCCACAAACTTGGGGTGCGCTTGGCAACGCGACAGCCGCTGGCGGAAGTCGTCTGCTTCCATGTCGATCCAAGCGACGACGCCCACGATCGCATCGTGCCGGTCGGCCAACTCGAACATGAACCGGTTCTCTTCGTACGAATCGGCGGCCTCCACGAGAATCGCGCCCTCGATACCGTGTTGCTGCTGCAAGGGCAGCAGGTCCTCCGGCATCAGCCGTCTGGCGAGCGGCATGTCCGGGGTCATCCAGCAGTAGCGGATGGCTTGCGGATCGAGAAAATGGCAATGCGCGTCGATGGTCTTCATGGTGGTGGTCCCTTGGTTAATGGAAGGCTGCCCTCGTGCCGTCATTGCGAGTCTGCTGAAGCTGGGCCGGGCGTGGGCACGTCCTCGCCCAGCAGTCCCTCGTGCTTCAGTTCCGTCCAGAAATCGGCCGGGATGGGAAAGCTCATCATATCGAAGTTCTGGTCGAACCTCGCCTTGCTGCGAGTGCCCGGTATGTTGCTGGCCACGGTCGGATGTCCGAAGGGAAACTGCAGCGCCGCGGCCTGCAACGGCACCCGGTGCGCTGCACAGACGGCCTCGATCCGTCGAACCTTCTCGAGAATAGGCGGCCTGGCCGCAGCGTAATCGTAAAGCGCCCCCTGCTTGGCCCCCGTGGCCAGGATACCGCTGTTGTAGGCGCCCCCGATGATCACGCCGATCTGCTTGCTTTCGCAAATCGGCAGCAACTGCTCAAGCGCCGTTTGATCCAGCAGGGTGTAGCGTCCGGCGATCAGAAAACAATCGAAATCGGCGTTGTTGGCGAAGTCGATCATCATGTCGACCGAATTCATGCCCACGCCGATCGCGCCGACCACGCCTTGATCGCGCAGCGCGGCCAGCGTCGGGAAGCCCTCATCCATCACCTCTCGATAGCGATCCTGCACGTCCGGGTCGTGGATGAAGAGGACGTCCACCCCGTCGATGCCGAGCCGCCGGAGGCTGCCCTCGAAACAGCGTAAGACTCCGTCCCTGCTGAAATCCGAATACGAGTGCATCTTCTCTTCGGTGATCCAGATCTCCACGTGCTTGTTGTCAGGGGCCTTCTGGCCCGCCTCGAACATGTCTCCCACTTTGGTCGACAGCACGAACGAGTCGCGCGGAACGGTCTTGAGGAATTGGCCAAACAGGGTCTCGGCCTGTCCGTATCCGTACATCGGAGCCACGTCGAAGTACCGCGCGCCCTTGTGGTGGGCATGCTCGACGGTGGCAACCGCCGCCTGTTTGTCTTCCAGAAGCCGGAACATGCCTCCGTGGGACGTGCCGCCAAGGCCCATCGCGGGGAGCCGGATGCCCGTCTTGCCTAGTCTCCGGGTTTCCAACGGATTCAATGGACGCCTCCTTTTTCTTGTCTGCGCATTCGCTGCAGGCAACGCACGCTGTCACAGTGCAGACTCGTCAGTTGCTCTCTCGCTGCCATCGTTGTGTTCTGTCCTGTAAGTCTGATGGCTTCGTTTCTTTTGTCCATCCCACTCAGCCCAAGCATCGAGATAACTTAAGACAAGGCTGGCCGCCGGATCGGGGCGGACGCCGACCGGTGTCGTTCGTGACGGACGGAGACGGCGTCCAGGTATCCCCCCAAGTACGGTTTCCGACGCGTTTTCGACGCTTAGGGCCTGTCCGGAAACAACTTCGCAGTTTTTCGGGCGAATCATCACAC
>CAYYNP010000081.1:0-33247 GCA_964472545.1 uncultured Planctomycetaceae bacterium | reverse complement strand
GTGGATCGATCGGCGGCGTTACGGGTGGATCGATCGGCGGCGTTACGGGTGGATCGATCGGCGGCGTCACGGGTGGCGTGACCGGAGGATCGGCGGGCGGCGTCGTGGTCGACTTGACCGTGGGCTCCTGCGTCTGGCTGCCCTCGTCGGTGGGATCCGTACTGGCTCTGCCGCAGCCGTAGAGTGCGAACATCGACAGTAACACGACCAGCCGTACGGGAAAGCTCATGGCATTCTCCTTACCAACGACCTTTGGAAAATCGAGTTCACGGAACTGATCCTAAGATACCCCCAATCGAACGGCAAGCACAATCGGTGCGGGAATCGCGTCGCGGGCCGTTTCAATGCAGCCGTTTGTGGAGATCTTCTTGCAGAAACGCTGCCAACGCGGTGTATTGGTGAAACGGCTCCCGTTGGCCAGCGGCGACGAAAATCGGTAGGGTCCGCTATACCACGGCAAGTCGTCTCGATCGAAGCCCCGAGAAAAGCAAAAAAACCGGCCGCCAAGGGAGTGTTTCCGGCCTTCCGGTCGTCTTCTAGATAGAGGAATGATCAGGAAGACGACGTCGTCAACCCCGTTTCGAGCCTGACGTGCAATCCGACGCTGATTTGGTGGAGGCGGTGCTCGGTGGAGATCGGGCATCCTTTGAGGTTCTCGTACGGCGCCATGAGCGGGCCGTGTTGGGGGTTGCTTTGGGAGTCCTGCGGGATTACCACGCGGCCCAGGACGCGGTGCAAGATACGCTCGTGGCTGCTTACGAGGAGTTGGGCACGCTGCGCCGCGGCGCACGGTTTGGTGCTTGGGTTCTGGGAATCGCCCGCCGCCGTGCGATCGATCTCTGGCGGAAGCGTTCCCGGAAGCCGCAGCAGACGACGCCGCTGGATCCCGGCGTTGCGGACGGCAACGGGCGTCTGGATGAAACGGTCGACGAAGTGTTCGAGGCGATCGGTCGCCTGCCCGAACGGTTTCGTCGAGTCGTCCTCTTGCGGTTTTGTGACGGGCTTTCCGTGCGGGAGATTGCGTAAGCCACCGGCTCGCCCGAGGGCACCGTGAGCAGCCGTCTCTGCCGCGCCGTGGCCCGATTGCGAAGATCCTTAGCAGAGGAGCCTTGAGGATGCAAGACGATAGATCGTTCGAGGGCAAACTACAACGGTTTGAAACGGCCATTTCCTCCGCGCCGTCGGTCGCCGACGACGTGATGCAACGCGTCCGGCAGAAGCCGATTCCGGTGCGTCGCCTGCGATGGACTCGTCGCCCGGTGACGGCCGTGTGTGCGGCGGCGGCCGTTTGTCTGGTGGGCGTGACGATCGCCGCTTGGATCGTCGCTGGCGGCTGGGATTCCGGCAGCGTGGCCTGGAACGCGGACAATCAACAAACGACGCAACCGGATGGAGTTCATCCAACGTCAAACGCCGAAGTGACGGGAGACCTGCCGGCGGGTCAGCACGCCACCGGCCGGACTACCCAGAGTCCGCAACGGGCCGGCGACGTGGAGATCAATAGTGACGGAGTTCCGAAGCCTCACGATGGCGTGGTTAGCACGCAGCCCGGCGCTAGTACGCAGTCCGTCGTTAGCACGCAACCCGTCGTTAGCCCGCAGCCCGTCGTTAGCCCGCAGCCGGGAACGGCCGGCGGGGAGACACCTGCCGACCCTGCATCTGACGGTCGGGCTGGAGAACAGCGCCCCAGCCCGGAGGGCGTGATGCGGCCGGGGCATCCCGACAAAGACTACACGGATGGGTACCTGGGAGATGGAGTTCTTGGGGAGACAAACGGCGACCCCGATCCGGATTCGGACTTGAAGGAGCCACGGGACGGAGTGGTCGACGGCGTAACGAAGCCGTCGGCCGAAAGCAGTCTCGCGAAATCGGAGGCGATTCGGCTGGCGGCGAAGTGCATTCGCGATGCGGAGCCCAACACCAAATTGGAGCTGGATGCCAAGTCGGCAGTCGCTCGCTACTACCACAAGTCGAAGGCCTACAACGGCAATTCACTCTGGCTGGTCGGATTCCCCGAAACCGGCCGGAAAGGTACCGAGGATAGGGATGGAGAAGACAAGAAAGCCGTCTTGTACCGCATGGCCTGGGTAAACGAGGACGGCTCCTACAGCGGAAACTGCCAAGGGGAGTTGCCTCCGACCAACCCGCCTGTCTTGCTCGGCCCGGACGATGAGACCAAGGCCATCCGGATCGCGAAGGGCTTTCTGCTGAGGCACTATCCGAAAATCGTCGCCCATCGGCCCCCGACCGCAACGTTCAACACCGACAACCGGTCGTTCGGTGGCGGCCCCATGTGGATCGTCGGATTTGACCCGCGAACGAAGGCGGAGGCGGCCAACGGACCACCTCATTTCTGCTACGGCGTGGACGTAACGCTCGACGGCGCCGTCATGCTGGGCGCTTGTGTGGCGATGGGGCCGACCCGTGCGGCGCCAAAGGACGGGGCGAATCCGCCGCAATAGGAGGCATTTCTCCAGCACGGGCCGCAAGGGCGAAGCCGGCAGTGGAGACTCGTCGTAACAGGCGTGATAACAGCGGGTTACACCGCGGGTCATCAATCGATCGCGTCGCCGCAGAGCGACTGCAATTGGCGAGACTCGTTCTTTGTCATGATCGTGGAACTTTCGGACTAATGTATTTGTCTTACATGGTAACGGGCAGGTTTCCCTCGAATGCGCCGTAGTGAGCAGGAGAACCGAATCATGCCGAAATGGCCGTCATCCCACCGCGCTTCTCGAAGGTTCGTCATGAAAACTGTGCTAACGTTGCTGCATTCGGTATCGGCACTCGCAGTCCTCGTACCGGCCTCAAGCGTCGCTCATTACCCGTTCCCGTGCTCACCAGAGGAGAAGCAGAAGGCAAAACAGATCGAGGCGGCCGCCGAAGCCAAGAGTCAGGCCGCGGTGCAGACCCTGATCGACTTGCTCGGCGACAAGAACCCGCGCGTCCAGACGGCGGCCCTGTTGGGCACGATGCGGCTGTCGACCACTTCGCTCGACTGCACGGCCGTAGAGGCAACGGCAAGAGTCTTGAAGGACTCCGTTCACACACTCGTTTCGGCGGCCGCCGAAGCGACGACGATCGTCTTCGACAAGCAACTGACCATCGACGCCCGCCGTGCGCAGCTCGTCAAGCTTACACAAAGCACGGAGGGGCGCGACCGTGCCGCGACCGTACCGCGGGGGCAGTGCAAGGAAGGCTATCGGCGCCGTATGGCCGTCGAGGCACTGGGGGTGGTTGGCGATCACTCGGTGTTGCCGGCGCTCGAGGCCCTGGCCAACGACAGCTTCGGCGACCACGACGACAGCTTCGACATGCAGGCGGTGGCCCTTCCGCCTTCGAGGTCTGGTGGGAGATTCGATCGCGGGACCTGGCCGAGGAAGAGAAGCTCCGCGTGCTGGTCGGGGCGCTGGAGCTTGGGGAGCCGTTCTGGTCGCGCTGGAGCGACACGGCTTGCGATCGGATCGAGGACGCCGGTGAGGCGGCCGTGCCCTTGCTGATCCCGGTGGTCAAGGGAGAGAACCGGCGGTCGAAGCTCTGGGCGCTGCGGACCTTGCGGCACTTTCGCAACAGCAAAGAGGCGCGAAACACGATCCTGGCGGTGTGCTCCAAGGACCTTAAGAGCGAGGATCGGCTTATTCAGCGCTTCGCCGTCGACGCGATTGGCGAACTACCCGAAAAGACCATGCTGCCCGCGCTCGCCGACGCGTTGGCAACGAGCCCTGATCCTTACGTCCGCCAGCGAGCCGCCTGGGGGCTGGGCCAGATCGACGACGAAAGCATCGTGGCATCGCTGAAGGCGGCCCTTTCCGACGCCGATTGGGGCGTGAAGACCCAGGCGGCGGCGCAGCTCGCCCGAAGAGGGCTCCCCGACGGCGATCCGATCCTGTTGGACGCTCTCGACCAGCGCGAAGGTGTGGCAGGGATGATCGCGGCGGGAGCCCTGGCGTTTATAAAGGACCAGGATCAACTGGCCCAGCGGCTCGCCGCGCTGTTTCGCAAGCAGCCGGGCGAGGACCTGCTCGCAGAACGGCCGCGTATTCTGCTCGATGAGGCGCGGAACCGCGTGATGCGCGAGCTGGCCACTTGGGACGAAGAGAAGTTGCGTCCCCTGGCTGCCGTGCTGAGACTCCACTTGCCCCGGCAACGCCGGTCGGACTTGGCCCGGGCGGTCCTCGATAAGCTGGGGGGGTGAGTTCCAGAATCGCTCGGTCGGCGCGTATTCTCCGTTGTGACCGGAGCCCTTCTACGCGTGTCGGCAGGCTATTCTCCGGCACGGGCCGCGGGGAAAATCCAGCAGTGGACGTGTCGCAACCGTCGTGATTACAACAGGTTACGCCGCAGGCTGGAAATCGACCGGCTTGCCACGGAGCAATTCCGCTTGACGAGACTAAACTTTTAGTCATAATCCGGGAACTTCCGGACTAATTATTTCGTCTTATCCGATGACGGGGAGATTTCCCTCCAATACGCCGTAGCGAACGGGAGAACCGAATCATGCCGAGATGGCCGTCAGCCCAACCGACGGAAGTGGAACTGGAGATCCTCCAGGTGCTCTGGGAGCACGGACCGTGCCCGCTGGGAGAGATCCACGAGGCCGTGGCCGCGCGTAGCGAGCGTGCCTACTCGACGACGCGGAAGATGATCCAGGTGATGTGCGAGAAGGGGCTGGTGACTTCCGACGACTCGGCCCGCCCGCAGCGCTACTCCGCCGCGAAATCGAAGGAAGATACACAGCTAGGTCTGTTGCAGGATCTGGCCGATCGCGCATTCGGCGGCAGCACCAGGAAGCTGGTGATGAGCCTGGTGTCCGCCGAGAGATTGACCGTCGAGGAAGTTCGAGCCATGCAGCGACTTGTCAAGAAAGCAAAGGGAAAGAAGCCATGAACGTTCTCTCCGACGCGCTTTCGTCTGCGGCCGCGGTGCGGCTAGGATGGACGTTGCTCCACTCCGCTTGGCAATTCGCGTGCATTGCCGTTGTGCTTTGCGCCGCGCTGACGCTGCTGCGGCGGCGATCGGCGAACGTCCGCTACGTGGCCGCTTGCCTTGCATTGCTGGCTACGCTCGCAAGTAGCGTGGTGACGTTCCACCTGGTGCCGGACGTTGCCGCGCCTCGTGCTTCCTTGGCCGTAGCCGTGGAACCGGGAGACGCCGTGACCACGGAACCGCCCGGGCGTGAATCGGTCGCCGGCCCGCGGGAGGACCTTCGCGGAGCCCCGTTTGCGGCGTTACCCGTCGTGGAACCAGCCGATTCGCATCACGAACGTGGCACCGTTTCGCCCTTGGCGGAGCGGTCGGAGTTCGGCGGCGAAGGCGGATCCGCTGCGCCGCCCGTCGAGGCTGAGATGGTCGACGAGGCAATCGGAGCGGGCGACCCATCGGAGACAACGGCCGCGGTAATGTCCGGCACGATTGCCGACGTGCTGGCGCCGTGGCTGTCGTGGGTTTCGCTCTTCTGGATCGGCGGCGTGGCCGTGCTCTCGTTGCGGAACCTCGGAGGCTGGATCGGGGCACAGCGGTTGCGAAGGGTGGGGACCGGGCCGATCGGTGCAGAATTGGCGCAGCGCGTCCACTCGCTATGCGCCCGGATGACCGTCAGCCGGCCCGTGCGCGTGCTGCAATCGACCTTGGTCGAGATTCCGATCGTCGTGGGGTGGCTGCGGCCGGTGGTCCTTTTGCCGGCCAGCCTGGTGACGGGTTTGTCGGCATCGCAGTTGGAGGCGATCCTGGCGCACGAATTGGCCCACGTTCGCCGGCACGATTACCTGGTGAACTTGCTGCAAACGGTCGCCGAAACCCTGTTGTTCTATCACCCGGGCGTCTGGTGGATCTCGCGGCAGGTCCGCCTCGAGCGTGAGAATTGCTGCGACGACGCGGCCGTTCGTGCCTGTGGCAGCAACACCGCCCTGGCCGAAGCACTGGCCGAGATGGAGGCCTCGCGTCTGGGCGTTCAGCCGGTGATGGCCGCGACGGGCAACCGTCTGGGCTTCACGTTGCGTCGCGTGCGGCGACTCTTGGAGCCGAATGCCGGGGCAGCCGGCACTTCCCGGGCAGCCGCCGCTGTTCTTGCGTTGGCTTTGCTGGGGATGGTGTTGACGGCGGGTCTTGTCACGCTGGCGATTGCCAATAGCAGCCCGGAAACGATCAAGACTGATCCTCGGGCCGACGCCGAGCCGGGCGAGCGAGATGCCGAGGCTGCAAGGAAGAGGCAAAGTGCGAGTATAAGGCGGGACGAAGACGCCAAACGGCTCCGCAAGCTCTCTGCCACGACGGGGCCAGTGGAGCCAATGCGGCCACCGTTCCGCGCGACGATCGTGATGCAGCGGCTGGAAGACGGCACGGCGTTGGACCTCGATTTCGGCAAGAGCATCGGCAATGTCGAAATGAAGAAGATCTTGGGGCGCGACGCGTTCAACTGGTATGACCTGCGCTGGGATCACTGGGACCCGGATGATATTGACACCGGCAGGCTGACGGCCCAGATGGACGTTCTCTTTCCTCTGCCGGCCGCAAGCAGCTACGAGGAAGCACTTCAGCAGGGACTGGCGAGTTGGAAGAACGCACGCATCGATGAGAGCTTGCTGACGGCCGGGCCGCATTCCGAGACACCCAAAGGCAATATCAAGCCGGCGCGATTCTACATCGCCGACACCGACTGGAACCATCTGGCCGTCATCGAACTGGAGGAACACGACCCGCGGCAGGCGCACGTCGCGTGGCGGTTGTTCCGGGTTGCAGAAACGACGGACGGAAGTCTGGCGGCGACGCCGATCCGCAGCTTGTCGCGCGAAGAGGACGGCCTGGAGTACACCTGGGGTGACGCAGTCGAGGGCGTGCAGTGCCGCCTCGAGCCCGACAAAACCCGCTGGGCGGCCGATGAAATCCCCACGCTAAAGGCCTACGTCCGCCACCTGCACGACGGCGGCTTGTGGCTATCCAACTCGCAGAAGCTCAACGACTGCCGCCTGGAAGTGGACGGTGTGTGGTATGAGTGGGGTGGCGGGGGCTTGTGGACCGGTGAAGTCTACGGGCCCAGCAAGTCGCTCGAAGCAGAGAACGGCTACCTCGACGCTTGGGGCGCAGACCTCAACGGCATTCCTCCCGATCTCAATGCCTGGCAGTCCGTCGAAGGCGAGCAACCGCTGCGCTGGACGCCGGGGAAGCACACGATCCGTTTCGCCTGGACGGCGGACCAATCTCCCGGCGGTGACGAACCGACCCGGCTGATCAGCAATGCCGTCGATATCGAGATCCTCCCGCGGCAGGAGTTCGCGTGGGGCGAAGCGGCCGACGGAGTGCAGTGTCGGCTGCGGCCGGAGAAAGTGACTTGGCCGCTATGGGACGTAGGTGACCTCGGCACCGCACCCAAGTTCACCGTCGACGTCCGCAGCCGGTCCCGGCAGACGTACTCGGGTACGCCACCCGGCTCCGGATGCGACGTGTACGTCGAGTGGGACGGAAAGTGGCACGAGCCGCAGTGGGGAGAGTACACCGGCCCCGTGTGGGAGATTGGCCCCGGCGACGACGTGGCCGATGAAGCGTTCAGTCTGGACGCCGGTGGCGTGGCGGGAGGTCCTGACGGAACCGATCAGCAAAACACCTGGGGAATCGAGCCGACCCCCGGCTGGCATACGATCCGTATCGCCATCCAACTGCACGGCGAGCAGGCCATCTCCGTGGTCAGCAACCCAGTCAAGATCGAGATCCTGCCGTCAGAGACCGCCGACGAGCCAACCTGGGGCGAGGCGGTCGAGGGCGTGCAGTGCCGGTTGGAACCGGAAAAAGCCCGCTGGGTGGCCGGTGAAGTCCCCAAGCTGACGGCCTACGTCCGCGACCCGGGCAAGGCAGACTTGTGGCTGGCGAACCCATCCGCGGCGGGTGCTCGCCTGCAGATCGATGGCCAATGGTATCGGTGGGGCGGCGAGTTGATCTGGACCGGACCGACGCACTCTCCCTGCGGCCAGCGCGGGCCGTTTGCCTTCGCGCTGTCGCGCGATTGGCTGAAATGGTCCGACGAGACCCGGAAGACGTCCGCCAAGGACCCCTTGAAACTCTCGCCCGGCAAACACTCCGTGCGCTTCGCCTATGAGGCCCATCGCCGTGCGACAGGGGACCCTAACGCGGATCTAAAGGAACCCCCCCTGCTGCTGATCAGCAACCCGGTCGAGATCGAAATCCTGCCTGCCGAGGAACCGGCGTGGGGCGAACCGGTCGAGGGCGTGCAGTGTCGTTTGCGAACCGTGGAGGACGTCTGGCCGTTATGGGAGGTGCGCAATCTCGGCAAGGCACCGAAGTTCAAGGTCGATCTGCGCAGTCAGGCGGATCAGCCGTTTTTCAATCTGTCGTCGTGTCTATTCGCCGACCAGATTCACATCGAGTGGGACGGCAAGTGGTATAAGCCGAAACATGGTTCGCTGAACAGCGGACAGGAGTTGTCGCTCGAGCCGGGAGACGTCGTGCGCGATCTCGATTTCAGCCTGGACCACGGCGGCGTGTGGGGGTCTCCCGATGGCGTAGCGGAGAACATCTGGGGGATCGAACCGACGGCCGGCTGGCATACCGTCCGGATCGCCGTCGAACTGATCGCCGGCAAGAAGCTACCCGACGGCACGACGCGTCTCTCCGTCGTCAGCAACCCGGTGAAGATCCAAGTCGTGCCGCCGGAGAAGGACGCGGGCGAGGCGGGGCCGGCTTGGGGTGAAGCGGTTGAGGGCGTACAGTGTCGGCTGGAACCGGAGAAGGCCCGCTGGGCGGCCGGTGAAGTCCCCAAGCTGACGGCCTACGTCCGCGACTCGGGCAAGTCGGGCTTGTGGCTGGAGAACCCGCCCGAGGTCGGTGCTCGCTTGCAGGTCGACGGTCAATGGTACCGATGGGGCGGCGAGGTGTCGTGGACCGGACCGGCGCACTCTCTCTGTGGCCAACTCGGACCGTTTGCCCTCACGCTGTCGCGAGATTGGTTGAGAATGTCCGATGAGTCCCCCTTGAGACTCTCACCCGGCAAACACTCCGTACGCTTCGCCTATGAGGCCCATCGCCGCGCGACAGGGGACCCTAACACGGATCTAAAGGATCCCCCCGTGCTGCTTTTCAGCAATCCGGTCGCGATCGAGATCCTGCCAGCCAAGCAGCCGGCGTGGGGGGAGCCGGTCGAGGGCGTGCAGTGTCGGCTGGAAGCGGAAAAGACCCGCTGGGCGGCCGATGAAGCCCCCAAGCTGACGGCCTACGTCCGCGACCCGGGCAAGTCAGGCTTGTGGCTGGAGAACCCGCCCGAGGCAGGTGCTCGCCTGCAGATCGACGGTCAATGGTACCGGTGGGGCGGCGTTGTGGAGTGGACCGGACCGCCGAGTTCTCCCTGCAGCCGGCGCGGGCCTTCTGCCTTTACGTTAACGCGCTGGTGGCAGAAGATGTCCGACAAGTCCCCCTTGAAACTCTCGCCCGGCAAACACTCCGTACGCTTCGCCTATGAGGCCCATCGCCGTGCGACAGGGACCCCTGACACGGATCCAAAGGAGCCCCTGGTGCTGCTGATCAGCAATCCGGTCGCGATCGAAATCGCGCCCGCCAAGGAGATGGCATGGGGTGAAGTGGTCGAAAGCGTGCCATCGGGCGACGAAGCCCCGAAGGCTGCGCCGTCGCGGAGCGAGCCGGCGTGGGGTGAAGTTGTCGACGGACTCCAGGCGGGTCTGGCCACCGCTTTCGATCGTGCGCGCCCCTGCCAGATCGGCCAGGACGTGCCGCTTCGGTTTCTCCTGCGCAACACGACGGGCGAGCCGATCACGCTGACCCATCCCCGGGTTCCCATCTTCATCAACTCGAAGAACCCCCGCCATCCTCCCGGTCCGCAACTGTTCGACCCCGACGGCAAGCGAGTATTCCCCGCCGGCGGCGTGGGCGGATACGGATTACCGGGCAACCTCACCCGCACGATCGGCCCCGGTGAGGTCGTCACGATGACGACCACCAGGCTGCCGCTGAGACCGGCGAAATGGGACGGAGGACCGGTCAATCTGCTGGCCTACGCCGTCAAGCCGGGCAAGCACCGCGTCTCACTTTCCTGGACGTTTGGCGACCAGGGCGGCAAACAGTTCGGCTCAACGGTAACCACCGGCACGTTGGATCTGGACGTCCAATCGAACGACACGCCCTTGCCGATACCGGGCACCCCGTGGGGTGAGTACAAGGACGGAATTCGCTGCCGCCTGAACGTGGACAAGACTCGGCTTGAACTGGGCGAACTGCCGATCCTGCTCGTCGATCTGCAGAACAAAGGGCAACGCACGATCGAACAACTCTGGCACGCTTTGAGCTTCACTCTTCAGATCGACGGCAAGTGGACGGGTGAGTTCTCGCCCTATCATCAAAGTGGGCCGGTTGCGTTTTTCGGGCCCGGGCAGGAGTGGATCAACGTGCCGCTTGTGCTCCAGGGCAACAACTACCACATGGCCGCCACCTCTTCGGCGCCCGCCGGACCGGCAGCGTTTTCGCAACTGCTGGGCCCCGGACGACACACGATTCGGGTGAACATCGACGGCGTCGTCAGCAACCCGGTCACGATCGAAGTCGTGCCTGAAGAGCCGGCCGGCGCGGCCTTTGGCCCGGTGATCGAACGCGTGGTCACGGAGCAACCGTCGAAGGCGACCACGTACCTCGATCTCGATACGAGTAAGTATGCGATCCCCGAGCCGGGTAACATTTCGGCTCCTATTGGCTGGCTCCGCGACCGAGGCGTCGATCTTTGTCTCAGCGGAATGGAGAGCGAACGCACGCTACGGACGGCCGTCGATATGGTAATCGTCGCGTACACCAAGGAGCCCTGGAGAGAATCGGCCGGCTGGACGCCGGAGCAGGCGAGAGAGTTCGTCGCCGGCAATCTGGCCCGACACAAGCCTTCCTCGGCTCAGGTTATCAACGCTCCCGGCACCTACGCCTTCCGCACGCGTGAAGGCAACTTCGGCATCATGCAATTGCTACCTCCGCCAGAGGACAAGCCGGAGGTGACCGTTCGCTACAAGCTGCTCAAAGCGGACGTGGCCGAAGCCGACGCAACGGCTTGGGGCCCGGCGGACCGCGGTGTGCAGGTCCGCCTGTGCGACAAGCCCCTGCCGTTTCGCGAAGGCGAGGCCCCCGTCTTTCGGGCGGACGTCCGCAACCAAGGCAACCGCGATCTGCACATGTGGACGATCCCGGTCAACGGATGGGAGATCGAAGTCGACGGCCGGTGGTATCGGCTAAGCATGCGCAACACGCTGCTGCCTCAAGTGCTGTCCGCGGGTAGTGAGCTCGAGAACCTCGAACTGAAGTTCGAGACCCGCTGGCGAGACCAACCCGTTTGGCTGCGTGCCGACGACAAGAAAACGCCGTTGCAGTGGTCCCCTGGCAAACATACCGTCCGCCTGGCCGTCGGGGCTTACGATCCCAAGAACAGAGATGCCCCTTCCATCCGCGCCGAGACCAACCCGTTTGCGATCGAGATCGCCGCCGAGCAGAAAGCCGAGGCCTACCGTACCGACGACGTGGTTCTGCCCGTGCCGGGCGTTGCTGCGAACCTGAAGGACGTCCGACAAATCCCCGCGAGTGCCGATTGGCCGCATCCTGCGCTGCGTCTGAGGGTCGACGCCCGCAACGACGGGCAATACGCGCTGGGGCTCCCGGAGAACGGACTCACCTGGCAAATCGAAGTCGACGGCCGCTGGTACGAACATGTGCCCGGCACCGAGAAGACCGATGCGGGCACCGTCGAGTCGCCTTCCCACGGCGGCAAGGTGCTGAATCTCAACCCCGGCCGAAAGCAAGAGAACCTGACGGTGAACTTGGCCGCCGGATGGTGGTGCATTCCCCGGGGCAAGGAGGTGGAGTACGCGCAACGCAACTTAGACGTGCACGTTGTCGTGGATCCACACGAAGACGGCGGTCATTACGACGGACCGCTGAACCTAACACCCGGCACACATCGAGTGCGCGTGGCTCCGATCTGCGATCCTTGGAACGCCAATCAGGACATTGGTACCGTCCCTTCCGTGGTCCGCGTCGTCAGCAACGTGGTGGAGGTCACCGTCGTGCGGGATGAGCCGGCCGAAGTCGACGTGACCGCTTGGGGCTCGGCGGTCGACGGCATCGTGTGTGCGGTAACACCTGTAAGGGCCTCGTTTGCGCCCGACGAGGACGTCGTAGCGGACGTCATCTATAGAAGCGTTTCGGACAAGCCCATTACGGTCTGCGTCCATCCGGATCCCTTCTACACTTGGGTTCATCTATCCGTAAAGGCGGCGGATGGCTCGGTCTTCATGCGTGGGCGGCACGCCAACGGGTTCCGACGCCCGTTGACGCTGGCAGACTTCGTTACACTCAAACCGGGTCAGACGGCCTCCTTCCGCCAGGTCATCCAGTCTTCACCGCATCCCGAACGCCGACTCCCGCCCGGCCGATACTTCCTGCACGCCGAGATCAACAAGATCAATCGGATGGACCGACACATGCCCGGTTTCGACGCGTTCTGCCAGCAGCACGGGCTGAATCCCTGGGTGGCACCAATCGAAAGCGGCAAAACCGCCATGTTGATTGTCACAAAGGGACCGTCGGAAACGGAGCCTCGCGAGGGAACCGTTGAGCCCGGCGCCAACCAGCCGACCGAAAGCGGCGACGAGGCCAAATCCAAGCAGGCCGACAAGTTCGCCATTTACCTGGTCGATCAGAGTGCCCCCTATTCCGTATTGCACGGCGACATCGGCAAGTTGAAGCTTGCCCGGAAACCGATCGTTTCCTACGAAGACGTCCTCGCCGTGGACGAGCGCGGCGGGATATACTTGGAGGAATCTGCACGCAGACTCTTGTTTGCGGACAGCGGATCCACAACAGTCAACCGGTCGAAGCCCGAAGAGGATCTCAGTCCGGAAGAACTGAAGCAGCGCCGCGCTATCGGCAGGGGGGATGGGAGTGGATCGCAGGATCCCTTCGTGCTTGTTCGCGACGGCAAACGAGTCTTTGCCGGGCGCCTCTGGTCGATGGCATCGTCGCCCATGATGCGGGCGATGCACGACGGGGGACCTGGCCGGGCGGCGTGGATTGACGTGATCCCGGAAGAGAGGAAGGTGCTCCTCGACGCCTTGCGCGGAACGGGCAAAGCCATGTCGTGGGGCGAGGCCGTCAGAAGCGTGCAATGCGGCCTGCGGGCGGATCGCACGCAGTTCAAGGCAGGCGAAGTGCCCACGCTGGCCGTCGGTGTCTGCCACCGTGAGGCCGTGACCCGGGGAACGCATTCGCTGGAGTTGGAAGTGGATGGACGGTGGTATCGGTTCGAGATAGATCAAGCCCTGGCGCCTTACCCGCTGCTCGCTTCGAACATTGAGTTCCCTCGCCCCATCAACCCAGAGTACGACGCCCGAATATGTCGGCTCTGGCTGAACGACAGGTATTGGCTGCCGAAGGACGACAACGGAGAGCGAAATGCGACGGACAGAGAGGGCCGAATGCGGCTGACGCCCGGCAAGCACGTGGTCCGAGTGGCCGTCGTTGCCAAATACGCCGGCGGCGGACGCGACGAGCCGCAGATCCGCGCGCTGAGCAAGCCGATCGAGATCGAAGTCGTCGCTGAAGAAACGCCCGACGGCGACGCGGCGGACCCCAACGTGCGCGTCATCGGCGGAAGCACCAAGGACGACGCGATATCTTGGGGCAAGCCGGTCGACGGGCTGCAGTTGGGCGTGAGCTTCGTCTACGGAGACCGGCCGTACGTTGCCGGAAAACGTGTCGGCCTGCAGCTAACCGTCCGCAACAACACCGCGAAGACCGTCGAGTTGGCGGATTTCACGCCGATCGTCGGCTGGGCGCCAACCATTTGGGAATCCGACGGCGAAACCAAGGTCTTCGTCAACTCGCCGGAAGGTAGCTTTCCCGTGCAGCGTCGCCGCAGCAAGATCCTAGCGGGTGAAACGTGGGTTGTGGGTAGGACCGAGGTGATCCTCGATCCGGCCCCGCATTTTCCCGCGAGAGACTATGACACCACACCGCGCGTGAAACTTGCCGCCGGGAACTATCGAATCGGCCAGACCTATCGGTTTGATGGGCTCGAACTGACCAGCGGAGAACTCGAGCTGACCGTGGCCGCAGGCAGGCCGCCCGAAGACGCGAAGGAAGACCATCCCGATTCCTCCGCGCCGGACAAGGAAGCGGACAAACCGCCCCCATCGGCCGACTTCCAGCCGGTAATCTCGCGGACCGTTAGCTTCGACTTCTCCGAGGACGAAGCCCACCTCGACCTGGACACCGGTCGCTTCGGCAAAGAGCAGCCCGGCAACGATGTTTTCGCCGCGAAGGGAGAAAGCAGCACGCGCGTTCGCTCGGGGCTCGACATGGTAGCGATTGCGGTGGACGCCTCGCGCTGGAACAGTACACCGAACGAAGTGCTCGACGCCGTAGCCCGGGCCAAGCCGCAGCGCCACGTAAGGCTGGGAGGTTCCGAGTCCCGGCAGACGTTCTTCTTCAAGACGCGCGAAGGCGGCGTGGGAGTGCTGCGGATTACACCGGCGGAAAACAATTTCAGCGACGTGGTGGTCCGCTACAAGATGTTGGCACGCCGCGCGGGCGAGAACGACGAAGCGAACGAGGCAACAGGCTCTCCGACCCGGGTTCCGAGAACCTCAAGAGCCGGTCGAACCTCCGAAGATTGAAGCTCGGCCACACGCCATGGGCCCACGGCAAATGCGGCCGGAACGGTTCCGGCGCACTTGCAGATCGAGTCGGTGAGGGCATCCGGCTGATCGAGACGTGTGCCACGGGTGATCTCAGCATGTACGGCGGAAGGTCGGACCTGGAAGCTCGCGATCGCCTGTTCGACGTCATCGGCCCCAAGCTCGACGACGAGGACGTGCAGGCGGCCTATCGCATCGCTTGGGGAGCTTATCACCAATCGGCAGCGTCTCGCGACCAGCGTTCGAGGGTCTATTTCGGAGAGTGCCTCAAGCCGCTGGCGGGCCGCATCCTGAAGAGCGAGCCTACTCTTCCGCTCCTTGCCGTGTGGCGATCGGTACATACCCTACTTCCAAGCCCGGCGGCGGAGTTACAAGCAAGGCTGCGTCGATATCCGCCAGTTCTCCGATCGTCGGTGGCGGCAGGTAGTCGCGGTCTTTCTTCCAGTTCCGGTGGAGTTTTTCCACGCGCGCTTGCAGGTCCTCCCGCTCTTCGTCCGTTAGATCGGCGTTGAGTATCGCCGGCTGGTCGGCGAATCGATACCAGTTATACGTCACCGTGCTACCGTCGCCCGGACGCGCCTGAAAAGGGCCAGCCACAGGGCCGGGCTTCTTCCAGCAACTCTGCGGATCGTCGGGAGTAACATAGGGTTCCAAGGGATTCCCGGCGGGCCGGCCAAAGCGGACGTCGGCTAACCCCGTTTCAGCCGGAACGTCTTTGGGCTGCACCACAACCCACTGGGCCCTGTCGTTGTCGCCTTTCTCCAGACGATAGTATTCGGGGAGCGTCACCAGTGGGCCGTCCTCGGTGTCTTTCTTCGTCACCAGTTGGTCGTTCCACCGATACCCGTAGGTCACCGGATCGGGTGCTATGGGCGTTGCAAACGAACTCCAGGCCAGGCGCACCCTTTCTTCCCTGGCCGTACGGGGCGTACTGATCCGCCAGGTTGCCCCTCCTCCTCCGCTAAAGCTGTGCACGGCGGCCGCCTTGGGGTCGATGACGCCGCTGGCCGCGTCCCCACCTTCAAACCAGGTCTCGACGGCATCCCACAGCGCCTGCTTGTTGTAGGCCGTAACGCGGTGCACGACCGCCGATTCGCCCTTGGGTCCTCGGGGGAACGAGGTGGGGGCGACGCGGGCATAAACGTCTCCCTTCGCGTCGGTGGCCTGGACGCTGGGGACATACTGGGTCTCCATCTGCAAGGCCCGATTGGGCCCGGAAGGACGGGCGTCAAGGAACATCCCAGCCAGGCTGGGGTCTTCCACGGTCGGCCCGGACCAGAAATACGGGGTGAAAAAGGCAACCGGGCCTTTGAAGTTTCCCGAGTTCAGAAACAAGGTCCAACAGTTGTTTCCGGTAGGAACGTCCTTCCCGGCGGTGGTGGATTTGGGCTTGGTGAGCGGAAGCGGCAGATACCCGTAGCCGAACAACTCACCGCACGTGCCTTGTTTCAGGTTCAAACCGTCGGGAGGCCAGAGCACCCAGGGACTGAGTTGTGCGACGCCGTACTTGCCTTTCGGTCTGTCCCAGTCGCGGCCTTTGCCGGCCCCGGGGCCGTTGGCCCATTCACAGAAATTCAGGGCCACGCCGCCCATAATGAACTTCGGCGTTTCCGTGGCGAACCGCGTGTCGCGCCACCAGCCCAGGCCGCCTTCGATGTCGGAATACACGCGTTCCGTCGGACGGGTCTCATATTGCGCGTGCATCCAGGTGCCGAACAGGCCCGTCTGAAAACGATTTCCCGGATATTCCTGCAACAGAGGCCAGGCTGCCACGTAAATGGAGAACCCGGCGTTGTACGTCTCTGAAACCCTGCCGTGAGGCACCAGCAGGTATCCGGCCATCTCGCCCTTCTGAACCTCAGCCGGGGCACCGATCGAAGGTGCCTGGGGCAAGACGAACGCGAGAGCCAGGCAGGACGCGATCACTGCAAGAGACCTCGTTTTCAACATTGGGAATCTCCGCTCTGCTTTATTCACTTGTAGGTCAAAGCTCCATCCGCCAATTGTACCAGCCGACCGGACACTCGTCGAATCGAAAGCCCGGACAAAACGAGGGGCGATGCCGGCCACAACAGGCTCTTCGCCAGATTCATGGTCTTCCTCCTGTTGGGATGACCGTTCGCTCGGCTTTCGAGAACGGGCCGACGGCCCCAGCAAGGCCTGCCAGTTCTATTCGCCCACATCTAGGCGACGGTCATGGAGTGAGTCCGGCCCTCCAGCGGGCCGTGTCACCAGAGGCGTTCAGTTCCTGCGAACGCTGCGACCAGAACTTCATTGCGGGGCGTTTGATTCTCTCGGGAAGCGACGTCCACTCTGCATCGCCGACCAGACCTGCTTGACGCGGGTCGAACGGTTCAAAGCCGATTTCACCGATCGCCGGGGACGTGTCGCGAAGCCTGAAGTCGAACTTTTCGGCGTCGACGAACAGAGGGTCGGCGACGATCGAATTGACTTCCCGGTGCCTGCCTTGTTCTCCCCGAAGCCACTGGCGCAGTCGCTCCGGTTCCTTCTCCTGCCAAAAGAGATTCCGATCGCTGCGGACCTCTTGGGCAACGTTTTTCGCGGGAACTCCCCGACGCGTGCAGACGATATTCCCTTCAAACGTGTAAGGAACGCCTTTCTCGCCTCCGCCTTGCCATGAACCGCCGCCGGTGATCACGCCGTATTCATCCGCATAGACGAAGATGTTGTTCCTCGCCGTATTGTTCTTTCCCCAGTTCTGATGAAAGGCACCGTCGTTGACCAGGTAGACCAGGTTGTTTTCGACGACGATATCGGCGCTCCCCTGATCGAGATAGATCCCGCGCCCGCGGCGGACGATGGAACTGATATGGTGGATCACGTTGTTTCGTATGACGGTACCCGGCGACGGGCCCGTCGTGTAGATACCCCCCAGATCTTTGAGAACGTTCCACGCCAGGTGATGGATGTGGTTGTATTCGATCAGGTTGTTCCTGGTATGGCCGGAGACGTCTGCGGCACGAGAAGCCGTGATGCCGCACCAGTAGAGATCGGAGATTTCATTGTGGGATATGGTGCTGTGATTGCTCGAGCCGATCCAGACGCCTACCGCGGCGTGGAAGACCCGGCCTCCGTGATGGATGAAACAGTTGTGCACGACGTTGTGTTCGGCCCTTTGACCGTCGTGCTCGAGTTTCTCGTTCTCCCCCAGGACCACTCCGCCGGCGCCGAGATCATGGAGGTGGCACTTCTCGGCTCTGTTGTTCCTGCAGCCCTCGCCGAACTGCAGGCCCCAATTGCCGGTATGCACGATTTCGCAGCCTGTCACCGTGCAATGTCTCGTGTAGGCCATGTGGACGGCCGCTGAGGTTGTCGGGTCATACTCCATGGCAGAATGTCCGTCCATCATGGTATCATCGCCCATGAGCCAGTCGGTGTACTGGAAAGAGAGGCCCTCGAAGCGCAGGTGCTCGACCCATTCATCCGAGGCGGAGTTACCTTGGAGTCTGAGCAGGGTCCGTCCGGACGGCACGAGCACTTCGGCATTGGTCATATCCTCGCCCTCGCGAGGGTAGTAGCTGACGATCCACTTTTCCGTATCGAGATACCACTCGCCGGGAGCATCGAGCGACTGACGGTTATAGGCGACGTAGTATCGCCGGCCTTGAAGCCCCTGCTTCTCACATGGGTTGGGAGAGAAGACGGCTCTTCTTCGTTTGTCGATGGGGCCGATATGATGCCTGCTTGATGTGAAGCTGTGGAACGCCACGAAGATGCCCTTGTCTTCTGCCTCAGAGAGCCCGTTCCACAGGTTGCTGTCTTCTTCCCCGTACGTAATGTGTGAGTACTCGAAGGCCGGATCACCGACCTCGTTTCCCTGGCGTTTGGCAGCAGGTCCTCCCCAAAGGGCTTTGCCGAAGTCCGGCGTTCGTGCGGGTACGCACCTTCTGCCGTTGACCCACATCTCACGAAAACGCCATCGGTCTCCTGCGGGGGGTGGGACTCTAGCGGTCCAAATTCCGTCTTCCGCTTCCTTCCAGCCCGTGATCGATATCCCGCCGCTGATGATCGGTTCCTCTCCCGGATAGGCCGCGTAGGTAATCGGAGCGTTTTGGCCGCCGGAATCGACGGGCAGAAACTCCACGGGCTCGAGCGTTCGATAGGTTCCGCCGCGCAGCAGAACCGTTACCGGCCCGGTCAAGTCGGACGTCGTCTTCATCTTGCGGATGGCGTTGCGTCCCCCTTCAAGCGATGCAAGCGGGCCGTCCGTCTGCGCGGCATTGGGGTCCGCGAGGCGTCCGCTCCACGCATCGTTGCCGTTTGCGGCCACATAGAAGTCCGCTCTCGGCGCGGCCTCCGCAAAGGTCGGCAAGGTCAGCAACAGACAGGCAATCTCGATCACAAGCTACTCCTTTTCGGGAAGTTGCCGGTTCTCCATGATCCACGCCAGGTTGAACCGCGCCATCCAATCCTTGCCGGCGACCAGATAAATCATGCCTTCGCTGGGCGTTCCGTTGCGGCCCGCCGCGAGCCACGTGTAGTTGCCCGGGCCTTCCTTGACGAGGCGCTTTACCGGCCAGGTGTCGCCGCCGTCGAAGCTGACCCAGACCGTTATATCGTGGCGTATATCCCGACGCCCCGGCGAACTGAAGACGAGGAAGTCGCAGTCGTCGTACGCAAGGCGAACGAGTCCGCTCTTGCAGCCGTACACGTCGGGAGGCCCGTCGAAGAGTTCGTCGTCCTCGTGTCCGTCCTTCCAGGTTTCGCCGCCGTCGTCGCTGTAGCCGACGATTTTGTTGCCGGGTCGGACGTGGGACCGCGCGTTGTAGTAGATGCGGCCGTCGCTCAATTCGGCCAGCGATGGTTCGGCGGTTCCCAGCAGCGGAAACGGAGCGCTGTGAAACCACGTCTTCCCGCCGTCGTCGCTCAGCAGTGCGTTGCTGTAACGTTGGGCGAAGTACTTGCGATTCTGGCCCTTGTTCAAGTACGTGCGACTGCCGTCATCGTTCACGGATCCGACGAACACCTGTGCCGGCATCAAGAGTCGACCTTTCTTTGCCCCGTAACGCAAGGTGATACCCGGATCGCAGCAGTAGGTCGTGGCCACCCAGCCGTGGCGGTCCGGCTTAATCACGATCTTCTCGGTGTTCCAGGTCTTACCGTGGTCGCGGCTGCGGTAGAGGATCGGCGCGGGCTTCAAGCTGCCGGCAAAGGCCATCACGTCTCCGGTGTTTTCGTCGACGGTCACGTTGGCCAGCTCGCTGAATCCGACGTGTTCGCCCCTGTATCTGCCGTCGTCCGACATGTCTGCGTCGATCTTGACCCGCTTGCCGACCTCGATCGGCTCGCTCCAGGTCTTGCCGCCGTCCTCGCTACGTTTGAGTTCGACGGCGCCCTTTTCGCGTTGTTCCGTAAACAGCAGCACGGTGCCGTCGGTAGCCACGGCGAGATGGCCCATGACGGGGATCTCCTCGTCCCACACCTCGAAGAACGGCTCGGCGCCGGTCAAATCCTCCGGCTCGGCCGCAGATGCGCCATCGTTCGGACCGGCGATGCCAACCAATACCGTCATCAAACACGGCAACACCACGGGCAATCGAAAACCGGTTCTCATAACAAACGCGCCTCGCGATTTGAAGAACCAATTCTGCATGCTCTTCATCTTGCCATTGTCTCCTTTACGTCACGTTCGGCTACTTCTCGACAGTCGGTCGATCTTCGCTGTCGGAGAACAACCAGGCCAGATTGAACCGGGCGCACCAGTCCTTTCCAGCGAGAACGTAAACCGTGTTCTCGCTCGGCGTTCCCGGACGCCCAACGGCCATCCAGGGATAGTTGCCGGGGCCCGATTTGACCAGCTTCTTGTAAGGCCACGTCTTGCCGCCGTCGAAGCTCACCCAAATCGTGAAGTCGTGTCGCATGTCCTTGCGGCCCGGCGAGCAGAACAACAGGACGTCGCGATCGTCGTAACGCAATCGCGCTAATGCAGCTTTGCAGCCGTAAACATCCGGAGGCCCGTCGAACAGCGTCGGATCCTCGTGCTCGCCGTACCACGTCTCGCCGGCATCGCGGCTGTAAGCGATCCGGCGATTACCGCCGCGCATGTGCGTTCGTGAGTTGTGATAGATCGTACCGTCACGCAGTTCGGCCAATCCTGATTCGCCCGTCCCACGGATCGGGAACGGTTCGGAGGACAACCACGTCCGGCCGTGGTCGTCGCTGTAGAGCGCCATGGCGTAAAGATCGTTGAATCGGCGTCGATTATGTCCCTTGTTGAGATACTCGACAAAAACGCGAGCCGGCATCACCAGCCGCCCCTTCTTCGGGCCGTACTTGATCGTGACGCCCGGATCGCAGGCTCCGTTAGTTGCCGGCATCCAACCGTCCTTACCGGGCTTGATCGTCGTATCTTCAAGCTTCCACGTCTTGCCGTTGTCCGTACTCCTGTAGAGTTTCTCAGCCGCTTTGAGGGTCGAGAGAAAGACCATGACGTCGCCCGTCGTTTCGTCGACGGTGACGTTGCCCAAGTGGGCCCAGTTGTTGTTTGGGTAGCGTCCGGCGTCGCTCATGTCGCCGTCGACCTTGACCATATCGCCGACTTCTTCTTCCTTGCTCCACGTTCTTCCGCCGTCTTCGCTTCGTTTGACGGCAATGTACTTGGCTTCTTCCGTGCGGGCGCCGTAGCCCTTGAAAATCAAGACCGCACCGTCCATAGCGACGACGATCTGTCCGTTCGGAACTTCTTCGGGCCAGTTCTCATAAATCGGTTTCTCGTCGATTGCCGATCTCGGCAGGTCTACTTCCGCCGAACTTGCGGCGTTGCGGGTGGTTGCGGCCGTAACGCACGCAAGGGCGACAATGCCGAACAGTTGTGAAAGCTCCTTCATGTTCATTCCTTTCCTAGGCAAGAGGTCACCTCAGAAGAGTCCATCGTGAATACAGGACATCCGCAGATTGAACCGATCGGCCGCGCCGGAATCCGATATAGGTATGCCCGGTCTCGTCCTTCCACGACTTCTCCGCTGCCCCCGAACTCGACACGCCTACCAGTCCAACAAACGCGGCCGCGAACAGCACAGATTTCGACGCAGCGTTGGCGGTTTTCACGTTGACGCTCCTTTTCGGTTTCGGGAATCGGCGTTCAAAGGGCACGAACGCTCATGCTCTCCGGAGGGCAAGGCCGATACACCGGCCAGTATAGCGAACCACGGTCAGCATGCGAGCAACCTATCGCAGAGCGAGGAAACGGGGAGCCTTCACCCTGGGCTGAAGTTGGCGGCCAACGAGTGACGCGCCGCGTCAAATCGCCCCCCAGCGGACGGGGGCGGCCGCTGTGAGCGGCGCGTTTCGTCATGCCCCGGTTGCGCCTCCGTACTTAACGCCGCGTACCGGCATCTGCACGGTTGCTTGCTTTCTCAGCGGCCCTCTGAGAAAATCGCCCCGTTGGGATGCGTGTCGTCCGATCAACTATGCGAAAGCGAGATGCGATGAGAAGAACTACGATACTGCCGGCGCTGGCAATCATGATCGTGGCGTGGGGATCGAATTTGCACGGCAAGGCGGGAGCCGCGCCGCAAGTGACCGCCACGGTGAAACCCTTCTGGTACCATCACAAGGACGGGCCGAGCCGGGTGGTCACGCTCAGGTTTGCCGGGCAGAAGTTGACGGAACCGGCACGCGTGGAAACAACGTTCCAAGGCAAGACGTTTGTCCGGCAAGTAAGCCCCGGCGGGAATCCACTCGACGCGGTCGACCTCTATCTGCCGATCGAGAACCCCAAGGAACCCGCGAATGCCGAGATTTCGGTGAAGATCGGCCGGAAGACGCTCCATGCCCGCGCGACGATAGCCGCGGAGCGGAAGTGGGAAGTCTACCTGGTCCACCACACGCATCTCGATATCGGCTACACGCATCTCCAGGAAGAGGTGCTGCGAATTCAGGTGGACGGCCTGCGGAAGGCCATGGAGTATATCGAGGCGTCGAAAGACTACCCGGAAGACGCCCGCTTCAAATGGCATCCCGAAGGCATGTGGGCGATCGAGGAATTCCTGCGTACGGCAGAGCCCGACGAGAAGCAGCAGTTCATCAAGGCGGCCAAGGACGGCTACATACACCAGGACGCGCTGTACGCCCAGGCGATGACCGGGCTCTATTCGGAGGAAGAACTGATCGAGTTGACCGGCAGCGCCAAGCGATTCGAGAAGAAGTACGACCTGCCGCCGATTGTCTCCGCCATGGAATCGGACATCCCCGGACACAGTTGGGGATTCGTGACCGCGTTGGCCCACTGCGGCGTAAAATACCTCACGTCCGGACCCAACTTCAGCTACCGGATCGGCCACGTGTACGAATGGGGCGATCGGCCGTTCTACTGGAAGTCCCCGTCGGGCAAGCAGAAGATCCTCTTCTGGATGGCCGGCGAGGGGTATTGCTGGTTTTACGGATCGAAGCCGGGCAGCCGACTCGATCCGTTCTCGACCGCCAACAACCACCGCAAAGAGATGGTCCGGTATCTTCGGGAGCTCGAGCAAGAGGGCTATCCGTACGACATGGTCCAGGTCCGATACATCATCGGACACGACAATGGCCCGCCCAACCCGGCGCTGCCCGACTTCGTCAAAGAGTGGAACCAGAAGTACGCCTTTCCGAAGATGATCATCGCCCGCAACAGCGAAATGTGCGCGGAACTGGAAAAGCGATATGGCGACAAGATTCCCGTCGTCTCGGGCGATTTCACGCCCTACTGGGAAGACGGCGCGGCTTCCTCGGCGGCCGATCTGGCCGTCAATCGCCGAGCGGCCGAAAGGCTCGTCCAGGCCCAAGTGCTCTGGGCCATGCGCCATCCCGGGGCCTTTCCAGCCCAGCGGTTCGACGAGGCGTGGATCAAGATCATGATGTACGACGAGCACACCTGGGGTGCCCACTGCAGCGTGTCGGAGCCGGAAAGCGATTTCACGCTTCAACAGTACGCATACAAGCGGAAGTTCGCGACGGACGGGGCACGCATGACCGACGAACTCGTCGAAAGGGCCGTCGGCGAAGAGCAGAACCGCGGGTCGAATACCGTGGACATCTACAACACGACGTCATGGACCCGCAACGGGGAGCTGGCGATCGTAAGCAGTCAGCAGTCGGCCGCCGGCGACGTCGTAAAGAATGTGCAGGGGGAGATCGTCCCCTCGCAGCGTCTTGCTTCCGGCCGGCTGGCCTTTATGCCGGGAGCCGTGCCGCCGTTTGGTGCTCGCCGTTTCACCATCCACAAGGGCAAGAGCACAACGGCCGGCACGGCCAAGGCAAGCGGGTGGAAGCTCGATAATCGGCGCATCTCGCTGGAGATCGATCCTCAGAGCGGTGCCATCAAGAGCCTCCGGTGCCAAGGCATCACGGCCGATCTGGTTGACTCCAGCGGGAAGCAGGGGATCAACGAGTATCTCTATATCCGCGGCTTGGACGGCGCCAAGGGCCACCATCGGATCGAAGGGCCGGTCAACGTCAAGGTCGAAGACCCCGGCCCGCTGGTCGCCACCCTATCGATCGAATCCGACGCGCCCGGCTGCAAGCAGCTAACCCGGAAGATCCGCATCGTCTCGGGCAGCGACCTTGTCGATTGTCTGAACGTCACAGATAAGCTCAAGGAACGATCGGCGGAGAGCGTCTACTTTGCGTATCCGATGAACGTACCCGACGGCGTCGCGCGGATCGACATCCCCTGGGCCGTCGTGCGGCCGGAAAAGGACCAGATCAAGGGGGCCAACCGGAACGTCTTTTGCGTTCAGCGATACGTCGACGTCTCGAACGCGGATTACGGCGTGACGTGGGTCACGATCGACGCGCCGCTGCTGCAGTTCGATCCGATCGTCATACCAACGCGTGACCGCTGGCTGACCGAGATCGAACCGGGCCAAACGTTCTATTCGTGGGTGATGATGAACCATCACGGCACCAACTACAAAGCCTACCAGGAAGGGGTCATCCCGTTTCGCTATGTCTTGGCGCCGCACGCCGGCGCGTACGACGAGGCGGCGGCCCAGCGCATCGCCCGGGGCGTTCACCAGCCGCTGCTGGCCTTTGCGGCCGATCCTTCGAAGCCCGCCGCCGAATCCCTGTTCCGTGTCGAGGGCGAAGGCGTCGTCGTCACGTCCGTCAAGCCCAGCCGCGACGGCAAGGCGTTTATGGTACGGCTGTTCAACACGTCCGGCGAAACGCGGAAAGCCCGGCTCGCGTGGACCAGCGCGCCCCGGGAAACCTGGCTCAGCAACCCCATGGAAGAAGAGGTCGCCAGGCTCAACGGCCCGGTGGAACTCGTCAACTACGAGGTGGCCACGCTGCGGACGGTTATGCCAGTGCCCGGCCAATAGACGACAACTTTGGAAAACGGGACATCACTGATATTGACGCCGCGAGACGATGAAGATCTGCTTCGGCCGTGCTTCGGACCGGCCGATCGTGGAAGACGCACGCTATCAGTTTGGTAGCGTGTGGCCCGACGCAACGCGAACGTGAAGTGACGTGTCTTGCCCGACGTGGTACGTCGCGAACACCTACGGAGACTCTCCGGCCGCCGACGGGCCGACAACGCAGAACGTTAACGTCGGCACGCGCTTTCGGGTGATTGCCGTGGCGATCTCGCAGCGGAGCCGGCCGGTTTGGGCGGCGAGGCGATCGAGAATATCCTGGTGGTCGACGCGTTCCTCGGGCAGATCGGTGCCGAAGGTGACCAACAGCCGCGACACGTCGGGGGCCGGATCGACGGAGACCACGTGCAGGCTCTGCAACAACTCGTCGGCACAGTCGCCGGTGAGGACCAACTCGAGCGTTTCGCCGACTTGCCGGCAGAGCTGCCTGGCCTTGCGTTGCCCTTTCCGTTGGCTTGGCTTCGCGGCGAAGTAGTCGCGCGGGTCGATGCAGTCGTCGTCGCCGAGTTGGCCGCAATAGGCCGCCAGTTGCTCTTGCAGACGCTTGTCGGGTGGCATTTACGTTTTCTCGATTCCTCGGATAAAGTTGCAAGACGTCGCCGTCCGGTGGGGAAGACACACGTTTTCAGGCCGAGGTTCGCCCGCCGGACGCTCGAGCCGTTGGCACTCGTAGCCTGCCCGTGTTAGACTCCCGATACGGTCATCGCCTAGTCGCTGAACCCGGTCGCCAAACCCACCCGCTCTCCAGGAGTTCCGTCATGAGCCATCCCGAATCGCGACGTTCTTTCCTTCAGGCCGCCGCCTTGGGCACGGCTGCGTTGGGGCTGAAAGGGGCGGCGATTGCCGGCGAACCGGCCATCCCCGGCTTCGAACAGACGCCGGCCGACCCGGAGGCGGCAAAGAAGTATAGGCCGATTTCTGACCGCAAGATCCGCGTGGGGATCGTCGGCTATGGCACGTGCCGCTTCGGGGCGGCGTTCAGCTTCCAGCATCATCCCAACGTCGAGGTGGCGGCCGTAAGCGATCTAATTCCCGAACGCTGCGCCGGCTTGGCCCAGGCGTGCCGTTGCGAGAAGACGTACCCGTCGCTCGAGGAGTTGATCAAGGACGACACGATTGAGGCCGTCTTCGTGGCCACCGACGCGCCGAGCCACGCCCGGCACTGCATCGACGTGATGCAGCACGGCAAGCACGCCGCCAGCGCGGTGCCGGCCGTGTACGGTTCCATCGAAGACGCCCAGAAGCTCTACGAAGCCGTGCAGACGACCGGGCAGAAGTACATGATGTTCGAGACGTCGTGCTTCCATGCCGACTGTTACGCCATGCGGCAGATCTACCAGGCCGGCGGGTTCGGGCGGCTGATCTACTCCGAAGGGGAGTATTACCACTATCTGTCCAAGACGATCGGGTCGTACAAGGAGTGGCGCCGCGGCTCGCCGCCGCTGTGGTATCCCACGCATTCGACGGCCTATTACGTGGGCGTGACCGACAAGCCGTTCACGTCGGTCTCCTGCGGCGGGTTCAATGCCGGCTTTGCCGACTATCGGCCCGGGGCCAATCGATACGGCAACCCGTTCACCGACGAGATCGCCCTGATGGAGACCGCCGAGGGCGGCACGTCGCGGATGTTGATGTGCAAGGGCATCCGCGGCAAGGTCCACGAGACGGGCCGGGTATTCGGCGAGCGGGGTTGGATGGACGGCGGCGAGTATCGCGGCGTGATGACCGAGTTGCCCAATACGGCCCGCCCGCCGCTTCCCCCCGGCGTGCAGCCCGGCGGCCACGGCGGCTCGCACGGCCCGCTGATGCACGAGTTCGTCACGGCGATCCTTGAGGACCGCAAACCCATGGTCGACGTCGTCGCGGCACTCAGCATGACGGTCGCCGGAATCGTGGCCCATCGGTCGGCGCTGAAAGACGGCGAGCGATTGGAAATTCCGCAGTTCGGCGGTTAGAATGTGGGTGGCCGTAGACGTGGAGTGGAAAAGGGGGACTGGCTCCGAGCTGTCAAGACGCGAATCCCGTGCAAACGTGCTGCCGGCTCGGTGCCTGTCCCCTTTTCCACGGCGCCCCGGTGTCCCCGCCCGAAAAGGGGGACAGGCACCGTCGGCAACGTGAATCACCGCAACAACACCGGACGTCGACGGAGCCAGTCTCCTTTCTCGGGCTCTCACGTCTGCGGATTGAGGAAATGAAGTAGGATACCCGCTATGAAACGCCTAAACATCTCCCCTCTCGTACTCGGCACTCTGGGCACCGTGTGGTTTCTTGCCGCTCTGCAAAGCGCCGCGGCTGCCGAACGCCCCAATATCCTCTTGATCATCACCGACCAGCAATTCTCCGAAGGGATGAGTTGCCGGCTGGGCGACCGCTTCATCAACACGCCCGGCATGGACCGGTTGGCCGAGACGGGCCTGATGTTCGAACGGGCCTATGCGACCAACCCATTGTGCATGCCGTATCGCACGGCGCTCTGGTCCGGGCATTATCCGCACCAGACGGGCGTGATGGTCAACGGCCGCAGCACGAACGACGGCTACACGCGAATGCCCTGCCTGGGCACGTTCTTCCGCAAGGCCGGCTACGACACGGGCTACTTCGGCAAGTGGCACACCGCGTATCGGCTGAAGGACGCCGAGGCGAGCGGCTTCGAGACGGTGTTTGAGAAGGACTGCCTGTATAACACCGATCGCATCGTGACGTTTCTCGAGCAGCCGCGCGACAAGCCGTTCATGGCCGTGGCCTCATTTATGAACCCGCACAACATCTGCGAGTGGTCGCGGTTTCAGAACATGGGCAGCGGACCGCTCGAGGTGCCGCCGCTGGAGCAGTTGCCGTCGAACCACGCCCCGCCGCAGAACGAGACCGACGTGATGGCCTTCATGCGACGCTCGTATCAGGCCCATCGGCTCTTCCCGGTCGGCGGCTACACCGAGGCCGATTGGCGGCGGCTGGTTTGGGGATATTATCGGCTGATCGAACGGGTCGACGCCCACGTGGTGCGGCTGCTTGAAACGCTTGAACAAGCCGGGCTGGACGAGAACACGGTGGTCATCTTCACCAGCGATCACGGCGATTGCCACGGGGCACACCGCTGGAACCAGAAGACGGTTTTCTACGACGAGTCGGCCCGGGTGCCGTTGATCGTCCGCCGAGCCGGGCAGCCGACGCGAGGGAAGACCTCCGACCGGTTGGTCAGCACGGCGGTGGACCTCGGCCCGACCATGCTCGACTTCGCCGGGATCGACGTACCCGAGGATTGGCCCGGCGAGAGCCTGCGGCCGGTTGTCGAGGGCCGCGCCAAGGACGGCGGGCGGGAGTACATCGTCGTGCAGAACCGGATGGTGCAATGCGAGCCGGTCGACGGCGTGAGCATCACGCCCGACGGGCGGATGGTCCGCAGCCGGCGATACAAGTACTGTCTTTACAGTGAGGGAAAGCACCGAGAGTCGCTGGTCAACATGGAGCAGGACCCGGGAGAGACGATCAACCTGACGGGCGACCAGGGCTATCAGGAAGTGCTTCTGAAGCATCGGGCCCTTTTGCGGGAGTTTGCCGAGCGGCACAAGGACCAGACGGCACTGTCGATGCTCGAAGCGGTTGCAGGGGAATGATCCGTGGGGCTGTAATGTAGGGTGCGTGAAACGCACCGAAACAAGACACACAACACGATGGTGCGTTTCACGCACCCTACGACCCAGCAATCGAGGAACCCGTTCCATAACAGATCACGGCATCAATCGACGTCAATTCGTCGCACAAACCGGCATCGCCGTCGCGGGAACGGCCGTAGGCGCCGCGGCCGCTCAAAGCGCCACCGCGGCCGAAACGCCCCAACCGGCCGCCTCCTTAGGGCGACCGCGCCGCGGGCCGTGGATGGGGATCGGCTTCCACACCGACGCCTTCAACTCGGCCTACTTCAGCTTCGAGAAGTGCCTCGAGTGGGCTCAGAAGAACAACGTCCACTTCATCGAATGCGGACTGATCGACGGCGTGAGTTGGATCCACGGGCTGGGATACCAACCGCACGTGGCGCTGTACGAAGACCCCGTGTTGCTGCGGCGGAGGATGGAGAAATACGGTGTGCAGTTCTCGCAGGTCGACGCCGCGTATCCCCTCTCCGGCAAGGACGGGCCGCTGCGGGGCGTGCCCTACGTGTTGAAGTCGATCGCCTGGGCGGCCCAGGCGGGCTCGCCGCGAGTGGCGGTGACCGACGGGCTGCACGCGCCGGAGGGACTGAAGGACGAGGAGTCGATGGACCTGATGAAGCGGAGCTTCGAGCAGATCATCGAGGTGGCCGAAGCCCACGAGATCGTGATCAACATCGAGCCCCACGGCTATTTCACCACCAACCCCGACTACATGGCCCGCATGTTGGCCTTCTGCGACAGCCCCTTTCTGCGGATGAACCTCGACACGGGCAACACGTTCATCGCCGGGCAGGATCCGGTCGCCTTCGCGCGGCGTTTTCTCAACCGCATCACGCACTCGCACGTCAAGGACGTCTCGAAATCGCTGGCCGCCGCCACCCGCGGCAACCAGACCGGCATCGCGGTGAGCCACTGTGCGTTGGGCGACGGCGTGAACTCCGAGAACATCAAGAAGTGCCCGGCGATGCTGCGCGACCGCGGCTTCAAAGGCGTGTTGAGTATGGAATGCGAAGGGGTCGGCGGCCCGATGATCGAGCGGTCGCTAGCGTGGCTGCGCGGCGCGTTGGTTGAGTTGAAGATCCCGGGAGAGCAGTAAGATAGTAGTCGTCTCGCTCCGCGAGACGGACCCGATCGTGAAATCGTAGTCGTCTCGCTCCGCGAGACGGACCAAACCGACATCTTGCGGAGCAAGATGACTACTTTACGCAACGACACTCAAACCGAGAGCCCAGGACTGAAAATGCAGAAGTCAACAGTAGCAATCGGGTTCGCTTTGGTGATTGGCTGCGTTGCAGCACCGTCTCAGGCGGAGATGACCATCCGCGTCAACGACGGCGGGCGATACACGTTCTATGAAGATGACGCGCCCGTGCTGACCTACAACTTCCGCAACGTGCCCGTGCCGCCGGGCGTGGGCGGGATCTACGCGGTGGCGCGCAGCGACTACGTGCATCCGATCTACGGACCCGGCGGGGAGAAGCTCACCAAGGACTATTCGCCGGACCATCCGCACCATCGTGGCATCTATTGGGCCTGGCCGGAAGTGACGTACAAGGGCGTGAAACACGATCTGCACGCGTTGCAGGGGGTCTTCGCCCGGCCGGTGAAGATAATCCACCGGGACGCAAAGCACCCGGATGCGAAGGCCGGGCTGGCTTGGCTGCGGGCCGACAGCGTCTGGAAATGGGAAGACAAAGAGCCGATCGTCGAGGAGCGGGCCGTCATCATCGTATATGTCGAGAAGGACGGCACCCGCATTATCGACTTCTTGTTCTGGTTCGAGGGCCTGAAGCCCGGCGTGACGATCGCCCGACGCGGCCAAACTGCGTACGGCGGGCTGAACATGCGGTTCTCCCCGCGCGAACAGCAACAGATCGTCGAACACACCGACCCGCCGGACGCAGAACCGCGCCGTTGCTGGGCCCAATTGACCGGCGTTCCGCCCGAGGGCGAGAAACCGATCTGCATCACGATCCTGCAGCGTAAGGAGAACCCGGACTATCCGGGCGATTGGGTGAAGTACCCGAATCTCAACTGGCTCCAGCCGACGTTCCCGGCCAGCGGCACGGCGTATGAGTTGAAGCCGGACAAGCCGTTGATTCTGAGATACCGGCTGTTGATCAGCAAAGGCGCCTTGCCGGAAGCCGAAGCGGCCGCGGCGTGGGACGCGTATCATCAGACGAAGGACTCCAGGTAAGCACGGTGGCACACATCTCCCAGGCGACCCTCTCCGATGCCAAGGTGATCCTGGCTTTGCAGAAACGCGCCTTCCACAGCGAAGCCGTCCGATACGACGATTTCGCCATGCCGCCGATGGTGCAGTCGATCGAGGAGTTGAAGGAGACGTTCGAGAACCACGTCTTTCTAAACGCGGTCGTCGACGATCGACTGGTGGGCTCCGTGCGGGCGCGCGAAGACGCGGGCACGTGCTACGTCGGCCGGCTGGTGGTGGACCCGGAGTTCTGGAGAAGGGGGATTGGCACCGATCTGATGGAGCAGATCGAGGCCCGTTTCCCGAACGTGGCGCGGTTCGAGATCTTCACCGGTCACAAGAGCGAGCACACCCTACGGCTTTACTCCCGGCTTGGCTACCGAGAGTTCAAACGCAAGGTCATCTCGTCGACCACGACGCTGGTGTTTATGGAGAAGGTGCGAGATGGGTGACGGCTACGGCTGGTGTAGTTCCTCGACCACCTCCCGCCGCGTGATCTTTCCCACCGGATAGACGTTGTGGCGGTCGTCGTAGTAGGGCGTCTTGCGGTAGAACCAGGCCAACTGGGCGGACGGATCGGCGGCGAACGCTTCGTCCTCGGCCTTCTTCCGTTCGTACTGCTTTCGCAACGCGTCGTCTTCGGCCAGCATCTCCCGGGCGACGCGCTCCATCACGTACGATTCAAAATACTCGGTCCGCTCGAGGATCGTGTTGAAGAACCCCCATCGCAAAAACGAATCGCGGCAGCCGGGCTCGAACATGTAGCCGATCAGCCGGGCCGCCGGTTGATCGAGCGGAATCACGGCCGAGCCGGCCGGAAACGCTCGCTCTTCACGGATATCGTCCCATTCGAGGTTTTCCACGCGAGTGCGGCCTTCGTAAGGCTCGGAGGCAAAGATGACGTCGCGAAACTTGGTCGACGCGACGCTCAGCGGTGTCTCGCGCTCAAGCCGTGTGTAGCGAATCCCGTGCAGGTCCAGCAGCTCGATGATCTCCGTCCACTCCACCGGCACCACGTAGGCCTCCGGCAGCTTGGCCGAGCAGGTCACGATCGGTTGGTTGAAGTAGGGGACGGTGAACGTCTCGGGCTTCTCGCCGTAGCGGGCCCAATCACCGCCGGTCAAGTCGCTCTTGACGACTTCGTACTCGACGCCGTCGAACTCGACCGGCACGCTCTTCGAGGATAGCGTATACGCAACGGGCAACTCGCGCCGGCGGAACTCCCGGCCGGCCGCTTCTCGATCGGCCTCGTCGACCAGGGACGTGAAGCGGCGATGTTCGCGGCTGAGCACGGCCAGCGTCTCGTACAGCATGTAATACGTCGCCTCGACGCGGGTCTTGTAGTCCTTGAGCATGTGCGTCTCGATCAGCAGCCCCGGCCGGTTGCGCACGGCCGCGTAGCCGCTGGAGAACATGGCCGCGGATACGCCGCTGCGCAGTCCGCTGCGGGGATCGTGCCACTTGCGGAAGGCGACGTAGGGGAAAATGGGATGGCCCGCCTGCTGCATGCCCTTCTCCACGGCCGGAAGATACACGTCACGCGTCCAAACGGTCAGTCCGCGGTCCATGTTGCCCTTCAACTCCAGAATGTACGTCAGCGGATACTGGAAGTCGGCCCCGTCGGTGGTGTGGCAGTCGACGAGGAAATCGGGCGACCAGCGATTGAACGCCCGCAGCCACGCCCGCATCTCCGGTGCGTCGGCCTTGACGAAGTCGCGATTGAGGTTCAGATTCCGGGCCGTGGTCCGCCAGCCCATCGACTTCGGGCCGTTTTGGTTGATCCGGCCGTAGGGGCCGAAACGTTCGTGGCCGTCGGCGTTGAAGACGGGCATAAACAGGATTGTGACGTGGTCCAGCAGCCCGGCGTGCTTCTCGTCCGTGGCGATATCCCGCAGCAGCATCAGCCCGGCGTCTTTCCCGTCGGATTCGCCGGCGTGGATACAGGCCTGGATCAGCAACACGACGTTGCCCGACGCTTTGACCGCGGCGGGTTCGAAGCGTTGCTGCTTATCGACGATCAGCAGCCCCAGATCGCAGCCCTGCGGCGTGGTGCCGAAGGTCGTATAGCGGATCGCCGGGCAGGCCGCGTCGAGCCGCTTGCAGTAGTCGATCGTCTCCTTCAGTCGCGGCGTTTCCTCGCAGTCGTGCGTTTCGTACCACGTGATCAGATCGTCTTGCTGGGCAAGACCGGTCTGAGTGGTGAAGATCATTGCGGCTAGCGCGACGCCGACGAGTACATGGACGGGATGGTGTGTGGGTTGCGTAGGCACCATGGTTTGCTCAGGGATGCGGGGGCTGGGGGCTCGGGATTGGGGGCTCGGG
>CAYYNP010000080.1:0-33328 GCA_964472545.1 uncultured Planctomycetaceae bacterium | reverse complement strand
CGTCTGGTTGTTGCTTCTCTTGATGTAGTAGGCCGAATCGAAGCCCTGGTTCATCGGCGTCAACTCGGCGGCGTCTCCCAGGTGCCACTTGCCACACATCCCGGTCGCGTAGCCGGCGTCTTGGAATAGCTCGGCCATGGTCAGGGCTTGCGGCGCAAGACCGTTCGACCCGTTGATCTTGTACCCGATCACGCCACCCGGCCAGCCGACGCGCGTGGGATATGCGCCGGTCAGCAGCGCCATGCGCGACGGTGTGCAGACGGTGCCGCCGGCGTAGAAACTCGTCAGACGAATGCCTTGGCTGGCCATCTTGTCGAGTTCGGGCGTCCGGATCGTTTCGCTGCCATAGCACGACAAGTCTTGGTAGCCCAGATCGTCGGCCATTATCAGGACAACATTCGGACGGTCGGCGGCGTTCGCGGCCAAAGCTGCCGGCAGCCCGACTGCCGCAATAGCGAACACTGCCGCGGCCTTGCTTGGTTTGATCATGGTTACATCTCTTGGAGTGTTCTTTGGTAAGCCGTCGCACTGGCCGATCCGCACTGGCCGATCCGCACTGGCCGATCCGCACTCTGATGCGAATCGCGCTGATCTCGGTTCTCCGATCACGGATTGTCGTCCACTGCCGATTCCACCGGCGGGATCGAAGGTTGAACCCAACGACTCGCTCAGCGCGGGCCGGGATCGTTGATCGTTGTAGCTCCGGTTTCTTGCCCCGGAACGATGCCTCCTTGGGGACGGCCGCCGCGGCCGTGAATCGGTTGGCCCGTTCTGCGGTCGTATCGGTCGGGGGTGGCTTTTTCCAACGGCGGCACGGTGTCGCCCGTGCGACGTTGCCACTGATCCATCGCCTTCCGCAAACGCTCCAGCGTCTCGCCGTGCTCGGGATGCCCGCTGCGGTTGCGGAGTTGAAAAGGATCCTCGCGAACGTTGAAAAGCTCTTCCGCCGGCCGGGGCTCGAGCAGCGGGTCCAGTTGTGCGGGAGTCAGCTTGTCGCCTGCTGCCAGGGCTCTCAGTTCCTTCTGAGGGCACTGTGCGTCCAAGCCGCAAATCTGAGGCAGTTGCGGGTGGGCGTTCCGAATATAGACGTAGTCGCCATGGCGAACCATGCGTTCGTGGGCGATCTGGCCGTGCCAATTGTGCTCCGCAAACACGTATTGCCGAATAGACGCCTCCGGATCGGTCAACAGGGCAGCCATGCTGACCCCCTGAAAGCTCGGCGGCGTCTCCAAACCGGCCAGCTTCAGGACGGTCGGCGCGACGTCGATCGCGCTGACCAGACCGTTGCAAACGCTGCCCGGTTTCACGGAGCCGTTGGGCCAGCGTACGATGAACGGTGTCTTGATCCCGCTGTCGTAGAGCCGCGTCTTGCAGCGCGCAAAGGGGCGGCCGTTGTCGGCCATGAAGATGATGCAGGTGTTGTCGAGCACGCCTTGCCGCCGCAGTTCCTCGACCACGACTCCGACGTATCGATCCAGCCGCCCGACTTCGTCGTAGTATTTGGCCATGTCCGCGCGAACGGCGGGCGTATCGATCGAATAGGGCGGAACTACCGCATCGGCCGGCGTGTGTGGCTCCGCGTTCGGGTCGGGAGCCCAGCCGCGGTGGGCGTCGTACGCGGCAAACCACATGCAGAACGGCCGGTCTTTGGGCCGCTCCTGCAAACACTCCTGCCAGCGCTCTTCGCCGCCGGGGCCGCCGCCTACGATCTTCTCGAACGCACTCTTGGCGTACGTGCCCAGGTGCCATTTGCCGGCCGCCGCGGTATGGTAACCTGCCTGTTTCAGGATCGCGGGAAACATGATCTGCCCTTCAGGCAAGCCCGTGTGCAACTCCGGGGCTCCGGTGTTGTGCGGGTATCTGCCGGTAATCAGACTGCAACGGGTCGGGCTGCACTGGCTGGTCGTCAGGTACGCATTGGTGAAACGCATCCCCGCAGCGGCGAGCTTGTCGACGTGCGGAGTGCGAATGTGCGGATGCCCGTAGCAACCAAAATCATCCACCGAGATGTCGTCACCGATGATCAGCACAAAGTTGGGGCGAGACGGTTCGGCGCCTTTGGCAGAAGCGGCCGTCGAAAGGACAAACCCCACTGCTGCAATCCTGATTGCCGCCAGGAGTTTTGACCCAATTCTGTTATGCTCGATCATATGCACTCTCCTGTCGAATGACCTGTCTACCTTTTCGGTCCGGCTCGATAATAGGACTCGGGTGGCCCCAGGTAGGAGTCTCTGGGCGGTTTAGTATAGAGTACGATGCGATCCACGACCACGCCCGGATCGACCATCCAGATTTTCAGTACGTGGCGCCCCGGCTTCGAGATATCCAGCGTGTCGGTCAAGCGACGGACGTTTTCGAGAACGCTGCTATGCGCTGCTTTCTCCAAGATTCGCGGCTCGGAATCGTTCAGGCTGACGGCCAGCCGCACACCGTGCTGGGCATTGATAGGCTGGGTCGGCAGGCATTGGATTTCCAAGGAAGCCTCGCCCGCGGTGAAGACGTGCACGTCGTACTCCAGCACGGGAGAGTGTTGGCGTATGGACTCGATTTCGGTGCGGCTGGCGACGGTCGGTGGAAAGACGGTAACCGAATCGCCAGAGCGGCCCAGCCCTTTGACGACGTCCCATCGCGCCGCATCAACATTACGTCGGCGCGAGAAATGTCCGGCTTCCATACAGACGTAGCCGTGGCTTTCGACGAAGCCGGTTACCGTGTCGGGCCGTGGCGCAGCCGGATGGAAGACCGGCACGGTGATTTGCCGGTTGCCGGCACTGGTGACAAAGTCCACGGATGCCTTGATCGCCTCGCCTTTCGGTACGCTGTCCCAGTCAATCGCTATCCAGATGCGCTGCTGCGTCTCGAATTGCCCCTCGGTGCGGCTGAGTACAACCCAGGGCTCGGACGGGGCCGCTTTCCACTGGATAGGCCCTTTGCCCCGGTTGAACAGATCGACGAAGCGTTTTCCCTTCGTGTAAACGCTGAGATCCGGCAACGTGTCCGCGGGGTCACTCTCAGTAACAGTGCCACCTTCCAGGGCGACACCCAGCGTGGGCGGTCCCAGACCGTCGAAATCGCTCAGCGGCGGCATCTCGAACTGGTGTCGCTGGGCTCCCCACGGCCCGGGCGCCCACGAGATCATGTGGTTCCATTTGTCGCCGGCCGTAATCAACTCTTTGTTGTAGTGGTCCGTCAGTTGGATGATTTCCTCCGCGGCCGCCCGGGCCTTACGCGCGTACTCGCCGGCGCTGGCACGGCCGGCTGCGGCGTATTGCATGCTCTTGTCGGCATAGATGACCTTCTGGTTCATCAGAGACGCGCATCGGACGGGGTACAGAACCAGCTCGAAGAAGGCGTCTTTTCGGTCGGTCGGGATTCGCCGATAGATAGCCTCCGCGCGGCGAGCGAGGTCTTCGTAGCGGTCGAGACGGCACTGGGCTTCGTCGTTGTAGTTGTCGACGTTGAACCAGGAGAATCGCAGGGGCTGGTTGTGCCGGTATTGCACCAGGTGCTCCGGCCGGCGCGTGTAGCCGAGCCGGAAATACTCTTCCATGATTTCCGCAATCTCGTGGGCGAAACGCGCAGGGTTATTACCAGTAACGCTGAGATCCCTTGCGGCCCACCGCACGAGGAAATCGTGGACGTTGTCGTGGCGCCAACGCTCGGGACGCCACGCCATGTCGAGGAAGAACTCCATGCCGATTTCGCCCGGCTTGATGTCGCCCACGTTGAGGACCCACAGGCTTCGGGCGTTATAGCGATAGGCCTTGTTCATTTCCTCCCAAATCAAAGCCGGTGGCGTGGTGTTCAGCCAGGTGTAGGCGGTGGTGGCGCCGTTGAGCCACTGGATGTGGTAGTAGACGCCGGAACCGCCGGGCCGGGCTTGCTCTTTGGGCGTGGGCAACCGGCGGATGTAGCCGAAGTTGTCGTCGGGCCAACAGATGATCGCGTCGTCGGGCACCTCGAGCCCCTGATCGTAGAGTCCCAGGACTTCGGTGTACGGGATGAACACCTGGGGCACCGTGGCCGCGTCGGGATGGACGTGTCTTGCCAGGATCTCGCGCTGATCGCGGAAGATCCGCTGAAGCAACTCGATCTTCTCTTGCGGCGTCTGCCCGGCTTTCATCGCCTCATCGTCCTGCCCTCGCATGCCGATCGTGTAGATGTTCTCGTACCGGCCGTTGGTCTTCACGCGTCGCTCCCAGTAGTCGTAGATAGCGTCGCGGTTGCTGAGGTAGTTCCACTCGCCACCTCCTTCCTGGTCCCATTCGGCCCCGTAGATGTTGTTCCGCAACATCGGCTCGATGTGGCTGGATCCCATCACGATGGCATAGTCGTCGGCGACGACCTTATTCTCCGGATAGTAGTTAAACGGTATGGTCCCGCGATGCATCGCCGGCCAAATGTAGTTGGCCCTCAACCGCAGCAGCAACTCGAAGATCTTGCGATTGGTCTTCGGGCCCAGCCCGAGTCCTTCGTCGGGCGCAAAGTTCCCGGCCGCCCAGGGGCGAATACCCCACATCTCGTCGTTGATGAAGATACCGCGATACTTGACCGCCGGCGGCCCGATGCGAAGGCGGTCCGGCCGCACGTAGAGCGACGTGCGGCGGCGCGGCGTGACGTCGGCCCACCAATACCAGGGCGATACGCCGATCCGCCGCGAGACTTCATACACGCCGTAGGCCGTGCCCCGGCGGTCGCTGCCGATAACGGCCAAAGCCCGTTTCACGCCGGGCAACGGATTCGAGACGACCTGAATTGCAGAGGTTTCCCACCGGCCGCGGACGTCTTCCACATCGATCTTGCCGGCTTTGACGAGGCCGTCGATCGCGGGGCTTTTGCCTAGCGTTCCAACCAGAACGGCGTGCGTCGAAAGCCCCTCGGGCGAGTTCTTCAGGAGGGGCTTGATGCCGGTGACCCGCTGGATGTCCAGCGCCAGGTCCCCGGCACTGATTCGAGCGACCGTCCAATCACTCGAATCGACGAAGACGTCGGCCGCCCGCTGGTCGTGAACCAACGGGAAGAGGCCGGCCTCGAATTCGTCGACGACAAGCCTGCCTTCGTCTCCGGGTGACGGGATGCCGGCCACAAGCCTTTCGGTGCTGAAGCCGGTCGTTACTCCTGGAAGCGCAATACAAGCCAGGGTAAGAACCGAAAACACGTGTCGTCGAATCGTCTGCATGGTCTGTTACTGTTGGGTTAACGGCCGATGGATGTTCTTTTCGGTCAGCACGTCTGCGCAGTCACTCGTCTGTACGGTGGACGTACCGTCCCCGGCCTCTCGGCCTGAGTAGATCGTGTTCCCCGTAACGCGCAGCCCTTGCGTGCTCTTGGCCCGGACGCAGGTCGCGCCGCGGAGGACGAATTCATTGTTCTCGATGCGGATGTTCCGGTGAACCGAGTCGTTGGCCACGGTGTTCTGGGGATTGACGCGGACAACCGGCTCGCCACAGCGGACGAACTTGTTGCGGCGGATGGTCATGTCGCGCACGCAACCCGACTCGTACCACCCCTTGGCATCATCCTCCACAAGAATGGCGCTCATGCGGGTGCCCAGGAACTCATTGTCCTCGACCAACACGCTGCGCCGCGTGGTGATCAGGAAGCCGCGGGTGGGGATTCGCGACACACGGCAACCGCGGATCTCGACTTCCGGAGTCCAGGTGACGTTCTCCAGGACGTCGTTCTCTTGGAATTCCTCCGGGACGGGCTCTTGAAGCGTCAGCAAGAGTTCCTTTGGATCAAGTAGCCGTGCCTCCTCGACGCGGTTCGGGCCGTAGGTCGTCAGCGAGTCCCATCGGACGAACTCGACCTCATCGCCGGGGTTGAAGGCCATGAAGCCAAACGTTTGGGCGTGCATGAACCGCACCTTGATCCGCCGGCCGGAAAGGCGCTCGACGACGCGTAGATGCGTTCCGTGGATGTTGACGGCGTCGTCATGGGCACCGGAGAAAATGCAGTCCTTCACCAACAGCTTGCCCCGGCAGCCCGAAACCTGGATGCAGTCGGCCCATGCGGCGGTCGTCCGGCCGCTTGTCTGATCGGGGGCGACGGTAACCGAATCGAACGTGAGGTCCTCGGAGAACTGGTTGACCAGGCCCATTCCGTGCAGGAACCGGAACTTCACGTTCTTCCAAGTGATATTGCTGCTACGCCGAGTGAAGACACCCGCACAATCTCGACGGGTGTCGCGGATCTGATAGACCCGCTGCGGCTTCATGTCATGCTTGCCGCGGGCGCGGACCAGGAAGGGTTTGATTTCCTCTAACTTCAGGCCCATCAGCGGATCGCGCCGCCGCCAGATCTCGTTCGTGCGCAGGTCGAGTTCCTGCGCCAAGCCGGTCCTGTAGCTCCATCCCTCGCCCTGCCACGTGATCTGCCCGTCCTCGATCCTGTAGTGTGAATCCTTGTGGATCTCCAGGTCGATGTAGCCGTCTCCAACGGCCGCCACGGTAAACTCCGAGACCGTTGGCCGATGATAGTCGAATTGCAGGTCGGAGATGGTGATATCCCGGCAACGATCGATACAGACCTCGATCATCTTGCCGCGGTAGAAGAGGCAGGCACCGGGCCCCGAGATCCGAAAGTGCCTTGCCCCGTCCAGCAGAATCCCGACGGCCTTGCGGCCCTCGGGGTCGTCGTTCGTATTGGAGATCTGGTAGTTTCGTCTGAAGGCCTTGCCGGGATGGAAGTCGTAGCGGCCGGGGGCGAAGCTGACTTCAACCGGAGCCTCTTCCGTGCCGGCTCCCATCAGCATCAGCGTCTCGTCGAAGGAGCCGGGCGAAACAACGTGCACCCGATCCCCGGGGGAAAGCAGCATCCGATTGATGCGGCGGAAGGTCCGCCAGGGGGACTTCCGCTGCACACCGGAATTGGCGTCGCTGCCATCGGCCGGATCGATGTAGTAGGTAATCCGGCCGGGCGAGGGTTTCCGGCGTTCTGCTGATGGATAGAGGATTTCCGGACCTTCGGCCGCAAAGGTCCCCATGGCCGTGTGCAGCGTAAACGCGATGGTCGCCGACAACACAATCTTCATGACAATCTCTCCGCGGTACGTCGGCCTTCGATCGTGAACACCTTGCCCTCAACGGACAGCTTCTTCTCGGAAGCTCCTGCAACGGCCGCATTGCAGCATGAGACCAGAACAACCAATCGAATTAGGCGCGGCGTGAAACCGGCCGCGCACTTTCTCCACGGTCTTGCCGCTCTTGGTGCCATGCCGTTGCTCCTTCGCCACTAGGGGCCAACGATTGCGAGTTTGCCGCCACCGGTGTCGGTCGTCGCGGCAAGCGCAGCATGGCTGCTGCGACGGCGAAGACCGCCGTTGCTCCGGTTGGTCTGTTGTTCACTACCTGCGGTATCTCCGGTCGATTGTCTCGGCATAGGGCCTGTCCGGAAACAACTTCATCCGCTTCATGGTAGCCATCACACTGGGTGTGATGATTCGCCCGAAAAACTGCGAAGTTGTTCCCGGACAGGCCCTTACACTCGTTGACCTACAGGCCGGGCCGCTTGAAGTTCCATCGAACAGGCTTGGCAGCAGGCCGACCGGACGATCGAATAGAAACCGTGTTTTGGCAAGATCTTCACATCATACCATACCGGATTCTTGTCGCAAGAAATCGCGTCGCTCGTGCCGTTTCACGAGGGATCGCCGGGCGTCGGCCGCGTGCCGGTCAGGTAGTCATAGTCGTCGGGGCCGAAGACGATCTACGGACCACGGAGCCGTCCGGCCTTAATGTACGGGACGCAATCGTGCCTCTTGAAGCCGGCTCGAATCACCTCGGCACCCACGACCGGCTTCGGCTCGCCGTACAGATGCCGTGAACGATCTACTCGCCGACACCTCCCATACAAACCACGGACCCGTCTTTACGGCTCACAAAGACCCGGGCGCCCGCAGCAGACGGATCATCGGACACGGGAGCCGACTTCAGGATACATCGAAAGCGTTGTTTGCCGTCAGATTTCGAGTGGTATGTCAGGATACCGCCCGCGCGTCCTTCCAGGTACTTCCAGTAGTCGTCTTGTTCACCACATCTATTCTCTACCGACAACGCACAGGTTCTCGCGGCCGGCCGATGAATGACTTTCCGGTGTCAGTGATGGGTGGCTGGGGCATAGCGCAGCGGTGCCCCAGTTGTCCGGGTCCTGGGGCTTCGCTGCGCTCAGCCGCCAGCCACCCCAAATGGGGAAGTTATTCATCGGCCGCTCCTAACAGACTCCGTTTCCCAGAAAGTGCAGGCCGACAGGCCCACGGCGGAAATGCTCGCAGCCCCTTGTTTGTATTGCTTATCTCCCCTCGCAATGAGGTTCGAGATCAAACGAGCCAACGAAACGATAGAGCGGAACGAAGGTCGCGACGCATTGCCCCATGCCCCCATTCGTGGTAGATTCCAGGCGTCCTCGCCGGCTGCGAATGCCGGCTGCGAATGCCGTCCTGGCCGGCAGAGGTGCGGGAGGACAGTGGTTAAATAAGACGTGGTCCTGCGCAGTTCGCGTGAGACGTCATCATCGGCATGTAAGAGTGGCAGCGGAGGATGCTTCTGTGAAAAACGACCTGCCAAGGCGATCGTCCCGGCGTGGGTTCCTGCAATCGGCGGCAGTCGGGGGTGGGTTGTCGCTGGCGGCGCTGACCGCCGGGTGCAAGTCCGGCAGATCGGGAGCCTCCGGCGACGGCACGCGGAAAACGCTGCGAGCGGCCTTTTCCAACGGAGGACTGACCACCACCTGGTGCAAGCTGGGACACGATACGGCCAAGCTCTGGGGCGAGATGCTCGGCGTCGAGGTGGTCTGGGTCGACGGTGAGTTGAATCCGCAGAAGCAACGCGAGAAGATCGACCTGATCGTCGACGACGACTGGGATTTCTGCGCGTTTCAGGCCCTGCAGACCGGCGCGCTGGAAGAGCCCTGCGCGGTGTTGAAGGATCGCGGCATCCCGGTCATCGGCATGGACACGCTGATCGTCGATGCCGACCAACAGCGCGACGCCGGCGTTTGGGTACAAGTGGCGGCCGATCACAAGAAGATCGCCCAAACCAGCACGCAATACCTGATGGACCGCATCGGCGGCAAAGGCAAAGTGATCCACATCGGCGGGGGCAGCGCCCACAGCGGCGCGCGGCAGCGCGACGAGGGGTTCCGAGAGATCATCGCCGACTACGACGTCGAGGTGCTCGGCGGGGGCGTGCGTTGGTGCGATTGGAAAGAGGAGAAAGCCCGCAATGCGTTCGAGATCCTTTTGCAGAAAAGCAACGTGCCGATTGCCGGGGCCTTTTTCCACAACGACGACATGGCCCTGGCCAGCATTCGCGCGCTCAACGGCGATCAGTACGCGCAGCACAAGGATATGGTGGTTACCGCCTGCGACGGCCAGAACGACGGGCTGACGGGCGTTCGCGACGGGCGGCTGGCGGCCACCACGGTGAATCCGACCTGCATGATCCACATGATGTCGCTGGTCATAGGGCAGTTCATCTGCCGCAACGAAGAGACGCTCGACGACGTGCCGCCGGAGATTCCTCTGCCCAACCCGTTGGTGTCGAAGGAGGCCGGCAACATCGACGCGATGTTCTATCTCAGCGACCCGAAACACTGCCTGGTATAGCATCGGTTGGAGGAGTCTCCGCTTGACGGATAGTCGACGTCTCGGTCCGCGAGACGAAGTCCATCTCGCGGAGCGAGATGACTACTGTACGAACCCGCACGATCGGCGTAGATGACTGCAACACCCAGCGAAGACCGCGACCGTTCGCTCTCCCGTTCGGGGGCCCGCTGGGAAGCGCGCGACTGGGCGCCGCTGGTCAGCCTGGCGGTACTGCTGCTGTTCTTCACGTTCGCCGCGCCGGGTTTTCTACGCCCGGCTACGTGGACGATGATTCTCAGCCAGGGCGCGGTCTTGGCCGTGGTGTCGGTCGGGCTGACCTTCGTGCTGTTGTGTGGCGAGATCGATCTGGCGGTGGGTATGACGGCCGTGTGGAGCGCCTGCTGTTGCGGGTGGATGTACGAGCATTGGGTGCTCGAGGCCGGCGATACGTCGAATCTCGCTCTCATGGTGGCTGTGGTGATCCTGCTGCCGCTGGCGAGTTGCTTGGAGATCGGGCTTCTTTCGGGCGCATTGACCATCTGGTCGCGATTGCCCAGCTTCATCATCACACTGGCGATGATGTTCATCGCCGAAGGGCTGGCCAAGTATCTGACCAAGGGCGCGCGCCACGCCATGCCGCCGATACTACAGACGATCGGCAACGAGGGAATCCCCTTGCTCGGACGGCACGAGCTTCCCTACAGCGCCCTGCTGGCGGTGGCGATATTCTTGGCGGCCCATTTCTTGCTGCGCTACACGCGCTTCGGGCGCTACGTCTACGCCACCGGCGGCAATCGCCAGGCGGCCCGGCTGGCCGGCATTCGCACCGGTCGCGTGGTGCTGATCTGCATGGCGATCTGCGCTCTGACTGCGGGCCTTGGCGGCCTGATCAACGCCGGACGCATGGGCGACGTCACGCTCGACCAGAACAAAGACCTGCTGCTCAGCGCCGTGGCCTGCGTGGTGCTCGGCGGCACCAGCCTCTTCGGCGGCGAAGGCAGCATCGGCAAGACGGCCGTCGGCGTGCTCACCTTCACCGTGCTCAGTGTGGGCCTGAATAAGATCGACTGGATCGACGATCTGGCCCGCCAGGCACTCACCGGCGTCGTGCTGCTGGTGGCGCTGATCATCAACGGTCTGCTGGCGAAGTCGCATCGGGCGATGTGGTAGATCTCTTCAGCCAGACAGTCTTGCACGCGGCGCATCTCACGTCACGCGCCACCCGAATCCGACGGCCCCCCGCCCGTCCGATCGGCTTCCGCCTCCTGCTTCACCCGCTCCAAGATCCCAGCCGCCTGCGGACTGCCGGGCCAGCGTTGCTGGAACTCCTCGGCATAGGAGACGGCCTTATCCCATCGTCTCTGCTGCATGTAGAAGACGATCACCGCGTAGAGAATGTCGGGATTTCGGCCGCCGGAAGTACGATCGGCGGCCAGCAGTTCGCGCTCGGCCTCTTCGGCCCGCCCCAAGCGCTGCATGGCCAGGCCGCAGTTGTAGTGGATGCGGGGATTCTCCGGCAGCATCTCGGCGGCGGTTGCCAACGATTCGGCCGCGTCGGCCAGGCGAGTTTCGTCTTCCGCCAACAGCAGCCCGAGCGAATAGTGGATCTCACCCCACTCGGGCCGTAGTTCGATGATCTTGCGAAGCTGTTTTTCGGCCTCGGCCTTTTTTTCTCTTGCCACTTCGGGCTGCCCGTCGTCGGCCGCCCTATCGCCGTCGGCGTTGTAGAGCATGGCCAGGTTGTTTCGCGCCTGGACAAAGTGGGGATCGATACGGATCGCCGTGAGATACTCCTCGATCGCCTTGTCGCGATCGCCGAGGTTCTCGTGGACCACGGCCATATTCAAATGGGCCCCGCCCTGGTCGCCGAGGTGCTTCTGCCCGGTCATGAACTCCTCGAGCGCCGCGCGGAACGCCGCGAGATCTTCCCCGGCCAGTTCCCTGTGGGCAACGCGCGAGAGGATCCTGGCGGCCTCGACGCGGACGGCCCGAATCGGATCGTCGAGCATCGGGACCAGATAGTCGGCCAGGCGCTCTGCAAACACTTCGCGATCGGCCGGGTCTTCCGCGTCCAGATCCTGGAAACTCCGCACGGCAGCCAACCGCACCAGCGCCTCGGTGTCTTCGAGCCCCCGCCGCACGGCCGGCAACGGCACGTCGGTCTGGTAGCGGGCCAGCAGCAACAGCGCGCTGGCGCGAATCGCGGCCGTCAGGTCGTCGCGGCGGGCCACGGCGTCGAGCATACTCTGGCCTTCCGGCCGGGCTTCGCGCCCGGCGGCGATGGCGTAGGCAAAGTGGTTCGGCTCCTTCCGCTCGCCGTACCATTCTTCGAGCTTCGCTTCCGCCCACTCGGGCGTCTCGCCCTTCGACTCGTCGTGGTGGCAGCCGTTGCAGGCGTTGGGTACGTCCAGCCACATCGTCAAATCCGGCCGCGGGATGCGCATGCTGTGGTCGCGCCGCGGATCGACGACCATATAGGGAGTTTCCGCCATGTGGCAATCGACGCACTGCGTGCCCGGCTGCGACGAATCGGGATGGAAATGGTGCAGCGGCGTATCGTACTCGCCCGCCGGATGGCGATCCATATGGCAGTTCGTACACACCTTATTGGGGATCTTGTCGCGAGGGCCCTCGGGGTCGACGTATTTCACCCGGGCCGTGTGGGGATCGTGGCAGTCGCTGCAGCGGACGCCTTTGGCGTACATCTTGCTCTGGATGAACGACCCGTAGACGTAGTCCTCTTCGAGGATCTGACCGTCGGCGTAGTAGAAGGGCGTGTCGAGCAGTTCGGGGACGTAATGGTCGAGGAATTTCTCGCCCGCCTCGAAGCCGGGGTAGACCACGCGGCGCCGTGCGTGGCAGGGTGCGCAGGTCTCGATCTCGACGTGCGAGTTGTCGTCCTTCAGATTCGCCAGCGCGTAGCCCAGCCGGCGGTCCCATTTGAAGATCCCGTTCGATTCGGCCAGTTGATTGTGCAGGCTGCCCGGCCCGTGACAGGCCTGACAGCTTACGTCGATCTCGGTGAACGTGGTGTGATACTCATTCTTGGCGACGTCGAAGTTCTTCTCCAGGTTGGTCGAATGGCACTCGGCACACATGTAGTTCCAGTTTTGCAGCGGCCGGGTCCAGTGCAACTCGTCGCCGGCGGGAATCCGCTCCGACGGATAGAGATGGTACCATCGCCGTTGCTCGGTGTCCCAGGCGATACCAAGGCACTGCTTGCGTCCGCCGGGCAACTCGATCAGGTATTGTTGCAACGGCCGCACGCCAAACACGTACTTGATCTCGAAGGTCTGCATCGTGCCGTCGGCGGCGTCGGTGGTGACGAAGTACTTCTCTTCGGCGGCGTCGCGAAAGAACCGCGAACGCACGGCAAAGTCGGCCTTGAGCGTCCCGTCGAGCACCAGCCGCCGGGCGACTTCGATGATCCGATCCCGGGCGCCGGCCACGTCGGCAGGGCGGACGGCCTGAAGGTCCCGGAGCTTGTCTTCGATCCGAGCCGACGTCGCACCGGGCATGCGGCCGAGGATGTGGTCTTTCAGTTTGCCGTCGGCTTCGTGCAGGGCCAAGAGCCATTCGGACTCGGCAGCGGAAGGCGAACCGGCCGCGCTCTCGAGACGTTCCAACAGCACGCCCAAGTGGTCATCGGTGAACTCGTCGAGATCCTCGAAGGCAACGTGAACGAACTGCTTGTCGTCGAAGTCGCCCAGCACGGTCTCGGCAGTGGGCAGGTCCATGGCCAGATCGTGATCGGAGCCGGCCCAAAGGTCCACCTGCTCCTGGTGGCAATCGATGCAGTCGGCACGCGGCGTGTACTCGCCCACGCTCCCTTCCGGCAGGGCCACCCACCAATCGGCAGCCAAGAGCACCACGCCCGCAACTCCCACGGCCAACAGAAAGAGCACGCCCGGCCGGGTCAGCCAGCGGCGCGGCTTCGCGGCTTCCTCGAGCAGATCGGCCGCCGGAGTCGACTCGCGGTCGGAATCAGAAGGATTTACCCGGCGCTTCACCACGTCATTTCTTCTTGTTGCCGGCAATCTCGAAGGTGCAGCACGGGTCGCCTTCGTAGCGGCAGGCGGTCCGCCGGACGGGTCTGCCGACCACCTGCGTCATCATCGCCTGGTCGACGCAACAGACCGAATGGCTCTCGTCGAGCATGGTGATGAAGGGGCAACTCCGCTTACTGAGCACGACGTTGCCGTTGCGCTGCTCGGCCTCGACCAGCACGCCCTCCTCGCCGAGTAACTCGATCAATTGGCGGAATCGCCGTTTGGGATCCTTGACTGTAATCTGACGGCTGTAGTGCTCGGCCAGCGCACGACTCACGCGCCGCAAGACCTTCTTGGAGAGCGCCTCGCCGCCGGCCTCCTCGATCGCCCTCCACATGGCGGGCACCACGAGTTGCTGGTTGCCGGCAAACAGCAGGCAGAGCGCTGCGTTGGTGGCCGAATAGGTGTGGCGAGGCCGCCCTCGTCCCGCAGGGCTTTCGGTGCCGCGATCCACGAACCCGGCCGCGACCAACTCGTTGAGTTGCTCGGTAACCGCCGTGCGAGTTACCCCCGTTAGCTTAATCAGGTCCGCGACCGTCTGCGGGGGCTTTCCGACAAGCAGTCTCACAATTCGCATTGCAGCATCGCTCACTGAGGGACTGCGCATCGCCGATTCACCCTTCTGCTGAGAAGCCCGCATCGAGACCCGCCGGAAACCTGCTGGCGTTTGTCCGAGCCAACCCTGATGATAACCGTACCTACAGCAATAGGCAAACCCAAGTAGGGCGTTCTGTTAACGTTGGTGCGTATGCCAAACCGATCGTGACCGATGAAGCGACGTCCAAGTTGCGCCGATTTGAAGGAATTAAGACAGCCGGCCCGTCTTGGGGGTGAGTTTGCAGCTTTGCTCATCAATCGCTAGAATCTCTCGCAAGAGCAGCGTCTTTAGAGCCTTACGTTGCAACGTGCGCGCGCCGTGCGGGCATGCTTGTAAGTTCTTTTGGAATGCGGGCTTGGCCCGCGCTAGGAGTGCCTCCAACATGCGAATTGCGGTGGGAAGCGACCATCGCGGTGTCGATATGCGGGCCAAGTTGGTCGAGATGCTCGGCCGTCTGGGGCAACGTGTCGTCGACGCCGGGTCTTACGGCGAAGACGACGACTATCCTGATATCGCGGCGTTGGTTGCCGAAAAGGTGAGCAACGGCGAGGTCGATCGGGGAATCCTCATCTGCGGCACGGGGTTGGGAATGTGTATCGTCGCCAATAAGATCCCCGGTGTTCGCGCCGCCCCCTGCCACGACGAATTGACCGCGGAACTCAGCCGCCGCCACAACGATCTGAACGTGTTGTGCCTCTCCGGCGATATGCTGGGCGAGAAGGCGGTCGATCGCCTGGTTGAAGTGTGGCTTGAAACCCCCTTTGACGGTGGGCGCCACGCCCGGCGGATCGAGAAGATCGCCGCCATGGAACGCCCCAACGGCAGTCCGTCCTAAGAGCTTCTCAGGAAAGGGTTTGCTTGGTGCGCACGGTAAGCAATCGCCCAACCCGTCAAGAGCCGTTCGTAGTGACCGCATTCATGCGGTCTTTCGCAAAGTTCCGCTGCACGGCCCCGATGAATCGGGGCACTACGAACGGGTTGGGCGAATGCTTGGGGCGCACGCTCTCCAGTCCCCGGGAAGACTCGCCGTTGCAGCCGCTTGTGCCTCACCCCAGCAGTCACCTGATGCCGCTTGTCTAGCCGCCCCAGACTGCTAAAATACGGGATTCTGGGTGCCCCGCTCCGGCCGTTCTTGGGCTGCCCGACTACCGTAACCCTTCCGGGAGTACTGAGCCGTTGGCCGACCTCAAGCTTCATCTCGGCGTCAAGACCGATCCGACACAGTATCGCTTCTCGTATGAGTGGTTGTTTCGCATCCTTGCTGAAGAGGGGGTCCGCTACGTCCAACTCGGCACGTTCTTCGAGATCTACCAACTGCCGGACGAGTATTTCGTGCAACTGCGGCGTCAGGCCGAAGACTTCGGGATCCGGATCCACAGCATCTTCACGGCACATCGCGAACTGGGCGGCTTCTTCAACGACGAGCCCGGCTGGGAGAGCGTTGCACGGCGCAACTTCGAGCGGTTGATCGAAGTGGGAGCTCTGGTTGGGGCTCAATCGGTCGGATCGAACCCGGGGGCAATTTACCGCGATCGAATGGGCCTGAAGCCCCAGGGGGTGGGGTGCTATCTGAAGCACATGAAGGAGCTGATGGGCTTCGCTCACGAGAAGGGCGTGCCGTGGTTGGGCATCGAGCCGATGTCGTGCCTGGCCGAGCCGCCCACACTGCCGGATGAAATCACGCAGATGGGCGACGAACTGGCCCAGTCGCACGCACAGCACCCCGATTCGACTTCCCAGGCCGGCTACTGCACCGACATCGCCCACGGCTACGCCGACGCCGATACGGCCACGCAGTTCGATCACGTCGAGTTGCTCGAAGCCACGTTGCCGTATCTCTTCGAGACGCACCTGAAGAACACCGACGGGCATTTCGATTCGACGTTCGGCTTCGGGCCGGCCGATCGCGAGCGGGGGATCGTCGACGTGGCGGCGACTCGCGACTTGCTGCTCTCGCGTGCCGAGACCCTTCCGGTCGACGAATTGGTTGGCTATCTCGAAATCGGCGGTCCGAAACTCGGACGTGACTACTCTGACCGGCTATTGGCCGAACAACTCCGCGTATCGCTGGAGCATCTGAAGAAGACCTGGCCGACAGACTCCGCCGATGCCACGACGTCCGACGCGCCGGTCACGGTGACCGGGTCGACGAAGCCTGAGGCCGAGAAGCCGAAGAAACTCGTGCAAACGTCACCCTCGCTGATGTGTGCCGACCTCTGTCACTTGGAGGACGGCGTGCGGCAGCTCGAGGACCTTGGGGCCGACATGTTGCACATCGACGTGGCCGACGGCCATTTCGTACCCAATTTGCTGCTGGGGCTGGACGTCATCCGCCAGGTTCGCCGCAAGACCGCGCTGCCGATGGATGCGCACCTGATGGTCGACAACCCGGACGACTACATCGAACCGCTGGCGGAAATCGGCGTCGACTACATCACGGTCCACGCCGAGGCCTGCCGCCACCTGGACCGCACGCTCAGCCGCATCCGCGAACTCGGCGCCAAGGCCGGCGTGTCGTTGAACCCGGCCACGCCGCTGGAGGCGATCGAATACGTCGTCGAACGGCTCGATCTGGTGCTGGTGATGACCGTCAACCCGGGCTTCGCCGGCGCGACGCTGGTGGCCTCGGCCATCCGCAAGATCGCCGATTGCAGCTTGCTGTTGCGAGACCACGACGTCGACGTCCCGATCATGGTCGACGGCAACGTCAGTTTCGCCAACATCCCGCAGATGGTCGGCGCCGGCGGCGACATTCTGGTGGCGGGCACGAGCAGTTGGTACAACCGCGGCGCGTCGATGGCCGAGAACGTCCGCAAGACCGAGGCCGCCATCGCTGCCGGCTTGGAAATGAGGGCTTCCGGAGTGTAGGGCCGGCGGCGGCTTCCCACGGAATTGCAGGAATACGAGACATGCCCAGCGAAGAGACGATGAACGCCCTGGTGCTACACGCCGTCGGCGAAGCGCGGCTGGAGAAGATTGCCAAGGACGAAGGAAGATCCCTATGAAAGCTGCCGTCTTTGAAGTACTGGAAAAGATGGTCGTCCGCGAGGTCGACGACCCGCAAATCGGCGGCGATATCCTGGTAGCCGGCACCAGCAGTTGGACAACCGCGGCGCGTCGATGGCTGAGAACGTCCGCAAGACCGTAGCCGCCATCGCCGCCGGTTTGGAGAAGAGGCAGCATTAGGTGAGAAACAGAAACCCGGAAATGAGGATCAATGATTCTGCGGCTTTCGTGCGCGACGAACCGAGGGACCACAAAAAAAGGACCAACCTGTCGCAACCAGGTTGGTCCAGTGGAACCCCTTGGATAAACCAGACCGTCTAGTCCCGTTCTGCCAAGGAGTTTGTCTTATGAACAAGTTGAAGCTTGCCGCAAACCTATTTTTTCGCAGAAGACCAACAAGGTGTCAACCCATCAATCCCATCGATCGGGGGGGAAGAAGCAGCCTCTTCGGGAGCTCATCGGCTATGCTGATCGCTGCTATCCTTGCGATCGTTTTCGCTGTGACCGCGACGCTGCTGATTGTATGTACAGGAATTTCCGCAATCCAACTCGGAATCGTTCTCGGGGCGCTGGTTGTCGCCTTCAGGCGACTCTACAAAACACTGCTAGAGTGCCGCGATCATTAGAACTCATTCAGAAGAAGATAGGCGGTCTGGGCAATAGCCACGCCAAACGCTTGTCACTCTTGACGGGTGTGCGGACGAGTCCGCACCCATCGCGAACCGGCAGGTGTTGTGTGAGTGGGGATGCTCATTGTGAGGATACCGAAAGCGTTGCCGTCTAGACCGCGAATAGTTGCGCCACATGATGCATGCTCGGGAGAAGCCCGCATGACGTTGGAAGTTACAATGAACGCCCTGGTATTGCACGCCGTCGGCGAAGCGCGGCTGGAGAAGATTGCCAAACCGGCCGCCGGTCCGAGCGAGGTGCTGGTACGCGTCGGCTTCTGCGGCGTCTGTGGGTCGGACATCCCGCGGACGTTCGTCAAGGGAACGTATCATTTCCCCACGGTCTGCGGCCACGAGTTCGCCGGTACCGTTGAGGCCTGTGGCGAAGGCGTCGACGAGTACGCCCCGGGCGATCGCGTGGTGGTCTTCCCGCTGCTGTGGTGCGGCAAGTGCGCTTCGTGCGAGTTGGGCAACTACGTGCAGTGCAGCGACTACGACTACTACGGCTCGCGTCGCGACGGGGCGTTTGCCGAGTACGTCGCCGTGCCGCCGAAGAATCTGGTGCCGGTGCCCGAGGGGGTCTCGATGGAGGCCGCCTCGATGACCGAGCCGGCCGCCGTGGCGCTGCACGCGTTGAAGCGGGCCGGCGGCAGTTTCATCGGCGAGACGGTGGTGGTCTTCGGCGCCGGCCCGATCGGCCTGATGGCCGCTCAGTGGGCCCGGATGATGGGCGCCGCCGACGTGATCGTCTTCGACCTGGTGCCCGAGAAGCTTGAAATGGCCGAGCGGCTCGGTTTCGAGTCGGCGTTCGACGTCCGCGACGGCAACCCGGTCGAGAAGGTCAACGAGTTGACCGGCGGCCAGGGCGCCGAGGTCTGCGTCGAGGGAGCCGGCGTGCCGGTGACGCTCAACCAGGCGATCGCCGCCGCCCGGGTCGGCGGCCGCGTGGTGATCATGGGCAACCCTTCGGCCGACGTCACGCTGCCGGCCGGGTTGATTTCCCAGGCGATGCGTCGCGAGCTCGACCTGCTGGGCACCTGGAACTCCGCCTTCAGTGCCGCCGGCAACAACGACGACTGGCGCGCCGTGCTGGCCGGCGCGGCCGCCAACGCGATCGACCTCGATTCGCTCGTCTCGCACCGCATCCCGCTCGACGGAGCCATGGGGGCGCTGGAAATGATGCGCGATCAGAGCGAGTTCTTTGCCAAGGTGTTGATCGAGCCCTGATACAGATAGTGTTGTTACCCTAATCGCAATGAGACAAACAAATAACCGTTCCGAAACAGAGAAAGCCCCCCCATGAAAGCCGCCGTCTTTGAAGCACTGGAAAAGATGGTCGTCCGCGAAGTCGACGACCCGCAAATCGGCGACGACTCGGCCTTGTTGAAGGTCGAGGCGGTCGCCGTCTGCGGGTCCGATCTGCGGATCTTCCACCACGGCAACCCGCGCGTAAAACCGCCCACGATCATCGGCCACGAAATCGCCGGCACGGTCGTCAAGGTGGGCAAGAACGTCCGCCGGGTCAAGGAAGGCCAGCGGATCGCCCTGGGGGCCGACGTGCCGTGTGGGCAGTGTTCCTGGTGCCGCAACGGCCTGGGCAACAACTGCTCGATCAACTACGCCGTCGGCTACCAGATCCCCGGCGGGTTTGCCGAGTACATGGAACTCTCGCGGCTGGTGCTCGAGGAGGGTCCCGTCACTCCATTCTCCGATAAGCTCGATTTCGACGTCGCCGCGCTGGCCGAGCCGCTGGCCTGTGCGATCAACGGGTTCGAGTTGGTCGGCATGTCGCTGGGCAAGACGGTGGCGCTGATCGGCATGGGCCCGATCGGCTGCATGATGATCGACGCCGCCCGCGTGATGGGGGCGGTCAAGGTGATCGCCGTACAGCGGAGCGCCAAGCGGATGGAGATCGCCAAGAAGTACGGCGCCGACGTCTACATCGACTCGGGCAAAGAGGACATGGTCGCCCGCTGCCTCGAGGAGACCGACGGCGTGGGGCCCGACGTGGTGATCACCACCTGTGGCTCGGTCGACGTCCACGAGCAGGCGATCGAGATGGTGGCCCATCGCGGCTACGTCAACCTCTTCGGCGGGCTGGGCAAAGACGCCCGGCGGATGTCGGTCCTCTCGAACACGATCCACTACAAGGAGTGTTTCGTCACCGGTTCGCACGGCTGTGTGCCGCGGCATCACGAGTTGGCCGCTCGGATGCTCGAAGCCGGCATGGTCCGCACCGAACCGATCATCACGCACCACTTCCCACTGGACGACATCAACGAGGCCTTCCAGACGATGGAGAGCCGGCAGGGGATGAAGATCATCGTGCATCCGCACGGGTAAGTGCATTTTCACCCGAGCACGCAACAACACACTCTCACACAACGACAGGACAACCCCATGGCATCGGCGAAAGAGCAACTGGTCGACTACGGCCGGCAGATATACGAACGGGGACTGGTCGTCGGTGCCGGCGGCAACATCAGCACGCGGGAAGGCGACGTCGTCTGGATGAAGCCCAGCGGATTTGCCATGGACGACATGGGCCCGGACGACCTCTGCGGCATGGATTTGGCCACCGGCAAGCAACTCGAGGGCCCACACAAACCGACCTCGGAAGTCAACATGCACCTGGGCGTCTACCGCGTGCGGCCGGAGGTCGAAGCCGTCTTCCATACGCATTCGCCGTGGCTTTGCGGCGTGGTCAGCGCGGGCATCGATTTCCACAACATGCCGATGTTCGCCGAGTTCATCAACGACCTGGGCAGCCGGGCGACGGTGCCCTACGTTACGCCGACCACGGATATCTTGGCCGGCCTGGTCTCCGACGCGGCCAAAGAGGCCGACACGATCTTCATGTGCAACCACGGCGTCTGCTGCCTGGGCGTGAACATGAAACAGGCCTTCTATCGCTGCCTGGTGGCCGAAGACGCCGCCAAGTCGCTGGTTGCCGCCACGATCGTCGGAAAGCCCCAGTTGCTCACGCCCGAGCAGGAAGTCGACTTGATGTCGCTGGCGGCCCCGCAGCATCGGGTGAAGATGATGGAAGAGTAGGCAGTAGGCAGTATGCAGCAGGCGGTGGATCGTTGGTTGGCTGTGAGCCCGGATTTTGAGATCGTTTCCGGAAGTGTGAGAATCAATACAGAAGAGACGGGGATCCCAACGTAAGATTGGGGACTTTGGACAGGCACCGGCTTCCCCGGCGTTTGGGGCGGGCCCGCCGACTTCCTCCAAGTTCTCCGTATCTTCTATGGTAATTCCCCCATCTTTCCGCCACAATCGTCATTGAGCACCCTCCCATTGATCCGCAGGTGAGACGGCCCACTGCATACTGCCTACTGCATACTGCGTACTATCTACCGCCCATGCCCACTTCCGACGACGACCGCCCGTTAGTCCACCGTGCCAAGCGCGGCGACTACGACGCCTTCGAGGCGCTGGTCTCCCGGCACGAACGGCGGGTGTACGGGCTGGCGCTGCGGATTACCGGACAAGCGGCCGATGCGGAGGAGGTGGTACAGCAGACGTTCCTCAGCGTGATCGAGAAGATCGACGGCTTTCGAGAGGAAGCGAAGTTCTCGACGTGGCTGACGCGGGTCGCCACGAACCATGCCCTGGCCCTGCTGCGGCGGAATCGGCGGCGGCAGACGCTGCCGTTGGCCGAGGAGGGCTCCGACGACGGCGACGAGCACCTGCCCCACCCGCAATACATCGCCCAATGGCAGGCCACGCCCGAGGAGATCGCCTCGCAACGCGAAACGCAGCGGTTGTTGAACGAGGCACTGGGAGAACTCGACGACAAGTACCGCCTGGTCTTCGTGCTGCGAGACGTGGAGGGCCTTTCCACCGCCGAAGCCGCCGAGGCGCTGGATCTCACGCCCTCGAACGTCAAGGTCCGCTTATTGCGAGCACGCCTGATGCTCCGCGAGCGCCTCACCCGCCACTTCGGCGACGAGACGACGCAGGTGGCGCGGGGTCATCATTCGCATTAGCGGAGGGGAGGGAAGACGCGCACGAGTCGAGCGCTAGCCGAGGGCGGAAGCCCACGGATGGTTGGCGGTAGGGTGCGCTCTGAACCGTCCGTGGGCTACCGCCCACGGCTAGGGACACTCGAGAAACTCGCACAGCACGAAGCACAAGTGAGAAGCTCACACAACACGCAGCGTAAGGAGTCCATCCATGCGAGTCGTTTGTATACTGCTTGGGACGTTGCTGTTTGGCACTGCCGGTGTCGTAGCGACCGAACTCGATGAGAGGCCCGCCGCCAAGTCGGAATGGGGCTATCGTCCCGCTGCCGGAAGCATCTTGGAAGTCAATCCCCCGAGCTTCAGTTGGCGGCCGCAGCCGGGGATCGTCGCATGGCAACTCGAGTGCGGGCAGGACGGCGACTTCAATACGATCGCGTATCGGGCCGCGGACGTGAAGTTCAACGTCCACTGCCCGCCGAAGACCCTCCCCCCTGGGAAATACGTCTGGCGTTATCGCGGCGTCGACGACAGCGGTAACACGACGAATTGGAGCCAATCGCGGAAGATCACAATCCCCGAGCGTGCCGCGGCGATGCCCATGCCGCCACGCGAAGAACTGCTGCGTCGGATTCCCAAGTCGCATCCTCGGCTCTTCGTCCGCCCGGAAGACGTGCCGCGATTGCGTGAATTGGCCGCGGGCGAGATGAACGATCGGTTTGGGAAGCTGGTGGATCGCTGCGAGGGCTTGCTGAAGAACCCCCCGCCCACCGATGAGCCGCCAAAATATCCCGCCTCGGTCGAGCGGCTGAGCGAAGAGTGGCGGAAGATCTGGTGGGGAAATCGCACTTACACGATCGCCGCCCTGGACGGCGCCGCCACCTTGGCCTTCACCCGGCTGCTCGGCGGCAAGGACGAATACGGCCAGCTCGCCCGGCGGATCTTGACGGACTGCGCCAAGTGGGATCCCGTCGGCGCGACCGGCTATCGCTACAACGACGAGGCGGGCATGCCATACGCCTACTACTTCTCGCGGACGTACACTTTCGTCTACGACTTGCTCAGCGAGGAAGAGCGTAAGGCGTGCCGCCGCGTGATGCAGATCCGCGGTGAGGAGATGTATCGGCACCTCTGCCCGCGGCATCTCTGGCGGCCGTATTCCAGCCACAGCAATCGGGCGTGGCACTTCCTGGGCGAGGTGGGGATCGCCTTTGCGGGCGAGATCGAAGGGGCCGACGATTGGGTCGACTTCGCCATGCACGTCTTCTACAACACCTACCCGGTTTGGTGCGACGACGACGGCGGCTGGCACGAGGGCGCCGGCTACTGGAGCAGCTACATCGGCCGGTTCACCTGGTGGGCCGACGTGATGCGCTCGGCGATGGACGTCGACGCCTACGACAAGCCGTATTTCGCCCGCGTGGGGTATTATCCGATCTACCTGATGCCGCCGGGCAAAGTGGGCGGCGGTTTTGGCGATCTGGTGGCGAAGCGGACCTCGCGAAGCAACCTCTCGCTTGTCAGCCAAGTTGCCGCCCAGGCCGGTAACGGACATTGGCAGTGGTACGTCGAGACGCTGGGCGGCCCCAGCGAGCAATCGGGCTACGTGGGGTTCGTGCGGGGGACGCTGCCGGAGGTCGAGCCGACGCCGCCGGACGATCTGCCCACGTCGCGGCTGTTTCGCGGCACCGGGCAGGCGTGTCTCAATACGTCGTTGTTAGACGCAGACGAGAGCGTGCAAGTGGTCTTCAAGTCGAGCGCGTTCGGCACCCAGTCGCACGGCTACGAGGCCAACAACTCGTTTCTGCTCTGGGCCTACGGCAGCCGGCTGTTGATCCGCAGCGGCTATCGCGACATCTACGGCAGCGCCCACCATCGCAACTGGATGTGGAGCACGCGATCGGTCAACTGCATCACGGTCGACGGCCGCGGCCAGCTTGCCCATTCGGCCGCCTCGCAGGGCCGCATCACGGCCTTTGAGACGACGCCGGCGATCGACGTGGTCGTCGGCGAGGCCGCCGAGGCCTATCGTACCGGCGCCGACGTCGACGAAGATCGGCAACTCGACCGTTTCACCCGGGCGGTGATCTTCGTCAAGCCGGAGTTGGTCGTGGTCTACGACCGGCTGGCCGCGCGGCAGGAGTCGAGCTTCGCGTATTGGTTGCACGCGGTCGAGAAGTTCGACGTTCTCGATCAGGACAACATCCGACTCCGCGTCGGTAAGGCCGGTTGCGATGTCTCTTTCCTCGCCCCGGAAGGCTTGACCTTCACGCAAACCAACGAGTATGATCCGAACCCTCGGCAACGGATTTCGCTTCGCGAGTGGCATCTGACCGGCACCACGCCGGGCAAGAGCCGTACGGTCGAATTTGTGACATTGTATCGCCCGCACCGGATCGGCGAAGAGCCCCCGCACAAAGCCGAACTGAAGAAGATCGACGGCGGTTACTTTCTCACGGCGGAATTGCCCGATGGACAAGTGGCTGAAGTGCAGTTGCCTATCGACGTCGGCGAGATTCGAGTGTCGCGGCGCGAGGCAGACGGGAAGGAGATCGCGCGGGTTTGCGCGGAGGAATAAGTCATAGTAGTCATCTCGCTCCGCGAGATGTCACTGCGTCTCGCGGAGCGAGACGCCTACTATCAAAAAGCAGGAACGCCAATACGATGCAACTCGGAATCCACGTCGGCACGTTTCGCCGGCCGATGCTCTCGGAGATTCTCGACACGGTGGTCGAGCACGGCTTCTCGTGCGTCCACTTCAACATGGCGGCGGCGGGCGTGCCGTCGATGCCGGAGCGGGTAGAAGAGGAGTTGCGAGAGCAGATCGCCGCCGAGATGACCGCGCGCGAACTCAGCATCGCCTCGCTTTCCGGCACGTTCAACATGATCCATCCCAACGAGGACGTCCGTTGTGCCGGGTTGCGGCGCTTGGAAGCCATCGCCGAAGCGGCCCGGCCGATCGGCGCCTCGTTGATTACGCTTTGCACCGGCACCCGCGACCCGGACCACATGTGGCGCCGTCACGAAGAAAACGACACGCCGGAAGCCTTCGACCAGTTGCTCGATACGATGGCCCGGGCCTTGGAAATCGCCGAACGTTGCGACGTGACCCTCGGCGTCGAGCCGGAAGTGAACAACGTGATCGATTCGGCCGCCAGGGCCCGGCGGTTGCTGGACGCGATCGACTCCCCGCGGCTGAAGATCATCATCGACGGGGCCAACCTGTTCCACGCCGGCGAACTGAAGCAGATGCACGTGATCCTCGGTGAGGCCTTCGACCTGTTGGGCAAAGACATCGCGTTGGCCCACGCCAAGGACCTCGACCACGACGGCGACGCCGGCCATATCGCCGCCGGCAAGGGCCTGCTCGACTACGACTACTATCTGGCGTCGCTAAAGCGTGTCGGCTTCGACGGCCCGTTGATTCTCCACGGCCTGGACGAGGACGAGGTGGCCGAGTGTGTCGAGTTCTTGCAGGAGAAGCTGGCGGAGTTGTAGCCCGGATAGTAGTCGTCACGCACCCCCAGACGACCCCCACAACACGCCGAGCGAGAAGACGACAAAGAGACTACCAAAACGTCTCGCCCGTGTCGACGTCGTCCCACGAATCCAGCGACAGCGGATACTTCCCGTACATCCGCAGGGCGTTCCACATCGCCAGGTAGTTGCCGGGCTTGACGGCCGAGTGGATGCTGTTGCTCGACGAGAGGATCAACCCGCCGCCTTGGCCGGCCATGCGGATCACCGCCTTGGTCTCCTCGACCACCTCCTGCTCCGTGCCGAAGGTCAGCGTATGGGCACAGTCGACGTTGCCCTTTAGCGAGATCCGATCGCCGTAGTCCTTCTTCAACTGGCCGATGTCCATGCCGGCGACCGGGTCGATCGGGTCGAGGCAATCGATGCCGGACTCGAGGATCATGTCCAGCAGGGGCATGATGTTGCCGTCGGAGTGTTTGATCACCGGCAACCCGGCCTCGTGGAACCCGGCCATCACCTCCTTCAGCCCGGGATAGAAGACCTCGCGGAAGCTCTTCGGCGACATCAGCGGCCGCTCGGTCGAGGCGTAGTCGTCGCCGGTGAAGATGAAATCGGCCCCGCAGCGGGCGACCTCCTTGGCCATCTCGATGTTGATCTCGACCGACAGATCGACCAGCCCGCGGACCAGTTCCGGCTCGGCGGCCAACGCCATCAACACGCCTTCGTACGTGGCCAGGTTTCGCGGCAGCGAGAAGACGTCGTTCAGGTGCACACCGACGGCCAGTTTGCCCTTGTAACGCTTGACGATCCGCTTCAGGCTGTCGTAACGTCCCGGGGCGTGCGGATCGGGCGGCTCGTAGTTGCGCAGGTCGTCCATCGAGTGGATCGGGCCCTCGACCGGGAACTTGTGCTCCTCGCCGGTATCTTCCACGACCACGCCCCATTCGTTGCGATAGCGTTTCTCGCCGACCTGCTCCTTCTTGAAATCGGGGCCGGTGAGCATCGCGTCGAGACCCATCCGCAGCGTGAACTCCTCCATCGACGCGCCCGGGCAGATCGCCTCGCGGACCCGATGGTCGAAGATCCATTCAAAGTGGGGGATGCGATCCGGCTCTTCGCGCCGCAACGCCCTCATCACGCGTTCTGCTGAGGTCATCTCGCTCATCGGGGTCTCCCGGTTGAAACGTCGGCCGCAATAACGGGCCGAAATGGTCGAATTTGGCTTGCCCGTGCCGAACCATCTTGCCCGGCAGGTGAGATTCTGTCAAGGCGGGGGAGGTTGCGACTGGCCGAAAGACGTGGGTGGCCCGGACACTCTAGCGCAAGAAGCTCTGCCGTCCGAGCAGACCTGGTTCGCAAGAGCGTCCGGGCGGCGCAGCCGCAAGAGGATGCTCGATCGAGGCCGGAACCTCTTGTCGCTGCGCGACCCCGACGCTTTTCCGGCCATACCGAGGAAGTGGCAACGCCGGCTGCGGAAAAGCGTCGCGGCCACCCGGGCGGCGTGGCCACCGTATTCTGGCGACGTCGGCGCCACTGGAGTATAATCCGACTTTGATTGCTCACATCACCTCGGGAGATCATCATGCCTATCCCACGGCGCGATTCCTTTCTGCTCGCAGGTCTGGTGCTTTGCACTGCGGCCGGCCTGTTCCACACAACCGCGTCGGCCAAGACGACCGAGATGGTCCCGATGCGCGACGGCACGCGCTTGGCGACCGACGTCTATCTGCCCGACGGCTCCAAGGGGCCGTTTCCGGTGATCTTGATCCGCACGCCGTACGGCAAGAACCAATTCTCCCGCGAGGCCGCCGCGGCCCATCACCACGGCTATGCCCTGGTGGCCCAAGACATGCGGGGGCGGTTCGACTCCCAGGGCGAAGACGCCTTGGTCTTTCACAACGACGGCTGGGGAAAGCGCCGCGACGGGCACGACGCGATCGAGTGGATCGCCAAGCAGCGTTGGTGCGACGGCAACGTTGCCACCTGGGGCGCGTCGGCGATGGGCATCTCCCAAAACATGCTGGCCCCGGACGCGCCGAAGGCCCTAAAGGCCCAAAACGTCGCCGTGGCCTTCTCGAACATGTACACGCAGGCGGCCTACCAAGGCGGGGCCTTTCGCAAGGCGCTGGTCGAGGGCTGGCTGCGGGGCAACAAGTTCAGCGAGCCGAACCTGCAAACCGTGCTCGACCACCCGCTGTACGACGACCTCTGGGTCGAACTCAATCCCGAGGCCCAGGCCGCCCGGGTCGACGTGCCGGGGATGTTCCTCGGCGGCTGGTACGACATCTTCCTGCAGGGCACGATCAACTCCTTTCAAACGATCCACAACCGGGGCGGCCCGAACGCCCGGGGTAAGTGCCGGCTGATCATCGGCCCGCTGGCCCACGGGCGTTTCGACGAGTTGACCTACCCGCCTGGCTCGTCGCGGCCGCCCCGCGGGGCCAGCCCGTTCGCGTTTTTCGACCATGTGATCAACGGGGCCGACAACGGCGAGGACGAGATCGAACCGATCCACTACTACGTGATGGGCGACCCGACCGACCGCGACGCCCCGGGCAATTTCTGGCGGGCGACCGACACCTGGCCGCCGCCGGCCGTCGAAACGAAGGCCTACTTCCACGCCGACGGGCTGCTCTCGCTACACGCGCCGACGTCCGGCGACGCCAAGAGGACCTATCGCTTCGATCCCACAAAGCCCGTGCCCACGATCGGCGGCCAGAATCTCAACATGCCCAAGGGGCCCATGGATCAACGCAAGGTCGAATCGCGCGACGACGTGCTGCTGTTTACCTCCGAGGTGCTTCGCGAGCCGATCGAGGTCACTGGCCGGCTGCGGGCAAAGCTCTATGTCACCTCCGATTGCCCGGACACCGATTTCACCGTCAAGCTGACCGACGTCTACCCCGACGGCCGCTCGATGCTGCTGACCGACGGTATCTTGCGTGCCCGGTTTCGCGAGTCGTTCGAGCGCGAGACGCTGATGGAGCCCGGCAACGTGTACGAAATCACCGTCGATTTGTGGAGCACGTCGATCATCTTCAACCGCGGGCATCGGGTACGCGTGGCGGTGTCCTCGTCGAACTACCCTCGCTTCGACGCCAACCCCAACACCGGCCGGCCGTATCGCCCGGGCGAGAAGACGCGGGTGGCCACCAACACGGTGCACCTCTCGTCGCGGTATCCGTCGCATATCGTGTTTCCGGTGTACGCCGGAGCGAAGGAGAGGGAATGATGCCTGCACTCACCAGTCGCTGTATTCTCTGGGTGTTGGCGGCGGCCGGCGGGGCCATAGCGTTTGCCGCCGAGCCCAAATCGCCGCCGTTTGAGACCGACGCCCGCGACACGCCGTCGGACGATACGCCGGTCGTCAAACCTTGGCGGACGATCACCGTCGACCCGCAATACGGCGGGCATTGGGTGGTTGCCGGTGACCTTGACGGTGAGGGGCCGGTCGAGATCGTCTCGGCACAGAACGTCAACCGGAGCGACAACCACTACACTTCTGCGGTGGCCGCCCAGCGCGTCGACGGCAGTGTGCTCTGGCGATGGGGCGATCCGAAGCTCGGCCGCCGCGAGTTGCATCACGACGTCGCCTGCCAGATCCACGACCTCGACCACGACGGCACCAATGAAGTGATCGTGGCCGCCGACCGGCGGTTGGTCGTGCTCGACGGCCCCACGGGCAAGGTCCGCCGTGAGTTCCCCATCCCCGAGCACTCCAGCGACTGCGTCACCTTCGCCGACCTCTCGGGCAAGGGCTGGCCGTCGGACGTGTTGGTGAAAACCCGCTACGGCCGCATCTGGGCCTATTCGTCAGCCGGCAAGTTGCTCTGGACCGTGGCCGATCCCGGCGGGTATCGCACGTCGCACCAGCCGCTGCCGGTCGATCTCGACGGCGACGGCCGCCACGAGATCCTCGCCGGCTACGCGGCACTCAACGCCGACGGCTCCGTTCGCTGGGTCTTCGAGCTTCAGCCCGGGCAGCGCAACGGCGGCCATGCCGACTGCTGGTGCGTGGTCCATGCGGCGAAGACGCCGGAAGACGTCCGCTTGGCGATGACGATGTGTGGCGGCAATGCCCTGGTGATGACCGACGGCCACGGCCAACTGCTCTGGAAACAGACCGGCCACCATTACGAATCGATCGACGCCGGCAAGATCTGCCCCGACGTACCGGGCCGGCAGTTGGTGGTCGACGTGGACCACCTCCGCGTGCCGCGCAAGCCGCTGTGCCTGTTCGACGAGCGCGGCGCGTTGCTCGGCCAGATCATCACCGACTACACCCGCCACCACAACCTCGTCGATTGGACCGGCGACGGCCGCGACGAGATCGGCTCGGCCGTACCCCGTGGGCTGTTCGACGGACGGGGGCAACGCCTGGTAACGTTCGACGTCGGCCCCGACGAACTGCCGCTGCTGATCGCCGAAGGCGACATGACCGGCAACGGCGCCGAAGACGTGCTGTTGACCACCACGGCCGAACCCTCCGGCTACAAGGTCTATCTCTACAAGAACCCCGGCGGCGCCCCGGCCCGATCGCAGCCGCCGACGGGTACGGGGTTGAACTTCTCGCTCTACTAGATCTCAAACCGCAAGTACGGGAGTCCGAAAATGGGGACTGGCTCCGTCGAGGGCCCGGTCTTGAAGTGGTAGGGGCGTTTGCCGACGGTGCCTGTCCCCTTTTTCGGACGGGCCATTGGTGAGTACCGTGAAAAAGGGGGACAGGCACCTCGCGCAGCCGTTTTCGCGAGGATCTAACCTGTTTCGAGTTCGGAGCCAGTAGCACGCTTCGCCGAAATGGCAGATGCTTGCCACTCCCTGGGCAGTTCTGCTAGGATTGCCGGCGTCCGGTTCGATCTTCGGTCCCGTGACCCCATTGCATGCATTGCTCAGACGAAGGAGACGCGTCATGTCGAGGCGAAATGAACGGTTCCCAGCGGTGCTTGTGGTGGTGATCTGCTGCCTGCTGTGGATGCAGCCCGGCGTGCTGCCGGCGGCGGAGACAGATCCCGGTGGGCCAGCCGTGGTTTCTCGAATCGGCGACGGCCCGGGCATCTGCGTGCTGCTGGGAGACGGTCCGGCCAGGTCGGCCGTTTCGCTCGCCCAAGCCAGCCGATGGACGATCTACGTGCAATTGCCCGACGAGGAGGCGGTCGATGTTGCCCGAGCGAAGGCCGATGCGGCCGGGTTGCTGGGCAGCCGCGTGGTTGTCGACAAAGGCCCGCTGACGCGAGTCAATCTGGCCGACGATTTGGCCGACGCCGTGATTGCCCCGGCCGACGTGCCGATCACCACGGCCGACCGCGACCGCCTGCTGCGGGCCGTCCGTCCGTTGGGCAAGCTCGTGCTCGGCGACGAGGCGATCACCAAACCCTATCCGCCCGAGGCCGACGACTGGACCCATCCCTACAAGGGCCCCGACAACAACCCGCAGTCGAACGACCGGATCGCCCGGGCGCCGTATCTCTCGCAGTTCTACAGCGAGCCGTGGTACGTGCCGTTTCCGGAGGTCACGGTCGCCTCGGCCGGCCGGGTCTTCAAGGCCTTCGGCCACGTCGGCTTTAAGCAACGGGATTGGCCCTGGCTGAATACGCTGATCGCGATCAACGGCTACAACGGCACCCACCTCTGGAAGCGGCCGCTTCAGCCGGGTTTCAACATCCACCGCAACACGATGATTGCCACACCGGAGATCCTCTACCTGGCCGACAGCAAGTCGTGCAAGCTGCTCGATGCGGCCACCGGCAAGCTGACCGGCGAGATCACCGCCCCGCCCGAGGCGACCGGGCCGGTGTGGAAGTGGATGGCGATCGCCGACGGCACGCTGATCGCGCTGGTCGGCGAAGAGGAAATTCGCGATCCCACGCTCCGCGGCAACCGCACGGGCGCCGGCTGGCCTTGGCGCCCGATGACCGCCGGCTACGATCGGCCCGACTATCCCTGGGGTTTCGGCCGCACGCTGTTCGCCGTCGACCTGGCCACCAAGCAGGTTCGCTGGATCCACAAGGAAGAGCAGCCGATCGACGGCCGAGCGGTGGCGATGCACGGTGGCCGGCTCTACTACTACTCGCATCCGAGTTTCCTCGCCTGCCTCGACGCCAAGCAAGGCAAACGGCTGTGGCGCAACGCCGAGAAGGAGCTGCTCGACGCGATCGGCCCGCACCATCGGGCACAAACCCCTTCGATCGGATTCTCCACGTCGTCGTATCTCAAGTGCAGCGAAAAGGCGATCTACTTCGCCGGCCCGCAACGCACGCGGCTGGTCGCTGCCTCGACCGAGGGCGGGCATCTGCTCTGGCAGCACGGCGACGGCAACATGCAGCTCGTGCTCCGCGACGAGGGCCTCTACGCCATGGGCCGCACCGGCCCCAGCAAGCTGTTCGATCCGCTCGACGGCCGCGTGTTGGCCGAGATCAACCCGCTGCGAGGCAACTGCACGCGGGCGACCGGTTCGATCGATAGCGTATTCACCCGAGGCCCGCGGCACGGCGGCACGACGCGGCTGGCCGTCGACGGCAACCGGCCCCAGCGGATCGCCCTGATGCGGCCCGACTGCCACGACGGCGTGATCGTAAGCGGCGGGCGGCTCTACTGGGGGCCGTGGATGTGCGATTGCAGCCTCTCGCTGGTGGGCATCAATTGCCTGGGGCCCGCGGGCGATTTCGACTTCAACGCCCGGGCGATCGACGACGAGCGGCTGGAGTCGTTCACGGACCCGGCGGCGCCGTTGAATCTGCCCAGCGTCGCCCCGGGTGATTGGCCGGCCTATCGGGCAGACAATCGCCGCGGCGGCGCGGTGAAGACGGCGATTCCCGAGGCCGTCCAATTGGCGTGGCAATTCACTCCCCCGGCCAAACACGACCCGGCCGCACCGATCGCAGCCGGCGGATTCGTCTGGCTCTCCGGCAGCGACGGCGCGATTCGCACACTCGATGCCAAGAGCGGCAAACTACTTTGGCAGGGCTTCACCGGTGGGCCGATCACCTATCCACCGGCGCTGAGCGACGGGCGGCTGATCGTGGGCAGCGGCGACGGACGCGTGCATGCATTGGAGGCCGTCACCGGCAAGCCGCTCTGGCGATTCACCGCCGCACCGGCCGAGCGAAAGATCAACCTCTACGGCAAGCTCACCTCGACCTGGCCCGTGGCCGGCGGCGTGCTGGTCGACGGCGATACCGTCTACGCGGCGGCCGGCATCGCCAGCTTCGACGGCACCCACGTCTACGCCCTGGACGCCGCCAGCGGCAAAATCCGCTGGCAGAACAACGAGACCGGACGGCTGGCCGGCGACGACTCGGTCACCGGCGTGAGCGTGCAAGGCCACTTGCTCTTGCACAAGGACCGACTCTACCTGGCCGGCGGCAACGTCGTCTCGCCGGCGATGTTCGACGTGCAGAGCGGCCGCTGCCTGAATAGACTCGAGGACGAGTGGGCCAAAGCACCGCGCGGCCGCGAGTTGTTCGTGCTCAATGACAACGTTGTGGCCTTCGAGCGACTGCTCTACAGCCCCAAGCGATATTGGGTCGGCCGCTACTTCGCCAAGCATTTCTTGCAGACCGACGCCGGCGACGTCGTCGTCCAAGGGATCAGCAATCGGGTTGCCCGCATCGACCCGGCCAAGGCAGCCACCGGCGACGCTCAGCCCGTGTGGCAGTCGGGCCGGTTCGCGCACCCGACGGCCATGGCCCAGGGCACCAACGCCGTGGTGGTTGCCGGGCGTTTGCCGCCGTCGGAATCGCCGCGGCCGCCGTACGCCGTGGTGGCCTTCTCGATCGACGACGGGACCCCGCTTTGGACCCGGCGGCTTCCCGCCGCCCCGCTGCCGGGCGGCATCGCGTTGGACGCCGCCGGGCGGGTCTTTATTACGCTACAAGACGGTCGAACGTTGTGCCTTGCGGCGGAATGACGCACGGATGTGCGGCTCGCCCACAAAGCCGCGACCGGTGGTCGCGCCATTGTGGCAGGGTGGCTGGGGCAGAGCG
>CAYYNP010000079.1:23250-33539 GCA_964472545.1 uncultured Planctomycetaceae bacterium | reverse complement strand
CCTCCGAGGCCGACACCAAGACCCATATCCGGCAGATCCGCGCCAACAGAGGGTCCGAGTTGATCGAACGGATCGCGTGGCGTCAGGCGTCGAAGAAGGAGGCCGAAGCCCGGCGGATCGCCTCGCGGCACGCCGAGGCGCGGCTGAACAAGCGGATCGACGGCCAAGCGGTCGAGATGCTCGAAGAAGCCAACGAGACGTTTCAGACCAAGTTCCGTCAACCGCTGCTTCAGCGCGGCCTCTTTCCGCAGCGGCTCGACTTCCGCACGACCACCGACGCCCTGCACGTGGTGGCACTGTCCTGCGGCAGCGCCCAGCTTGCCGCCCCCAACGCGGCTCCGGCTGCGGCCGAGGGGGCCGACGTCTCAGTGTGCGTCCACCAGTCGCTGATCAACAATCTGGCCGCCACGGCATTGGCCGGCCGAAAAGTCAGCGACGAGAAGCTGGCCGAGTTGATCGCCCAGATCGTCGGCGAAGCGCCCGAATGGCTGACCGCCGAAGGCAGCGAGTCCTGGGCGATCGAGTTCCCCGCGCAGCGGCCGATCTCGGTGACCTTCGCCGAGGGCCGGCTGAGCGTGACCATTCGAGGGCAGAAATTCTACCAGGGCAAGATCGCGCAACCGGCGATGAACGTCACTGCCGTCTACGACATCGGCGAGGTCGAAGGTTCGCTCACGGCGGTCCGACAGCGCGAGTTGGAGATCTACCCGCCCGGTTGCGAACCGGGCAGCGGCCGGATGATCCCCGCGGGCCTGATGGCTTTCCGCACGGCGCTGGGCGCGCGGCTCGACCCGGCGTTCCCTGCGGAATTGCCGTTGGAGGTCATCCGGCCGAAGGACGATCTGGCCAAATTGGGCGAGATTCACCCGATGCAGTTCGACTGCCAAGACGGCTGGCTGACGATCGCCTGGCAGCGCCAGCCGGCTGCAAGTCAGTAGCCAGCCGGCTGCAAGTCAATAACCGCCACGTCCTCGGCGTCGAGCGTGAGAGTCGCCGTGCCGTCGGGCCACTGAAGCAGCCGGTTGCCGAGCAGTTCGCGGCTGCCGGCCGGCGGGGGGCCGTCGAGTTCGATGGTGACCGTACGGCGCTGGGGGCTGTCGTTGAAGACGGTCAAATAGCGAGCGCCGAACCGCTCGACGTAGAGCCGCTCGTCGTTCGATCGCGCGCGCGTGATCGGCTCCCAGCCGGCCTCGGCCACCGCCTTGCACAGCGGCACGTACTTGACGAACAACGGCCGATCGCGATCGTACAACTCCGGCCGGGTGAAGTAGTGGCCCTGCGAGGCGTTGTGGCTGAAGAAGCCCGGGTACATGCCGTAGGCCAGGCAGCGCTTCATGTACTTCTCGACCTTCGCATGCGAGAACTGCTCGAAGGCCGTGTTCATCAAGAAGCAATACGGCTTGCCCTTACAGAGCGCGCGGCGATAGAGCAACTCGGCGTCGGACATCGGCTGCCAGCGTCCGCCGCGATTCCAATCGGTTTCGGTGCCCATCACTTCGAGCATCGGGGCCAACCAGCAGAGCCGCGTGGGGGCGCCGTTGGCCATCATCAACTTGTCCATCCCGTGTACGTCGGCGGCGATCGCCCGGACGTACTCGAAGACCACCAGCCCACGGAAGATGGCCGGGCGCCTCTGGCCGATCGAGAACGTCAGCGGCGTATCGGCGGCGGCGAAATGGTCGCGGCGGTAGTCGAGTTCGTCGGTCATGTAGCCTTCGCTGGAGTCGATATACTCGCCGTCGAGATCGCCCCGGCGGTCCGGACCGTAGAGCTTCTCACGAAGGGCCGCGTTCCACTTGGTCTTGAAATCGGTCACGTCGCCGGCGATGCCCGGCATCGAGTTCATGCTCCAGGCGGCCCCGTTGCACCAGGGCGTGTCGCGGAATCTCCCGGCGAGCTGCCCGGCCGAGTTGTGGAAGCCGCTGCTGAGCAGGGCCTTCGCCCGGGCGTTGCCCTCGCGTGCCAGCCGCGTCGCTTCGGCGCTGGCCGCTTCGGGCGTTCGCGGCATCTCCGGCGGCATCCGCATCCACCAGGTCATCGGCTCGGTGTAGCGGAAGGTGACCATCCCGTGCTGGTCGTCCCACGCGGTTTCGTTGTTGCCCTCCTTGAACTTGAAGCCGAAATCCTCCCAGCCGTCGACCTGGCTGATCCGCGCAAACGGCATCCAGAGCCCCTGCTGCGGCGTGCGGCAGCGGAAATGCTCGGGATAGATACGATAGTAGCGATCCAACGCCCCGCGGAAGCCCCAGGCCGGGTCGAACGCAAAGCGGCAAAACCGCAGCCGGGCCGTGGGCTTCTCGGGCGTGAGGCCGACGTCATAGGCCAGGAACAACTCGCCCGTGCCCGCGTTGTAGCCGATGCGGAAGAAGGCCGGCCGGCTCATGTCGATCCCCAGGCCGAGGCCTTCGTCACCGGCGGCGACCGCACCGAGCGGGTATCGCGATAGCCGCCCATTGGCCCCGGCGCGAAACCGGCCCGCGTTGATGTACTCCCGCCGTCGTTCGACTGCGATGCTTCGCCGTGGGTCGATCAGCCAGCGGACGTTTTCGGCCTTGACGGGAATCGCGTACAGCAACGTCACGGCGCGGTCCTTGCCGGTGGTGTCGGACAGCGTCAGGTCGAACTGCGTGACTCCGTCGCGGGCCGACGTCTTCCAATCGAGCTTCAACCCCAGCGCTCGATCGTCGAGATGCACGAAGTCGGACCCGGCGGCCACGTCGCGAACTTGGAATCCCTCGCGCGGCGAATCGTCGGGAACCACCGCCACGCCGTCGAACGTGCAGGCCCCGGCCGGCGTCTTCACCGCGCGCAACTCGGCGTTGCGAAACTCGGCCACACCGCCGTGGCCCCGCATGAGCATGTAGAAGCTAAGCGTCTTGATCGGCTTTTCCGGCAGCACCAGAACCCGCCGCCGCTGCCAGTCGTGGGTGCCCGTGTCGAAAGGCGCGGCCTGGCCCCAGAGGTGCGTGCCGTCGGCGAACGCGAGATCGAGATAAACCGCGTAGTTGTTGTCCGGCGAGCCGCTCACGCCTTGCGCCCGGCTGAACGCCGTGGCCACGATCGGCTCCGGCTCGGTCTGATCGAGCACGACGGTCTGTCCCACGCCGCGTTGGGCCGCCGCGTCGGCGTTGCGGCAAACGAACAACGCCCCTTCCCGCTCGAAGCCCGCCTGCCACGGCCGCCAGGCGTCGGGCTTCAGCAGATTCTCGGACGTTTCGGTGAAGTCCAGAACGGTCTTCGCTGGTTCCTGTGCGGCCGGGCAACGCACGGGCAGCAAGACGACGGCCAGCGAAAGGAGCAAGGTGCGTCGCATCGGAGGGCTCCTCGGAATCTGCGCAGGTGCCACTACTTCGACGCAGCACTGCTTCTGCGAAACGGCGGCACTTCTCAACCTGATCTCCGCAAGTGATTAGGTTAGGGGATTGCCGCGGCGCGTGCAACTCAGCGGTGGATCGAGCCGTGGGGAAGACCGCGGATGACGGCGTCGGTAGCGCTACCGATCTTCCTGCTTCCGCAGGGCCTCGAGCGCTTGCGCTGCCCGTGGACCGCCGATCCGGCGCAACGCGGTCTCAAGTCCGTAGCGATTTTCCTTCTCGTTCCAGAGCAGCGCGAGCAGCGGCTCGACGGCGCGCACGTCTTCCAACTTCCCCAAGGCCCTGGCTGCCATCAGCCGCACGCCGGAGTCCTCGTCCTTGAGCACCTTCAGGAGTGGTTCGACGGCCCGGGCGTCTTCAATCCTCCCCAGCGCCTGGGCGGCGTAGCACCGGACCTGTCGATCGGCGTCGCCGAGGGCCGCGATCAGCGGCTGGACCGTGCGGCGGTCGCGGATCTTCGCCAGGGCCTCGGCGGCCCAACACCGAGTCCACCGCTTCTCGCCCTGCAATGCGGTCACCAACGGCGCGACTACCGGCGGACCGATATCCGCCAGTGCGGTCGCGGCGCTTCGAGCGAGATTCGGATCGTCGCCGTGCAATTCGGCCGTAAGGAATTCGACGGCACGCGGATCGCCGAGCCTTCCCAGCCATCTGGCGGCGGTCGAGTTGTATTCGTCCTGCAAGATCGCAATCAGCGCCGCGGCAGCCCGCCGATCGCCAATGGAACCGAGTGCGAAGGCCGCCTTGCGTCTGACGTCGGGCTCCGCCGTCTCGACCGCGCGTACGAGGGCTTCGGTGGCCGGCGGGCCGATGGTCACCAGCGCATTGAAGCATGCCTCCTTCGTGATCCTGGCAACCAGCGCATCGACGGCGAGCGGACCGCCAATCTTGCCCAAGGCGCGTGCCGCGAAAGCCGATACCCATCGCCGTTGATCGTCCAGTGCCACGACCAACCCCGGAACCGCCCGAGGGTCGTCAAGCTCGCCGAGGATCTTCGCGACCCGGTGACAGGCACTGCTCTGTTTGTCCGTCAGCGCAACCAGCAAGGGCTCGACGGCGGCCGGGCCGATCTTCACCAGTGCTGACTCCGCGTAGGCTGCCAAACCTGGATTATCCAAGGCGTCGATCAGCAACGCAGTGGCCCGTGGCCCGCCGGAGGCCGCCAGCAGCGGGAGGGCGATACCGGGCGGGAATTCGTCGTTACCGTGGATGGCGGCCTGGATGACGTCAAAGGCCCTGGGGTCGTCCCATTCGGCCAGCGCGTAAGCCGCACGCTGCCGGAAGGCGTTGTTCTCGTCCTTCAGCACGGCCACCAACCCATTCCACCCCCGGGGATCACCCCTTTGGGCGAGTCGGTGGGCAGAAATCACCCGATACCAGGCGTCTTCGTCATCGAGCGCAGCAACATAGACGGCCGGCAACACGTCGCGAGACAGCGTGTCGAACGCCTCGACACGGTCGTGTGCCCCGATGGTCCGCAAGGCGAAGTGCCGGTCGCGGCAGGCTTCGATCAGCGATTGCTCGGCGCGGCGGTCGCCGATGTCCAACAGGGCCCTGGCCGCCGTCAGGCGAACCTGCGGGGACTCGTCGCTGAGCGCCTCTATCAACGGTTCGACCGCCGCGGCGCCGATCTCCTTCAGGGCAGGGCTCACCTGCACGTGCCATACACCTTTGTCCTGCTTCTTCACCACCTCCAACAATGGGCCGATGGCCCGAGGATCCGGCATCTTCGCCAACGCCGCCGCAGCGGTTGCTGCGACATTGGAACTGTCTACGTCTAGGGCGGCAATCAGCGGCCCGACCGCCCGACGATCGCCGATCATCCCCAGGGCCCTTGCGGCCGAGCCGGGGGCACGGTAGTCTTCGTCCTCAAGCGCGTCAATCAACGGATCGACGGCCGGCTCGCCGATCTTCACCAGGGCCTCGACCAGCGTGGGCACCGTCCGATCGGGCGCGATCATGCCACCGCCTACTGCCCCGCCGCCGAAACCCGGTGCGTCATCCGAGCCTCCGATGTGTGGAAAGGGGTTCGCCAAACGTTCGATGAGCGGTTTGACGGCCCGCGCATCTCCGATTGCCCCCAACGCCCAGGCTGCGTCGACGTAGATCTGCCAGCGGTCACTCTCTAGCACATCGATCAGCGGCTCGACCGCCCTGGGGTCGCCGAGCTCGCCCAACGCGCGGGCGGCCTTCTCGGCGACGTCGGAGAATTCGGCCGTATCGTCCAGCGCGGCAATCAGCGGCTCGACCGCCCGAGCATCGCCCACGTTGCCCAGTGCGGACGCCGCCCAGCCGCGAGTTTCCCAGTGGTTGCTTTCGAGCAACGCGATCAGCAACTCCACGCCCCGCCGATGGCCCAGCGCGGCGACGGCCCGGGCAGAGGTGAAGCGTACCCAGTCTTGATGGTCGCGCGACATCGCGATCAACGGCAGCACAGCCCGGCGATCGCCGAGTTTGCCCAACGCCCGTGCGGCGTCGGCGCGAACAACTGAATGGCTGTCCTTCAGTTCCGCGATCAAGGGGGCCACGGCCCGAAGGTCGCCGATCTCCCCAAGCGCCTCGGCCGCCTTCGCTCGGCCCGTCGAACGAAGCTGCCCGAGCGCCGCGATCAGCGGCAAGACGGCCGGCTCGCCGATTTTCACCAGCCCTTCGGCGGCCGTTTTCGGAACATCGACGGCATCGTAATCGAGCAGGCCTATCAAAGGTCCGACGGCCCGCGGATCTCCGATCTGGCCCAGCACCTCGGCGGAGGAGCAAGTCATCCGTCTGCCGTACAGCGTTCTAGTTCTCAGTGCCGCAATCAACTCCGGCACGGCCGCAGGGCCGGCGGCGGTCAGTTCGGCGATGATCTCCTTCGGATCACAGGAGCTTCGCCGTGAGCCGGCATTCTTCAGTTCATACACCAGATCCGCCGGGGACCTCGACACGCCCGTTACGCCGCCGCCTACGGCTTCGAATTCCTGCGGCGGGGCGAGCGTTTCAGGTGAGTTGCCGCAGGCCGCGGCCATCACCGCCGACACCAGCGCCGTCAAACCGATTGCAGAGTTTCGCACGCCCGACCTCTTCGAGGAAGAAATACCCTTGCCCTACCCTTGGGGCATTATACTGCACTTGACGGCCGCGCGAGATCACCATCCTCCGGCACGTCGCATTTCTGTCGCGCTGTGGATTCACGCGGCTACCTCTCCCAGTGCAGCACACCGTCGGCAATTCGGGCTTCAACTGGCGTGCCATTGATGCTCAACTTCGGGCGGACGCTGCCGACGTGCAGCCTCATTGCATGCAGATCGCCGCGGACGGTGACGTTCGTGCCGCTAGAGCGGACAAACGCATGACCGGCAAACGTGAAGCTCTCGGCGGTGTCGGCCAACGTTACCGGCCGCTCGGCCTGATCACCGATGCGGACCATCAAGCGGTCGTCGATCCCGTTGCGGGGCCGTCCGGTCACGCGGACCGCCATGGCGTCGTCGGTCTGGGCGATCCGCTCGAACGATTCGACTTGCAGGTCGCCTTCGAAAGGCTCGTGCAACGCGGCGAACGTTGACGAGGGGCCCACGATCGACGAGACGATCGTCACGCCGTCGACCGCGGGCGTCTCGCCGAAACGTCTGTTGTCGACCGGAGGTTTCGGCGTCGCCGCCACGTGGGCCTTCGCGCCCGCTTGGCCAAGCACGTGCACGCGCACACCGACGTCGCGGCTCCACCAGCGCTCGCCCAGCGGCGAATTCTCTGGGGTCTTCTTCGGCGGTGTCTGGCGCACCGTTACGCTCCACGGCCGCCCGGCGGTTTCCAGAGTGCGTACGTCGGTGAACTCGCCGACCAAGTCCGCCAAATCCTTCGACGGGCGCCACCGGCCCGGCTGGCCCGGCGTGGCCTTGCCGTACGTGTGGATGAGCCACACGTGCGAGTGCTCCTCGTCGTCACGTGCGGTCGAAACGTCGAGAAGATACTCCCGCGTGAGCATCAGCGCCCGGGTTTCGTCAACGCCGGGGTATCGCTGCTGCGTGCGCGCCGCCACGAACTTGACCTCCGCGCTGAAATCGTGCCGCGTGCGGCACTCGTCGGTGAACTGCGGCTCCAGGCTGCCGGTCTGCCCCCAGTCGTCCCGCTTGACGTGCCCGTCGATCATCACGCCGCAATGGCTGCGGATCGAGCGGCTGAACTTGAAGGCGTAGCCGGGGTCCGACTTGGGGTTCTGGTAGATCGGGCGGTTATGGGCGTAGAACCCGGCCAGCACGAGCGGGTCGTTGACGCTGTGGGCGTACGGGGCCGTCAAGCGCAAGCAGACCGCCGGCGCCGGGCTCCTCCAATGGTCCGGCCCTTCCTCGGCACGCAGCATCACAAAGCCGCGATCGGGATAGACTCGCGAGTTGGCGGCCGGCGGTTTGACCTTTCGCGGATCGATCGGGTCGAGGCCGAAGTAGAGCGTCGGCGTGTAGACGTCTTCGTCCGGCGCCCGCATTTGGGCCAGGAACCAATCGAACCCGGCGTCGGGCCAAAGGCTGTGGCCCCACTCGAACCAGAGGCGGGTTTGCATCTTGGGCGTGAAGTTCGAGTAGCCGTCCCACTGGGCCATCTTGCCGCGCACAGTGCCGCCCCAGGCCCCGTGTGCCTGCCAGAGTTTGTCGCCGCCGGTGCCGTTGGCGAAGTAGCCGGCCACCGTGGCATGGGCCAGCGGCAGCCAGGGCCGCACGTCGCCGGCGCTGATGCGCTCGAATCGCCAGCGCTTCGTGCCCGTGTCGACCGCGGGAAACGTGAAGTGCAACACGCTTTCGATATGCCCTCGCATCGACGCACCGCCGCGGCCCCGGTAGCCGAAGCCGAGTTCGTCGAGACCGAGGTTGCGGACCGCCCGACAATAGAGCAGCAGCGCCCCGGGCGTGGAGCCCATCTTGCTGAACTCCTCTTCGTAGAAGCCCAGGTCGCCGAGGTACTCGTCGAAGTACGGCCGGATGCTGCCCGGCACGTCCCAGGTTTGGCGGATCAGCCGCTCGTCGCCGACGGCCGCGGCGGCCAGGTTGGCACTGAGCTTCCAGGGGAAGATGATGTTCGGCAGCCAGTTGGTCCGCGTATAGCGGCCCTCTTCGCCGTCGTAGCGGGCGTAGTTCTTCTCGTTGTTGTAGACCGACGCGTCGTAGGTCCCGCCGGGCTTGATGGCGTATTGGATGTAGCGCCGCAACCGCCGCTCGATGGCTGTCCGCTCGTCGGTCGAGAGTTCGTTGTAGAGCAGGTCGTAGGCCAGGATCCGCCACTCAAGCGCCGCCCCGAGCGGATCGGGGGCCTTCAACAGGCTCAACAGCCGCTTCTTCTGCACCTCACCCGCCTCTTGGTCGCCCATCACGGCGTAGCGGAACAACAGGCGGAGGTCTTCTCCGTCGCGGTCTTTCGAGGCCGCCATCTCCTCGTAGGCCCGCTTGGCCCAGGGCTGGGTCTCGATCTTCTTGCGGAGCGAATCGAGGTCCTTTTGCGTCCAGAGCAAGTAGGGGTGCTCGACTTTCGCCTGCTGTGCAGCAGCCGTCGGCCCCACGACAAGAATCGCCAGCACGAGGATCGTCAGAGTGTGCTTCTGCATCGTCAATTCTCCAGTTCATCCGGCACCGGCTAGTGCCAACGCGATCGGCTCGGTTGCCGGGCAGCGGCTATGCAGCATCCTACGGCAGCGGAATGCGGATCGCAACAGTCTGTGCCTCTTCAACGGGCGGCTGGACACCTCGCGCCAAACGGCTATAATCCTCGCTGGTTCCCGTTGAATTTAATCCTCGAGGAGGTTTCCCATGGCCATCGGTTTTGGCATTGTCGGTTGCGGTATGATCTCTCAGTTCCACGCCAAGGCGATCGCGGACGTCCGCGGGGCCAAGCTGGTGGCCGGCTTCGACAACGTGCCGGCGGCGGCCGATAAGCTGGCCAAAACGACCGGCTGCAAGGCCTACTACGATCTCAACGCCATGCTGGCCGATCCGGACGTCGACGTGGTCACCATCGGCACGCCCAGCGGGGCCCACATGGAGCCGGCCGTCGCGGCGGCCAGGGCGGGCAAACACGTTATCGTGGAGAAGCCGCTGGAGATCACGCTGCGGCGGTGCGACCGGATCATCGCCGAGTGCGAAAAGGCCGGCGTGGTCCTCTCGGCAATCTTCCCCTCGCGGTTCCACGGTCCCAGCATCGAGATCAAACGGGCGGTCGACGCCGGCCGCTTCGGGCAGCTCACCGTCGGCGACGCGATCGTCAAGTGGTATCGGCCGCAATCGTACTACGACAGCGGTGCGTGGCGGGGAACGTGGGGACTCGACGGCGGCGGGGCGTTGATGAACCAAGCCATCCACAGTGTCGATCTGCTGACCTGGCTGATGGGCCCGGTGGTCGAAATCCGCGCCCGAACCGCCCTGTTGGCCCACGAGCGGATCAATGTGGAAGACGTGGCCATGGCCACGGTGCTCTTCGAGAACGGGGCGATGGGCGTCATTGAGGCTAGCACGGCGATCTACCCGGGGTACCTCAAGCGGATCGAGATCCACGGCTCGGCCGGCTCGGCGATCATGGAGGAAGAGGACCTGATCAAATGGGACTTCGCCAAGAAGGGCCGCCGCGACGCCACGATTCACCAACAGATGTCCGAACAGGTCAGCGGCGGCGGCGGGGCCTCGGATCCGGCCGCCATCGGCCATCACGGCCACACCCGCCAGTTCCAGGACGTACTCAAAGCCATCAAGAAAGGCACCTCGCCGGCGGTTGACGGCCCCGAAGGACGCCGTTCGGTCGAGATCATCCTCGGCATCTACAAGGCCGCCGAAACGGGCCGCGCCGTGAAGCTGCCGCTGAAGGGGGACCCCGTGCTGAAGGCGCGGAAAACGGGGGTGGGCTAGGCTGCGTAACGGCTTCCTCAGGACTGGGGTGGCTGGGGTCGAGTGCAACGAG
>CAYYNP010000079.1:0-23240 GCA_964472545.1 uncultured Planctomycetaceae bacterium | reverse complement strand
GTCAAACCACCGGGGGGCGCGCTCCACGCGACCCCAGCCACCCGTCACGCCCACCGCTTCAAAGCACGAGACTCCAAATCGCTCTTGGCCCAAGCCGGCTTTCCTGCCAAAATGGCATGCCACGGAAGGTGCCCTATGTTTCGGAAGCAAATCGGCGATTATCTGGTCTTTCTGGTCGTGCGGGTCGTGATCTGCATTGCGCAGGCGGTGCGGATCGAGACCGGGGCGGCCGTGGCGTCGTGGCTGGCGTGGTTGTTCGGCGACGTGCTGCGGCTGCGGGCGAAGGTGATCGACGGGAATCTGGCCCATGCGTTTCCCGAAATGTCGCCGGCGAAGCGGCTGCGGCTGGCCCGGCGGATGTGGGAGCACCTGTTCCTGCTGGCGTTGGAGGTGGCCCACGCGCCGCGGAAGATCCACGAGACCAATTGGCGCGACTACATCACGCTGACCGACGACGACAAGATCGTGCGGATGACGTTGGACGACCGGCCGATGTTGGTGATCACGGCCCACTTCGGCAATTTCGAGGTGGCCGGCTACACGATGGGCCTGCTGGCGTTTCCCACCAACACGGTCGCCCGCACGCTCGACAACCCCTACCTCGACCGCTTCGTGGCCCGATTCCGCAGCATCACCCGGCAGCGGATCATCCCCAAGAACGGCGGCTACGACCAGATCCTCGAGGTGCTCAACTCCGGCGGCACGATGGCCTTTCTGGCCGATCAATACGCCGGGCCGAAGGGCTGCTGGGTCGACTTCTTCAACCGCAAGGCCTCGGCCTATAAGGCGATCGCCCTGCTGGCACTGGAGCACGACGCCCCGGTCGCGGTGACCTCCGGCCGCCGCCTGGGCAAGCCGCTTCACATCGAGCTGCGGACCTTCGCCACCATCGACCCCCGCGACGCCCGCGACGAAGTCGGCACGATCCACGAACTGACCCAGTGGTACACCACCGCCATCGAAGAGATCGTCCGTCTCGCCCCCGAGCAATACTGGTGGGTCCACCGCCGCTGGAAAGACACGCGGAAGAAGCGGCGGCAGAAGAGGCAGGCGGCGTAGGGGTGACGAGGTGTGTGACGCAGCCCACGCCATTGCTCTCTGAACCTCCGCCGCCGAAGCGCTGTCTTGAGTCATGGAGTGTTCTAGTCGCACCTCGCATGGGACAGAGGACATGAGACGAATCGTCGTCGGGATTGGCCAGTACTTCTATTGGGCTTCCGATGGGAAAGACCACTGGGAGAAGTGCCTCCGAGAAGTGCCTCACAGGCGTGCTCCGGTTGTGCAAGGCAACGTCGATCTTTCCGCGCTGCCGGCCTTTGAAGAAGCCGTGCTGTGGGATTTCGTCTCCGCCGATCCAAGCGGCTTCGGGATTGCCGTTGGGCGGCGTCGAGCCGATAGATCGGACGGCTTGTCTGATGAGCCCGGCATCTTCGTGAGGCCGAATCCAGCGGCCGTTTGGACACGGCGGAAATTCCAATGGAATCCGTCGCTGTGGAGAGAAGGGGAAGCTGTGGCATGGCCCACTGAGACGTTCAAGGGCTTTGCCATGCCCCATCCAAACCTCATCGCGATGTCGTGGGGGGAGTTCAGGGAGTTGGGTTTTCCTTTTGCCTGGGTACACGTGTCTCACGTGATCTACACGCACGATCAGGGAAGATCGTGGGGCTACACCTCTTTGAGCGATAGCTATGATCTTCTCGGGCACGATCTTCGTGGCAACTTGCTTGTGTCGAACAACGGTTACTTCCTGCAAAGCGCGGACGGTAGAGAATGGCGTAAGCGCAGAATCCGTGTTGCGTGGCCGAAGGACTTCGCTCACAAAAAGGTGAATCTGCTTCGAGAGGTGACCTTTGTTGAAGATGATGCGGCCTATGCGTTGATCGTGCATTGGTCCATACACAGAGAGGACCGCCCTCCAGACATCGGCCTGCTGAAGACCGGAGACGGCGGAAGGCATTGGAATCTGCTGCACGTCTTTCCGGGGCCAAACGTAGGGGACGTGAACGAGCGGCATGTACTGAGCCTAGAAGTCGCCGACAGTGCTACGTCATGACCCGTCTCATCCGCATGCATTCTCGGATGTAGACCGCTGCTAGCCTCGCTTTGACACGCCGCCCAACCTCGCTAGAATGGGCAGCACGAGAATCGGTTGGCCCGATTCTCGCAGGATGTCCCCAGCATGCGAGAGGTACCCTGTCATGATCGGCCACGAAAAACGCCAGAAACTGTTCGTCACCGTCTTCCTGCCGTTCATTGCCGGAGCCGTTCTTTGCGGCAGCCGGTCAGTGAGCCAGGCCGCCGATCCGCCACCGCCAAAACCCAACTTCGTCGTGATCTTCATCGACGACATGGGCTACGGCGACATCGGACCCTTCGGCTCGACGTTGAACAAGACGCCGCATCTGGACCGGATGGCCGACGAGGGCATGAAGCTCACCTCGTTCTACGTGGCGTCGGCCGTTTGTACGCCGTCGCGGGCGGCGCTGATGACCGGGTGCTATCCGCTGCGGGTGGGGTTGCCGCGAGGCTCGGGCCATGCGGTGCTGTTTCCCGGCGACCACTGGGGGCTGGACCCCAAGGAGGTCACCATCGCCGAGGTGCTCAAGCAGGCCGGTTACGCCACCGGCTGTTTTGGCAAGTGGCACCTGGGCGATCAGCCGGGCTTTCTGCCGACCGATCAAGGGTTCGACTACTACTACGGCATTCCGTACTCGAACGACATGTGGCCGGGGCTGAAGCGCTGGAAGTTCCCCGGGCTGCCGGTGCTGCGCGGCCGTGAGGTGGTCGCCGAAGTGAAGGACATGGACGATCAGGCCGACCTCTGCCGCCAGTTCACCGAAGAGGCCGTGCAGTTCATCCGCAAGAACCGAGACGGCCCGTTCTTCGTCTACCTGCCGCACGCCTTCATCCACGGCCCGCGCCTGGCGAGCCCCCGGTTCATGCAACAAACGCAAAACCCGAACAAGACCATCGGCGGGCAGATCGAAGAAGTCGACTGGAGCGTGGGGGAGATCCTCGGCACGCTGCGGGAACTGGGAATCGCCGAACGCACGCTGGTGCTGTTCACTTCCGACAACGGCGGCACGGGCAGTTCCGTGAATCGGCCGTTTCGCGGCGGAAAGGGGAGCCAGTTCGAGGGCGGCATGCGCGAGCCGACGGTCGCCTGGTGGCCCGGGTCGATCCCCGACGGCAGCACGTGCGATGAAGTCGCCACGGCGATGGACCTGCTGCCGACGTTTGCCGCGCTGGCCGGTGCAACACCGCCCCAAGACCGCATCCTCGACGGCAAGTCGATCGTGCCTTTGCTACGAGGCAAGCAAGGGGCCAGGTCGCCGCACGAGGTCTTCTATTACTACGGCGCCGCCAATCTCCGCGCGGTCCGCCGCGGCTCGTGGAAGCTCTTCGTCGGCGGACAACTGTACAATCTCGTCCATGACGCTGGTGAGACAAAGAACATCGCAGCGGAGCACCCGGACGTCGTGGCCCAACTGCAGAAAGACCTCGAACGGGCCCGTGCCGATCTCGGCGACGGCAACCTCAAAGGCGCCAACTGTCGCCCGGTCGGCGTTGCGAAGAACCCCCGCACGTTGCTGCCGCGGCCGGGAGTGGAAGGCGAAGAGGCGTACGCACCGACGTTGTCGCTGCGATAGAGATTCCGACGTCAGGTGGCTGGATTGACGGGTGGCTGGGGGCGAACCACGAGGAACGAGTGGTGAGCCCCCAGAGAACCAAGGGTTTTGGGAGAACGCACCTGGGGGCTCCGTGCTCGTCCCTCGCACGTCGACCCCAGCCACCCGTCGACAACCCTACTCGATTGCCTCCCACCACCAAGTATCGCCCTGCTCAGGGTGACTCGCATAGAACATGTGTTGACACTTTGGGCAAACGCCCTTGTCCTGAACGGACGGGAATCTATGCGTACATTTGGGGCACTCACGTTCTTTGCCCTCCCAGTTCCGTTTGGCGTTCTCAACGGCCTTGAGCCGTCGTTGGACCTGCTCGTCGCCCAGCCTTGCACACTCTCTGTGCCCGTGATGCCGAAGGAGGACCTCCTCGTACACGTCATCCTCTGGGAAAACGGGCTTGCCGCAGCGCTCACAGAGATGCAAGTCTTTCATGTGTTGATCCGTTTGTCACGTGGTTACCTGGATCCCACAACTCCAATCTCCGCCGCAGACGCCCAAGGGTTTCCATTGACTTCCGAGAGCACCCGCACCTGCACGTAGCGTCCACGGACTGGCTCTTGGCAATCGGCCGCCTGCACCTCGCGCGTGGCCTTGAACGTCGCCTTGGCCACGGGGTCGCCAAACGCATCGGGGGACTCGTCGATGAAGAACTCCGTCTGGCCAAACGCTCCGTTGAAGCCGCCGTCCTGGCGGGCCAAATAGCGGAAGCCGCGGATTTCATGCACCGCGCCGAGGTCGATCACCAACTCGTGCGGATGCTTGGCCAAACCGCCGGTGAATTGCGTGTGCCATACGGTACGCGGGTTGCCGTCGACGGCGTAGATCGCCTGGCGGTCGTTGGACCGGTTCTCGCTGCTGAAGCGAAGGAGCTTTATCTGCTCGGCCGGGATCAGGTCCTTCTCGGTAATGCGGTTGACCTTTCGCGGCGGGGCGGGGGCTGCGGCGCGGCTCGTGCCGTACTTGGCCCGGCGGTCTCGCTCGTGACGCGTGCGATCGGTGAACGTGCCCGGCTGCACCGGCTCGTGCGAGGCTTCGGCAAAGGCAATCATGCGCGCGAGGATCTCGGCCTGCTTATCGGCGACGCTGGTCGTTTCGCTGACGTCGTTGTCCAGATCGTACAGTTCCCACGGCCCGTCCTTTCTCGGCCGGATCGCCTTCCAGTGTCCCATGCGAACGGCCGTCTGCGAGCCGTATTCCCAGTAGAGAAACTCGTGTTTCTGCTGCTCGCGGCCGGCCGCTTCTGCGCCGAGCAACTCCGGCAGGATCGACAGCCCGTCGACGTCGGCCGGGGTTTTGGCGCCGGTGAGTTCGGCCAGCGTGGGCAGCACGTCGGGCTGATAGAACGTCAGATCGCTCACCCGGCCGGCGGCGATCTTCTCCGGCCAGCGGACGATGAACGGGATCCGCAGGCCGCCCTCGTAGAGGTTCCCCTTGCCGCCGCGAAACTCGACGCCCGTCTTGGGATCGACGTTCGGCCCGAAGAACCCCCGCGGGTGTTCCGGGCTGCGGAAGCGATCCTGGCCGCCGTTGTCGCCGGTGAAGAAGACGATCGTGTTCTCTTCCAGGCCGAGTTCTTTCAGCAGATCGAGGACCGTGCCCACGTTGTTGTCGACCATGGTGACCATGGCCGCGTAGTTCTTTACGTCCTGCGCAATGCTCTCATCCTTGACCCAATCGTCGTCGCGGTATTGTTGCCAGGCCGGATCGTCGGCCGGGATGTCGTACATGCCGTGTGGCGGGGTGATCGGCAGGTAGCAGAAGAAGGGCCGGTCCTTGTTCTCGCGGATGAACTTCAGACCCTCTTTCATGATCGCGTAGTGCGAGTAGTTCGGGCCGGCACGTCCGCCGATGTTCCCGGGCAGTTCGACCTCCTCGCTGTTGCGGACCAGGTACGGCGGATAGAACGAATGGGCGTGGACCTGGTCGTAGTAGCCGAAGAAGACGTCGAAGCCGTGTTTCTCCGGCACGCCGGTCGAGTCGCGCCCGCCGCAGCCCCACTTGCCGAACCCGCCGGTGGCGTAGCCCAGCGGCTTGAGGATCGAAGCGATCGTCGGCTCTCCGGCCCGCAACGGCGTGCCGCCGTCGTTCGCTCGCACCGAGGCGTGGCCGGCGTGCTTGCCGGTCATCAGGTTGCATCGCAGCGGCGCACAGACGGGCGACCCGGCCAAGGCCTGGGTGAACCGAATCCCCTCGGCTGCCATCCGATCGATCCGCGGCGTGCGGATGTGCGGATTGCCCATGTGCGAAAGTTCGTAGTAGGCCAGTTCGTCCGACATGATGTAGACGATGTTCGGCGGGCGTTCGTCGGCTTGGGAGCGAAGCTGCACGCCCGCGAGAACGGCCATGGCAAGGATCAGGATTGGGAGTTGCGAACGGAGTTTCATCGGTTCGACCTTTGGATGTTGTTTTCGATGTTCCACCACATGCATACGGCCCCCGACGCTGCACCAGTATACTACAAGCGTGGCCGCCGAATCGCAATCGACGCTGCCAAATTCCCGTTGGCAATCTGCGGTCTACCGCCGTCTCGACCCGGTCCTTGGCGAGGCGCTCGGTGCCGAGTAGACTGGGGCAACACACACTATCAAGGAGCTTTCGATGTTTCGCACCGTCCAAACCCTCTTGCTGCTCACTGTCGCGTCGACCTTCGCTTGCGGAGCCGCGGCCGCCGAGCGGCTATCGTATCCCAACACCCACCGCGGCGAGGTGGTCGACGACTATCACGGCACCGAAGTGTCCGATCCGTATCGGTGGCTGGAGGACGACGTGCGGCAGTCGAAGGAGGTGGCCGATTGGGTGACGGCCGAAAACAAGGTCACGTTTGGCTACCTCGAGGCGATCCCCCAGCGGGAGACCATCCGTCGACGCCTGACCGAGCTTTGGGACTACGAACGATACTCCTCGCCGTTCAAAGAGGGCGGGCGATACTACTTCTTCAAGAACGACGGCCTGCAAAACCAGTCGGTGCTCTACACGATGCCGTCGCTGGGCAAAAACCCCCGGGTGTTGATCGACCCGAACTCCTGGTCGAAAGACGGCACCGTGGCCTTGGCCGGGCTGGCGTTTAGCGACGACGGCAAGCACGTGGCCTATTGCGCCGCCGAGGCCGGTTCCGACTGGAAGGCCTATCGCGTGATGGAGATCGAAACCGGGCGGCTGTTGAAGGAGAAGCTGCACTGGATCAAGTTCGGCGGGGCCTCGTGGACCAAGGACGGCAAGGGCTTCTTCTACAGCCGCTATCCCGAGCCGGAGGGCGACGAGTTTCACGCGCTGAACTTCAACCAGCGGCTCTGCTACCACCGCGTGGGCACGCCGCAAGCCGACGACGTGCTGGTCCACTGCCGGCCGGACGAGCCCGAGTGGGGCTTCGACGGCGAGGTCTCCGAAGACGGCCGCTACCTGGTGATCACCGTCTCCAAAGGCACCGACGACAAGTACCGCGTGCTGGTCCGCGACCTGAGCGAGCCCTACGCCATGCCGCAGGTGGTGATCGACAACTTCGACCACGAATACAGCTTCGTGGGCAACGACGGGCCGGTCTGCTATTTCAAGACCGACCTGGACGCCCCCCGCGGCCGGCTGATCGCCATCGACCTCGGCAAGCCGCAGTCGGAAGACTATCGCGAGATCATCCCGCAGACGGAGCAAACCTTGCAGCGGGTCTCCATGGTGGGCGACCAATTCGTGGCCTCGTACATGAAAGACGTCCTGCCGCAGGTCAAGGTCTTCACGTGCGACGGGAAGCTCATCCGTGAGGTCGACTTCCCCACAATGGGTTCAGCCTCCGGGTTTTCCGGGCATCGCGACGACACGGAGACCTTTTACACGTTTTCCAGCTTCGCCACGCCGCCGAGCGTCTATCGCTACGACGTCGCCACGGGTGAGCGCCGGCTGATCCGGCGGTCGAAGGTGAAGTTCGAGCCGAAAGACTACGTCGTCAAGCAGGTCTTCTACCACAGCAAGGACGGCACCCGGGTGCCGATGTTCATCGCCCATCGCAAGGGACTAAAGCTCGACGGCTCGAATCCCACGTTGCTCTACGGCTACGGCGGGTTCAGCATTTCGATCCGGCCGCGGTTCTCGGTGGGTTTCCTTTCCTGGATGGAGATGGGCGGCGTCGCGGCGGTGGCGAACCTCCGCGGCGGCGGCGAATACGGCGAGGCCTGGCATCGGGCCGGCACGCTGCATAACAAACAGAACGTCTTCGACGACTTCATCGCCGCGGCCGAGTGGCTGATCGACAACGATTACACGCGCTCCGAGAAGCTGGCCATCCAAGGCGGCAGCAACGGCGGGCTGCTGGTGGGGGCTGTGATGACGCAACGCCCAAAACTCTTCGGGGCCTGTCTGCCGGCCGTCGGCGTGATGGACATGTTGCGATTCCACAAGTTCACCGCCGGGCGGTTTTGGGTCGACGACTACGGCTCGGCCGACGACCCCCAGCAGTTTCGTACGCTATTGGCCTATTCGCCGTATCACAACCTGAAGCCCGGCACCGCCTATCCGCCCACGCTGATCACCACCGCCGACACCGACGACCGGGTGATCCCCGGCCACAGCTTCAAGTTCGCCGCCGCCCTGCAACACGCCCACGTCGGCGACCCCCCGATGCTGATCCGCATCGAAACCCGCGCCGGCCACGGGGCGGGAAAACCGACCGCCAAGCGGATCGAGGAGCTGGCCGATCAAAGGGCGTTTCTGGTGAAGAGCTTGCGGATGGAACTACCGGGGGGTGAGGAGTAGCGTTTGCCAGACGGGTGGCTGGGGCAAAGCGCAGCGGTGCCCCAGGTTGCAGATGACTGGGGCACCGCTGCATTGCAAACCCGTGAAAGCCTGTTTTCCGAGCAAGCTTTACCCCCTGGTTCCCAAACTCCAGTTTGGGAACCAGGGGCAGCTTCTTTGGTTGCGGCCCACGGTCGCGCTGCGCTTTGCCCCAGCCACCCCGGGAGCTACCTTGCCACCGGCGTCGCGCACTCACGCCCCCAGCGCATCGCGGAGTTGGCGTAGGTCGTCGTCGGTGCGCTCTTGAGCGGCGGAGAGGTCGTCTACGTCGCTGCGCAACTGGGCCACCTGGGACCTCAGTTCTCCGATTTCCTTGCGCAACGCGTCGAAGATTTCGGTCTGCAGCGGCGCCGGCGCGGGAGCGGCCGGTGGCGGAGTTGTCGGTTGCGGCGTTGCCGGGTGTGGCGTTTCCGGCACAGGAGAGGCCGATGGCGCCGCAGGTGCCGCCGCGCCCGCGTATTGTGCCTGGAGATTCTCCAACTCCCGCGGCCTGTACAGCGCGTGGGTAACCACGTGGCCGCGTCCCTCGGGCGTCAGCGGGATCACCAACCCCTTGGATTTCAGCGACGCTACGACTGGCCGCAATTCGCCCAAATCGCGGATCGGTTCCATGCGGGCGGCGCGGCCGCGGAGTTCGCCTTGGGTTTGGGCTCCCCGCAGCAGCAACTCGGCCATCACGGCGATCTCGACCTTGTCGACGCCGAGCCAATCGTAGAGATAGTGACGGTACTTCACCACGCGGCCGTAGCCCTCGATCATCCCCACGGCACCCAACTCGCGCAACCGTTCGAGCGATTCCTCGATGTCTTCCACTTCGAGACCCATCACCGGCGCCCGATTGCTCTTCTGGTTGCACGCGGTGCGGACCGCGTTGAGCGACATCGGGTAGCCGTCGGGCGTGGTTTTGGCCTTTTCGATCAATACGCCGGCCACGCGGCGGTCGATCGAGCTCAGCGGCTGCCAACGCGGCGACGCCTGCTCGGCCGCGGGCGTATTCGAATCGGACTCCGTCATGCGGTTTTCCTTCCGTGAGGTCTGCGGGCAACCGAACTCATTGACAAGGCGCGGCGCGCTGCGTATATTTACCAGGTTTTACGATCGACTTCAAGACAGTCGCCAAAAGACGGCGACCTCGGCAAAAGCAGACAGCGCAGCCGAAGAAAGGACCTCAGCGGCAGAGATGGAACGTGGAATCGAGAGAGTTTGGGTCGGACCTTCACAGACGGGCCGTGGCGTATTTGCCGGCCGGCAGTTCTTGCCGCACGAGGCGATCGGGCGGATTCGCGGTGTGAAGATCGACGATCCGCATTACGAGTCGGACTACATCATCGAACTCGACGAACGGTACGGCCTGGAGCCGTGGGCCCCGTTCCGATACATGAACCACAGTTGCCACCCCAACGCGGCGCTGGTCCACTGGCAACCGAAGCAGGAAGACGGCTCGCCGGGGGAAACCGAGGTCTGGGTCGAGGCCCTGGCAGAAATCGACCCGGGCGAACAGGTGACTATCGACTACGGCTGGCCGGCCGAGGGGGCCATCCCGTGCACCTGCGGCAGCCTGGGGTGCCGCGGGTGGATCGTGGCCGAGGAAGAGATCGAGTGGATTGGCTAGACCGCAACAAATAGCCGAGGGCGGAAGCCCCCGGAGAGTCGGCCGTTTCAAGGTGCCCACATCGACCGCGGCGCCGTCCGTCCGGGGGCTTCCGCCCACGGCTAGCGAAAAGCGCCGTCGATGGCGGTTACGGTTCCGGCTGCAGCAGTACAAAGCCGCTTTCGGCGTCTAAGCGGCGCGCGGCGCTGGTGTCGAGGATCTCCTGCAGGATCACCTCGCCAACGACCCAGGCCGACACGCCGGATCGCATGCAGCCGGTGATCGTGCTGCCGGAGCGACCCAACGCGCCGTGGATGTGCAGCACGGGGCGGCCGTCTTCGTCGGGGGCCATCACGCCGACGGCAACCGTCTCGTGGGCCCCGTCGATCGGCAACAGCATTGGGTCCGGCGGGCGTTCTTCCGAAACGCGCGGCCCGACCACGAGTTGGCCGCCGTCGACACCGCCCATCATCACCACTTGGGCCACTGAAACGCCCTGCTCGGCGGCAAAATCTTCGATACACTTCGGCATCACGTCGCCGTGCTCCAGACGGATTACGAACACGCGGCCAAGGCGTCCTTGAGTTGTCTTCATTGAGGGTTTCCTTTCGGTCGAAGGCAGTGCTTTGGCGAGGTTCCCAAAGTAGTCATCTCGCTCCGCGAGATGTCGTTTCGTCTCGCGGAGCGAGACGACTACTATTACTATCCGTCCAATCCGGCCAGGATCGCCTCGGCGGCGCCGAACGGGAATTCGGCGTACCGGGGCGAGAGTTGCCGCTTGTCGATCTTCAGCTTCTCCGGCAAGACACCTGGCGGCGGCGCGGCGATCCGGCGGTCGAAGTCGTCGAGGATCGCCCTCGATCGAGCCCTCCCCTCCGTGTAGGCCGCCGCCATCGGGCCGCCGTGTTCGGCCGCGGCCGTGTCGATGTCTGCCAGCGCCGACGCATCGGGCAGCCGGAACTCCTCCGGCGCGCCGGCGGCGAACTCACGAAGCTGGCCCGCCCATTGAAACGCCTCGCGGACCGTCTCGGGATAGGGTTCGTTCGGCTTCTTCGGTTTCGGCACACCGGCGATCATCTCGCGGAGTTGGGCCACGCCCGAGTTGTAGTTGCGGCGCATGAAGTGGGCCCAGACCAGCCCCTGCGACGGCAGCAGCATCTCGGGATAGCGGATCCGCAATTCCTCGAAATGGGCCAGTGCCTCGTCGCGGAGCCGGTAATCGCGCAGCAACAACATGCCGTATAACAGCCGCGGCTCGGGCTCTTCGCCGGACAGCGCGGCCGCCTCTTCGTACTGCATTTTCACCGTCGGCAGATCGATCGAACTCCGCTGCAAGCCGACGGCCAGTCTGCGGATGGCCTCCTTGGCGTCTTCGGTCAGCCGCGGCGGCCGGTCGTCGGGCGAGAAGAGGCGTGGGGTTTGGCTGCCGGCAAGTTGCCCGGCGGCGGCGGAAATCGCCGGCCGCAGATGCTCGAACAGCTCGACCGGTTCCAGCCGCCCGTCGCGATTCTTGTCCGCCTGGCCGGAATACGCCTGACTGAGTTGCCAGGCAAATAGCCCGTGGCCTTGCTCGGCGGAAACGAGCCCCTGCTGGCCCGTCTGACAGCTTGCGATCGCGCTGGACGAACGGAACGGGCCGCGATTGGGCAGGTGGTCGAGCGTCTCGATCATCTCGGCGCTGGAAGGCTGTTTCGACAGGTCGGCACCCGCGTGGGCGGCGTCTAACAACAGCAACTTGTCCAACGCCGGGCAGTTCTCCAACTGATCGGCCAGCCACTGCAGTGGCACGCCGGTCGAGTCGGGCTGCTCGAGCTCGAAGTTCTTCGGGGCCAGGTGAACCGTGCCGTCGTCGTCGCGGAAGGCGTGGCCGGCGAAGTAGACGATCACGCTGTCGCCCGGAGCCGCCTTGGCCAGTTCGCGGGAAACGCGGTCCATCAACGGCAGCTTGTTGTCGTCGCCGGCCACGGCCGCCTGGCGGATCGGCACGCGATAGCGGCTGGTCAGCACGTCGCGCAGCAGCCCGGCGTCGGCCAGCGGCGTAGTCAGCTTCGGCAGCGCCGGGTCGTCGTAGTTTTCCACGGCGATCAGAATGGCCCAACGGCTCTGATCGGCCAGCCGCGAAGCCACCACGCGCAGGGCCGCCGGATTGGCCACGTCGATCGACGCGTGCTCGATCCGCACCGAATCGCCGTCGCGCAGGTCGGCCAGCTTCACCGGCTTGTCTTCCAGCGTGATTTCACAGCCCGGGCCGACGACGAAGACGGTCGGCTGCGGATTGCCTTTGACCAGCACGTCGAGCGTATTGTCGCCGTAGTGGACCGTTTGGATGGTGCCCGACTCGCGGATCGTCCGCTGTGCGTCGACACCCGTGACTCGCACGTCGTGTCGCACGGTGACCCGATCGCCGGGCAGCAGGTCGCTGAGTTTCGGCGGGCGGTCGTCGATCAGGCTGCGCCCGTTGAGCGTGACGCGGCAGGTGCCGGAGAAGGGCAACTCGATCAACGCGGCGTCGGCGGCGGTGGCGGCGATGCCGTCCGGTTCCACGCGCAACACGCCCTCGGTCGGGCTGCCCCGCTTCGGCAGCACTTCGCGCAGCCGCCCGGCAAAGGCCACCTCGCGGTCGACGCGCATCGACGTGGCCACACGATGGCCGCCTTCGGCCGGTTTATGGAACACGGCCACCCGGTCGCCCGGCAGCAACTCGGCCAGCGTAAACGGCCCCCGCGGCACGCCCAGCCCACGGTTCAGCGTGATCACGAGATCGGTGAGCACTTCGATCACGATCTCTCGCTGCCGGTCGCCCTCGGCCACGGTGAGCGTAAAGCGGCCCTGATCGCGCAGCACGGAGGCCACCATGCCGGCGTCGCCCACGGGCCGAGAGGCGCGGATCTCGGTGATCCCGTCGACGATCGTCACGGTCACCTCGTCGCCGGGGGCCAGGTGCCGCGGGGAACTCTTGGCGTCGTTGATCCAAACAGCCAACGCGTCGGGCGTCAGCCGCACGTCCTTCAGCCCCCCGTCGGGCAGCGTCAACTCCAGCTTGTGCTCTTCGAGATAGACGTTCGCGACCACGCCGGCGATCGGCTTCGGCGGCTCCTTTTCGGGCGGCTTTTCCGGCTCGGAGAAGAGCATCGCCAGGCTGAGCACCAACGAAAAGGCCACCGCCAACACGGCCCCGAATCGCATCCGCTGCTTCCGCCGCGCCGCGGCATTGGCCGCCTCGATAGCTGCCGGGTCTTCGACGGGCGGGGCGTCGATCGCCGTGCTGTCGTGGCGAAGGTCGGCCAGCGCCTCGCTGGCGTCGTGGTATCGGCGGGCCTGATCCTTGACGACCAGCCGCTGGATCACCCGGGCCACGTCGTCCGGCACGCCCTCGAGCACGCGGCCGATCTTCGGCAAGCCCTGATCGGCCGCGGCGTGCCACATCATCCAGGCGATCTGTTGGTCGCGCCCGAAGGTGCTCAGCGTGGGGAAGAGCGTCTCGAACTGCTCTCCGCACATCAACTCATAGGCCGAGAAGCCCAGCGAGTAGAGATCGCTCGACGGGCCCACTGCCCCGAACTGATCGGAGACCAACTCCGGGGCCATATACTTCGTGGTGCCCTTGAGCAGACTGCCCTCGTCGCTGCTGGCACGCCGGGCCAGCCCAAAATCGCCCAAGACAACGCGGTTGCGCCGATCGACCAGCAGGTTGGTCGGCTTGACGTCGCCGTGGATCACGCCGTTGTCGTGGAGGAATTGCAAGGCATTGAGCGAGCCGACCAGAGCCGTCCGCAAAAAGTCCAAATCCAGTGGCGCGCCGCCGGCGATCTGCTGCAAATTGCCCCGCATCAATTCCAGGATCAGCCAACCCCGCGGCCGCACGACGTCGTAGATCGTCAGCACGTTGGGATGTTGCAGCGAGGCCAGGAGTTGGGCCTCTTGCCAATAGCGGGCGAGCGTCTTCTGGTCGGCGAGGAACTGCTGGTGGATCTGCTTGATGGCCACCTCGCGGCCCAGTTCGCGGTCGCGTGCCCGATAGACCACGGCAAAATCGCCGCTGGCGATGGTGTCGACGAGTTCGTATCGCGAGGTGAGATCCATCGTTCGTCCTCGGCCGCGCGTGGCGGTGCGCTGCGGCGGTCAGTCTTTCAAGAGGATGATGATATGGTCCTGGAGTTCCTTGTCGCGCTTGTAGCTGCCGGTGACTCCCTTTTCGCCCGGCTTGCGTTCCATCCGCAGCAGATCGAGTACTTCGCGATAGTGGCGTCGTTCGGCCTTGAGGTCGCCGCGGGCATAGGCGCGGCGGGCTTCACGAAGCACCTCCTGGTATCGCTCAAGCGGCTCTTCGTCATCGAAGTCGCCGAAGTAGTGCGCCGCAATTTCATCCCGCGCAGCCGCCTTCTCGCGGCGTGTCTGCGTGCTCTCGGAATCGGGGTTCCACAGCGCCAACGCAATCGACATCACGACGCTCAGCGTGATCAATCCGAAGAGCACCAGCGGATTGACGCCGGTCGATTCGTCGGCTTCGACCTTTTCCTTCTTGTCGCCTTCCTGGAGCTTCAACTCCGGGAGCTGGCCATCGGCGGCCACGGTCAGCTTCGATTCGGCCGAGTCGGCGGTGATGAAGCGGGCCACCTTGCGGCCGGCGGTGGTGGCTTGTGGCGCGGAGGTCGACGGCGTGGGCGTGGTCGGGGTGGACGTTGGTGAAGGAGCCGATCGGGGGTCGACAGATGGTGTTGGTGACGGGGGTGGCGGTGGCGTTCGGGCGACCGATGTCGTGGCCCCGGCAGCAGGCGGCGAAGCCGACGTTGGTGGCGCGACGGGATTCGCCGGCGGCTGAGCGGGCGACGGCGGCGTTGGGGGCGTCGGAGCGGTCGACTTCGCCGCCCTGGTTTCGCGTGTCGCCTTCGCGGTCTCCTCCGGTACCCACAACCGACCCTGGCAGTGCGGACAATTCGCGTAGCCGCCGGCCTTCTTCTTCGGCACCGACAGTAGCTTCTTGCAGCGGGGACAGTTCAGTTCGATCGGCATGAATCCTACGTCGCGGTACGCCCGCGTGGGTTACATCGAGAGTCCAAAGTATATCATGTTCAACAGAAACGGTCCGATGATGATCAGCACGGCGGCGGCCATCACCATCACGGCCGGCAGCAGCATGTTCACGCCCGCCTCGCCGGCGATCGTCTCGGCCCGTTGGGTCCGCTGGATCCGCAGCACGTCGGCCTGGCTGCGAAAGACTTTCGCCAACGGGGTGCCCAGTTCCTCGCCCTGGAGGATCGCCCCGATGATGCTGGTGATCTCGTCGTCGGAGAGCCGATCGCGCATGGCGCGAAAAGCCTCGCTGCGGGTCTTGCCCATGTTCATATCGGCCAACACGCGGCCAAACTCCTCGGCGACCGGATGGCCCTCGAATTCGCCGACGCCCTGCCGCAGGGCGTTGACGAACGTGGCCCCGGCCTCCATCAACAGCGTGAGCAGATCGAGCAGGAAGGGCATCCGGCGTTTGATCTTCCGCAGCCGCGCGGCCGCCCGCGCCGCCAGCCGTCGGCGAAACAGCCAGGCCATCAACAGCACCGCCACCGGCACCAGCAACAGCCCGGGCGTCTCGAACAGGTCGAAGAACGTGTAGACGTACAACGGCGTGAACAGCAGCGCGATAAGCTGCAGCTTGGCCAGATATTCCTCGGCCAGCCAGAACCGCGGCAGCCCGGCGGCCTGGATTTGACGTTGAATTTCCGGCAGCGCGTCGCGAAACAACGCTCGATTCATCGCGGCGAAGAGCTTCACCACCGGATGGAACGTGCGGAAGAAGGCGTCCATCCGCCGCAGTTCGTTGATCCGGCTGACGTCGTATCGCCATTCGAGGTCCTGCTCGAGATCGTCGCTACGCAGTGCGCGAAACAACAGCCACACCAGCAGCGCGATCGCGCCGCCAAAGGCCCCGCTGGCGAGTACCTTCCACCCGAAGCCCGGAGGCAGTGCGGCAATGGGGACGACGATGTTGGCAGCGGTTGACACGACGAGGTTCGGCTCAAATATCGGGGTTGAGGATGGCATAGGCCCAAAGGTAGGCCACCACGTTGAGGATCAGCGCGGCGGCCAGCAGCACGCTGCCGCCCTTGGTGAACAGCAACGCCGTGGAGACCGGATCGACGAAATAGTAGACCACCAGCACGAAGGCCGGGACCATCGCCATGTAGATGGCCGACTTGCGGGCTTGGGCCGTTTCGCTACGGACCTTGCGCTCCAGCCGTTGCATTTCGCGGACCGATTGCGCGATCCGGTCGACCGTTTCGTTCAGCTTCCCGCCGCTTTCATGGGCGGCCAACACGGCGGCGGCAAACAGAGCAAAGTTCTCGCTTTGCAGGCGTCCCTTCGCCTCGACGAGCGTCTGTTGCAGCGGGCGGCCCAGCTTGTATTCGGCACTGATCTGATGGAACTCGGCGTTGATCGGCCGGGGACACTGTGCGGCGAGCATCTCCATCGCCTGGGCCAGCGACAACCCGGCCTTCACCGCGTTGCCCAGCGTGACCATCGATCCGGCCAACTGGTCCTCGATCTTCCGCCGATGCCGCTCGGCCATGCGATACAGCAGATACCACGGCACGGCCAACAGCATGGCGGCGGAAATCACCGGCAACAACAGGCTGCCCAGGGCGATCCAGATGCCGAAGAAGACGCAGGCCGTTACGGCCAACCAGAAGAGCAGCAGCTTCCGCAGATGGCGCGTGCTGGCCCGCAGACGGCGGAGCTTGGCGGCCAGGTCGCGTTCCACGGCGTCGAGCACGGCGGGAAAGTAGTCGCGGCAGCTATACGCTCCCACGGCCACGCCCACGCCGATCAACAGACTGCTCAGCCACACGTACGATTCGCTCATGGCCCCCCATCCCGTGGCTGAGTCGCCCCCGGCTGGCCGTCCGCCGCGCTTTGCTCCCGGCCGTAGAGGAACTCCAGTTCCAACAGCTCTTTGGCGACCAGCGACTCGACGAACGACGGCAAATAGCCGGTCGGCCGCAACGACATGCCTCCGCGGCAACTGAAGATGTCGTTGATCACGATCTGCCGCTCGTCGGCGTCGTAGCGGACGACCTCGGAAATCTGGGTCACCGCCCGGGCGCCGCTGGGTAGCCGGCTGATGTGGACGATCAGGTCCAGCGCCGAGGAGATTTGCCGATGGATCGAGGCCACCGGCAAATCGGCCCCCATCAGCACCAGCACCTCGAGCCGCTCGATCACTTCCCGCGAGCTGTTGGCGTGTACCGTGGTCATCGAGCCGTCGTGGCCGGTGTTCATTGCTTGGATCATGTCCAAGGCCTCGCCGCCGCGGCATTCGCCCACCAACACGCGGTCGGGCCGCATCCGCAACGAGTTCTTGACCAGGTCGCGGATGGTGTATTCGCCGGCCCCTTCGATGTTCGGCGGCTTGGTCTCCAGCGTGACCACGTGTTCCTGGTGCAGCCGCAGTTCGGTGGTGTCTTCGATCGTGACGATCCGCTCCTTAAACGGAATGAAGCTGCTCAGCACGTTGAGCATCGTCGTCTTGCCGGTGCCGGTGCCGCCGCTGACGAGCACGTTGCGGTGGTCGATCACGCACGCCCGCAGGAACGTGGCCGCGGCCGTGGTGATGCTCTCGAGATCGACCAGGTCGTCCATCGTCAGCCGTTGGGCGGGGAACTTGCGGATCGTCAGGCTGGGGCCTTTGACGGCCAGCGGGGGGATGATGGCGTTCACGCGCGAGCCGTCGGGCAGCCGGGCGTCGACCAGCGGCTGGCTCTTGTCGATCCGCCGGCCCACCTGCGAGACGATCCGCTCGATGATCGACTCGGTCACTTCGTCGGAGATGAACCGCCGCCCGCTGCGCTCGATGATCCCCGCCTGCTCGACGTAAATCTGATCGCTGCCGACGACCATGATCTCGGTGATCGTCGGGGCCCGCAACAGGTCCTGTAGCGGCCCGAAGCCGAAGATCGTGTCCTTGAGATCCTTCTTCAACGTCCGCAAGATCAGGTAATGACGCAACTCGCGATGCAAGTGCGGGCGGACGAGGTGGAAGATGTCGTTGAAGTGGGCTTCGACCCGGGCGACCTGCTGGCTGATGTCGCGGCACTCGGCCAGGTTGAGGTGTTCGCGGCAGAACTTCAACAGCCCGTGCAGCTCGGCCTCGCGCTCGGGCACCAGCGTGGCCGGCACGTCGAACTCGTTCGAGGTCAACACGGCCAAATCAAAATACTCCTCCGTGCCGGTCTCCATGATAAGCTGGTTGATCAGATGGTCGCGGAGCGTCAGCCCGGTGATCTCTTCCAGCAACGCCGCGTTCTGTTCGCCAAAGACGGCTAGCTCGCGGCAGACGTCTTGGATGTTGTTCTCCAGCAGCAAGATGCTCTCGGCGTCGGTGCCTTGGTCGGCCTCGAATTGATAGAGGTCGAGCCGTTCGAGCAGCTTGCGATGGATCTTCAGTTCCAGTTCGGCCATCGCCGTGCGCAGATGGGCCTCCAACTCGGTTCGGGTGACGACGGCCGCCTCTTCCGACTCGAAGGTGAGCGTAAACGGCCAGATGCGAACCTTGGTACCGGGATTGAAGACGGCCGTCTGCCCGCCGAGCACCTCTTCCTCGCCCACGATGCAGCTATTCAGCCCCACGTTGCGCAGCCGCAGCTTGCCATTGTCGGCGTTGACCACGGCGTGTTGCCGCGAGACCAACGGGCTTTGCAGACAGACCGCGTTGGACGGGTCGCGCCCGATGGTCACCTGTTGGTCGGCAACCTCGACTACCGAACGGCGGCTCTCGCTGATCTTGTTGAACCAGATTTTCATGGGGTCGGTGATGCGGGGCCGGTTGCCTTCGGTTGGGGACCGTGAACCATCACGCCCAGTTGGCGGAAACTCGTCGACGTAATCATATCGAGCAGCGTTTGGGCCTTCGGATCGCGAAACGTGCCGTCGTTGTTGACCACAACGCGGACCAACAGCGAGTTGCCCTCTCTCAGCGGGATTTTCGACGCCCGCATCACCTCAATGCTCCCTAAGCGGGGCCCCACCGCCAAGATGGTAAAGGGACCGATCACCTGGCTGGCTCCGAATGGCTGCGGGGAATCGGCGTCGATCGGACCGGGCGGGGCTGCGGGAGTCGGTGGTTGGGTGGGGAATGCCGGGTCGGCGTTGCTTTCGCCAAAATCCGGATTCAGCGGGGCCATCTGCGACCGGGAGACAAAGAACGACACGCGGTCGCCCGGCTTGATCAGCGACAAGGGAAACGTGCGGCTGCCGACGGGCACGCCCAGGGCGATGACGCCGGGTTCGCCCGGACCGGGCTCCAGGTCGAGCTTCAGCGGCGGCGTGCGGAAGTCGTTGTCCAACAACAGCCGACCGCCTTGAATCGTCCGCCAAACGCGCTTCCCCACGGCAGATTCTCGCGCGTTGACCGGATAAGCGTAGTCGCGAAGGTTGCCGACCAGGTTGGCCGGTATGCCCACTTCTTCGAGGTCGTCGTCGGTCAGTGCCTTGTCGGGGCCGACAATCACCCCCTGCTTGATCCCCACGAAATAGACGTTCTTGACGTTCCGGGCTTTGACCGTCAGATAGGCGAAGTTGAACAACGCGCCTGCCAGTCCCAGGCCGATCGCCAGGATCAGGCCGTGAATCGGTTTCATCGGTTTCCCTTCTCGGTCGGTTCGATTGCCGCCGGCGTGATCATCAACAGCCCGCTGAGGCCGCCCGTGCCGTCGAGGCCGATATGGACATCGGCCGCATCGGCCGGGCCTACCGCTGCTGCCACGAATCGGGCGTGGTAGCCGCCGGCCGACTGCTGCCACGGCACGGCCGCCTCCCAATTATGCCGCGCGAAGTGGTCATCGTAGAAGGCGACTATGTCCTCGGGCTCGCAATTCCCCCGATATCCGACGACGGCGCCGCCATTGGCTACCTTGATGGAGAGTGTCCTGGTGCAAAAGGGTGGGGTAATGCCATCCTTGGTAACCCGAAACCCCTCCGTAGAGACGTCCTCTTGCTGAAACGTCCAGAGAGTCCACCCTTGTGGACCGTCTGGCACGGCCATACCCCACGTCGCCAAGTGAACGGCGCCGGCCGCGTGAGATTCCGCTGGGGCATCCGTCGCCCCGGCCGTCCCCACCACCATCGGAAACGTCTCGTTCAACTCATACAGCCGCCACTTTCCCGGCTCCTCTTCGGCCGGTTCGGTGGCCACAAGGCGCCGCAGGAACTCCCCTTCTGATCTTCCCTCCCCCGGATCCTCCAGACTCTTCGTGCCTTCTGTTGTTCCTTGTGGCGGCCTACCGTCGGCCCCTTGGGCTTCGCTCCGCCCGGCCGTCGGCCGCCCCGTGGCGTTCTGCTGCAGCACCTCCCGGCAACTCGCCCGCAGTGCGGCGGCGGCCTGGTCCTTGCTGCCGTCGAGCGACTGCCGCAGCAGCGACCACGGCAGATCGCCGAATTGCAGCGTGTGCAGCCGCTCCGGGTCGCCCAATCCGTCGGCCAGCCGTGCGGAGAGATCCTCAGCCTCCGACGGCGTCTCGTCTTCCCGCCACCAGTGCAGCACCTGGCGGCCGAACCCCAGCCCGGCCACCAACACGATCGCCGTCAACAGGCACTTGCTGGTGGTGCCGGAGATGCGTCGCGCGAGTTGTGCATAATCGCTGGCCATGGCGGGTCGTCTTACCGCTACCCAAGGGACGGGCTACTGGAGCATCTCGATCTTGGCCCTTAGCCGGCGGATCTCGCGCCGCATCGTGGGCGCACCCGGCAGAGGTACCGGCCGCATATCGAGCATGTTCTCGAACCGGCGAATCACGCCGCTGAAGAAACTGATGAAGCTGCCCGTCATCCACTCCTCGAGGTTGGGAATCTTGTGGACGTTACCCTCTTGATCGACGATGATCTTGCCCCGAATGCTGTCGATCAGGCCCTCGACCAATACCTCCGCGTTCTCCACGTCGCGCCCGCAAAACCGCCGCAGCCGAGGGTGAAAGTCGGGTGCGCTGCCTACCCAGCCCATCAGCCTTCGATAGTAGATATGGTCTCGATCGCGATCCAGCGGCAGCAGGGCCGTGCCGTAATACGCCCTGCGCACCGTCACCACCGCGCGGACGTACGCGTCAACGAAACGACTCGGGGCCTTGGCCAGCATGTAGATCATCGGGATCCGCCGTTGGCGGTTCATCAGCAGGCGATACCCGCCGCCTTCCCATCGCATCTGCCAGAACTGCCAACGGTCGTCCAACAACCGGGTCCGCGCCCGCTGCGTGAACTCCCCCATGCTCGAAAGCAGCGGATACTCGCGGGTGATCTCCGCCGTGCCGTGGCGGAGTCCGCGGGCCGGGTCCAGCAGCGGCTCGTTGACGACCGTATCGGCCGGCATCGGCCCCCGGGCGATCGGCTGATCGACGCGCGGATCGTCCAACTCGGGCATGTCTTCCAAATCACCGGTAGTCACCGAGGCCGACTCGGGCCAGTAGTCGGGCCGGGGATTCGTGTTGCCGGTTCGCGGCGGCCGGCTGCCCCAAACGGCATGCCGGGCGACGCTCAGCGCGCGGATCTTCCAACAGGCCGTCGTGCCAAAGTTGATCATCAGCGCCATCAAGAACACAAAGATGGGCAGCGCCAAGGTGAGCTCCAGCGGCGCCAACCCGGCCCGGTGGCGTCTTGCGCGAAGTCTCGACCTAGATCTTCCAAATCTCAATTTGCAATTCTCAATTCTCAATTCTCAATTTGCAATTTCCAATTCCTCGCCCCTAGTGCGGGCTAATCCGCCCAATATCCTCCGACGTCAGCCGGTCGGTCAACGTCGGCAACACGATCTCCCGATCCGCCTCAGCCAGCGGCGGCACGGTCTCCAAAATCGTTGCCAGGCTGGCGTCGGTGGCCGGCACCAATTGGCAGGTCCAGTTCTGGTTCAGAAGATCCCAATGCGACGGCTTCGCTTCCCGCGAGATCACCCAGTCTCCGTCGGACCCTTCGATCGGTCCCGGCGGTTCCGCGCCGGGCAGATCGGGGAACTCGCCCGGCACGCCGCCGATGGGCGTGCGGCTCTGCCACGGCCGGCGATAGTGCCAAATCAGCCGCGGCCGCGGCACAAACACCCGCACCGCCGCATAGGCCGTGGCGTCGCCGTCGATCGGGCTGGCGAACACGCCGCGCATCCAGGGCCAGCCGATCGCAAACTCCGGGGCCTGTTGCCAGTAGACCACGGCGATGAAGGTGAAGTGGCGATCGAGATGCGCGCTGGCGTCGTCCGTCGAATCCAGCACCGTGCGGATTACGAACGGCAGGTTGCGATTGGGATACTCCTCTTCGAGCAGGTGATTAAGCTCTCCACACGTAAAACCTCGCCAGAGCGTGCTGAACTGGCTCATCTTCGCTTCGTGGTCGAAGACCCACATCGCCTCGCGGTTCCAGTCGCGAAGGTAACGCGTGGCCAGATCTCGCCGCTGGCGCCGGGCGGTGCGGACGTAATGCTCCTGGTGATACGTATTACCCCACACCGGATCGACCACCGGCAGCGTCGATTCGTACCACTCGCCCTCCCCGCCGACCGGGATAGCCGAAGTCCGCCAGAGCACGCCGAGCATTTCGCCGCGGCCGTTCTGCGGATGGCCGTTGCGCCGGGTGACCTCCATCGCGGCGGCCTGGGCGATGTCGGGGAAGGCCTCGACCACCGCCCGCTGGTATTGGGGGATTAACTCCAACGCCAGAATCTCTTCCAGCATCGGCAGGATCTGTTCGGCCGACGCGGCCGCCCAGTCGCTGTACGTCAACACGAGCCGTTGTTCCAGCGGCACCTTCCGCGCGATCGCTGGCCCCAACTGCCGAAACGGCGGATAGCCCGACTGAGAGAACTCAGGAGCCACCTGGAGCCAGGCCTCGAGGATACCCGGCGTGAGCGACTCGGAGCGCCGGGCGGCCGATTCGCGCATAAAGGCAGTCAGGGCGAAGACGTCGCTGAGCAGGTGGTTGGTGAACGAAAGCGTATTCATCCCCCGGGCCAGCACCACGCCGCCGGAGTAGGCCGCGGCATCGGCCGAGTTCTGCATGCGGAGCTTCCCGTCGGCCTGCCGCCCCACGTTTATCACCATGCCTAGCAGCATCGTCAGCAACATGCACGCAAAGACCGAGATGATGCTGATCGAGCCGCGCTGGTCGCGATGGACGGACCAGGGGAGGCGGAGCAGGGTGGTGAGGGGGGAGGG
>CAYYNP010000078.1:0-33653 GCA_964472545.1 uncultured Planctomycetaceae bacterium | reverse complement strand
GGAACCTGCCGACGAACTTCCCGGCTCGGTGCCTGTCCCCCTTTTCCACGGTGCCTCAATGTCGCCGCCCGAAGAAAGGGGACAGGCACCGTCGGCACTGCGAATCCCTACAGCCACATCGATCGTCGACGGAGCCAGTCCCCATTTTCGGGCTCCCGCACACTTTGCAGTTCTCCTGGGCGGGCGCGAAGGGGACGGGACTCTCTCTGCCGATCGATGGCAGTGCGAGAAGAAGGGCCTGGCGGCCGGCGGATCACGTAGCGAGGTCGTGCTGCATGGCGAAAAAGACTCCCGTCCCCGGCCTCTCTACAAGGACAGCACGAACTCCGCCAGATCGTTAATCTGCTGCTCGGTGAGTTCCTCAACCCGGCCGCGGCTCTTGCCGTGCTTGCCCTCTGCGATCAGTTCTCGGACGGTCGTATAGCGGCCGTCGTGCAGGTACGGGGCCGTGCGCCAGACTTCGATCAGCGTGGGCGTGTCGAAGCGGTCGGCGTAGCCGTAGGGGCTCTGCGTGCCCACGTTGTGCATCTTCAGGTCGGTGTAGTACGGCGCGGGATGACACTTGGTGCAGCCGACCCGGGCATCGCCGAAGAGCCGCTTGCCGCGCCGGGCCGCGGGGCTCAGACGGCCGTCGACCAGGCGTGGGCTGGGAACCGGCTTGAGCGAGCGGAGGTAGGCGTCGATCGCCTCGGCTTCCGTCTCGGGCCGCTCGGTGAAGAGGATATGCCGGATACCGCTGCGGACGGCCTCGGCCGCCGTCTCGCGCACGCCCTCGGTCATCGCCGGCGGGGTGGCGTGGGCCAGCAGCATGCTCTTGGTGTTCTTGGCGTTGCCCGCCCCGTCGTTCAGCAGGTCCCAGTTCAGCGCATCCATGCGGCCCTCCGGGTGGCAACTCGCGCAGCTCTGCCAATGTTGGTAGCAAATTGTTGCGTCGTGGAAGAGAAACTCGCCGCGTCGAACTGTGGTCATCTTCGGCGGCGGCCCCAGCACGACGGTCTCGACTTGCCGATCGCCTCGGGCACGCAAGTCGACCACGTCGACCGTGTCGCTGAAATACTCGGCCACAAAGACCTGCGACCCACGCACGGCCAGTCCTCGCGAGCCTTTGCCCGGCAGGGTGATGCGACGCCAGGGGCCGCCGTCCTTGCGAGGATCTTCGGTAATGGCGCCGGCCAGCGGTGAGGTAAACATCTGCGGAAGTTGCCGCAGCAAGACGGGAGCGTCGATCACGGTCAGTTCGTGCGTGCCCGCGTGTGAGATGCAGACCGACTTGCCGTCGGCCGTGCAAGCAACGCCCCAAGGATTGGCGGCGCCGAGGTAGAGTTCGTCGAGCCCTACGGTGTTGATCACCGTCTTCCGCTCGACGTCGATCACGCTCAGCGCGTTCATGTTGGTCCAGCCCATGTCGAGTTGCGTGGGGATCCGCTCGAAGCCCGATAGCACGTGTGTCGCGTAAGCGTACTTGCCGTCGGGCGAGATACACAATCCTCGCAGGCCGTTGGCACCGACGGCCAGTTCGATCGCCGATGTTTTGTGCGTGCGGGTGTCGATCACCGTGACGATCGGCGAGATGGAGCCGACGAAGAAGACGTCGGCCCGTGTGTTGGGCAATTGGTTTGCTACGAACACCGCGCTTCCGTCGGGCGTCACGGCGGCGGCGATCGGTTCGCGGACGGCCGCCACTCGGGCGACTTGTCGTCTCGTCACGAGATCGATCACCGAGACGTCGTTGTCGAAGCGGTTGCATACGTAGAGCCGCCGGCCGTCCGGCGCAACGGCGGGTCCGGTTGCCGTGTGACCCGCGGGGATGGCGGCAAGAGTCTCGCCGGAAGCCGCGTCGAGCACGGCGACCGTGCTCGACGCTGCCGCACAGGTGACGATCACTTCCTTTCCGTCGGGCCGCAAGACGACGCCGGTCGGCTCACCGGGCACGTCGACTTGCCGTGCGACCTTTCCCCCGGGCAGCGCCACGAAGACGACTTGCCGTGCGTCGGCGTTGGCCACGTAGAGGGTCTTTGCGTCGTCGGTCACGGCCACGGCACACGGCCCGAGGTATTTGCGCGACTCTTCCGCCGCGATGCACGCCGTCCCGATCCATCCATAGGCGACCCATGCGCACACGGCGCCGAGAATTCCGCCGGCAGACCGGGTGGTTTTCATCGGGGGCTCGTGCAACTGAAAACAGAGAAGGAGGAGCAAGAGACGACCATCTCAGTCTAGCCGAAGCGGACAAACGACGCAATCGGCGTCGAGCGCCACCGGTGGCATGGTCGCACGACGCCCGCTTGTATTCGAGGTCAACTTCTCGCATAATCGGGTATCGAATGCGGCCGGCCACGCGTCCGAAATCTACCCCCACCCTCACGGAGCCACGTCCACCATGAAGCGACATCTTGCGATGACTGCCGTTGTTCTCTTGACGCTCACCACCGGGTGGCCTGGGCAAAGCGCCGCGGTGCCCCAGGAGGCCGCGGAACCTGGGGCTTCGCTGCGCTCAGCCGCCAGCCACCCTGAAGCCGTTGTTGCGTCGAAGCTCGAGACGCTCGTGGAATCGGCCCTCGCCCGGGCCGGCGACAACGCCAAGCAGCTTCGCAAGGCGCTGGAAGACGCTCCGAAGGACCAGCGCGACGGCCTGCGGTTTCTCATAGCGTATATGCCCCAGCGCGACTTGGAGGCCCTTTCCGCCGAGTTCCTGCTGAGCAACGTGCAGTACGCCTACCTCGCGTGGAACGAGGCGCCGTGGAAGGAAGGCGTTTCCGAGGAGATGTTCTTCAACGACGTGCTCCCCTACGCCGTAATCAACGAACGCCGCGACGAGTGGCGTGAGGACTTCTACAAGCGGTTCAGGCCACTGGTGGCCGACGCCAAATCGCCCGGCGAGGCGGCCGTGATCCTCAACCGGAAGATCTTCGGCATGCTGAAGGTCCGCTTCTCCCGCGCGCGGCCGAAAGCCGATCAAAGCCCCTACGAAACGATCGAGGCCGGCATGGCGTCGTGTACCGGGCTCTCGGTGCTGTTGATCGACGCCTGTCGGGCGGTGGGGGTGCCGGCGCGATTTGCGGGCACGCCGTTGTGGTCGAACCGAAGCGGGAACCACTCTTGGGTCGAAGTCTTCGACGACCAGTGGCACTACACCGGCGCCGCCGAACCCTCCGGCGATCAACTCGACCGCGGTTGGTTCACCGGCCGCGCGGCCACCGCCCAACGCGACCACCCGCTGCACGCCATCTACGCCAGCAGCTTTCGGCCCACGCCGCAACGGTTTCCACTGGTTTGGAACCGCCGGGTCGATTACGTCTATGCCGTGAACGTCACCGATCGCTACGTGCCACCGAAGGAGGAGCCCACGGAAGTGCCGGCGGCATCCGAGACGGCCTCACGGTTCGACGTCGAGGCGTCGATGCACGCCGTGGCGCAGTTGAAGAAGTACTTGGAAACCGAAGACGAGAAACGGCCGGCACTCGATAAGCAGGAATTCGCCGGCGTGGCACTCACCCGCGAACACGCCGAAGAGGCCCGGCGGCTGTTGTGTGCCGATCATGCGCAGCGCATCAAAGCCACCCGAGCCGACGAGATGAAGGCCCGGCGGCTGACGTCCGGTAACCTGACGATGCCCTTCTTCTACACGGTCTCCGGCGACAAGCCGAAAAACGGCCGCAGCCTCTACATCTCGATGCACGGCGGCGGCGGGGCCCCAAAACAGGTCAACGATCGGCAGTGGGAGAACCAGAAGCGGCTCTATCGCGTGCCCGAGGGCGTCTATCTCGCACCACGGGCCCCGACCGACACCTGGAACCTCTGGCATCAGGCCCATATCGACGGGTTCTACGACCGGCTGATCGAGAACCTGATTGTGTTCGAAGGCGTCGATCCGAACCGCGTCTATATCCTGGGGTACTCCGCCGGCGGCGACGGCGTCTTTCAACTCGCCCCGCGGATGGCCGACCGGCTGGCCGGCGCGGCGATGATGGCCGGACATCCCAACGAGGCCTCGCCGCTGGGGCTGCGAAACGTCGCCTTCACCATCCACGCCGGCGCGAACGACTCGGCTTACAACCGCAACAAGGTCGCCCGGCAATGGGGCGAGCAACTCGACGCCCTGCAGAAAGACGACCCGGAGGGCTACGTCCACTGGACCAAGATCTACGAAGGCAAGGGCCACTGGCTCGACCGGCAAGACGCCGCCGCGTTGCCGTGGATGGCCAAGCATACCCGCAACCCGCTGCCGAAACGGATCGTCTGGCGGCAGGACGACGTGACCCACGCGAGGTTCTACTGGCTGGCGGTCAAGCCGGAAGAGAAACGCCGCGGCGCGGAGGTGCGGGCGCGACGCGACGGACAGCGGATCGACGTGCAGGCGAGCGACATCGAGCAGTTGATCGTACGTTTGAACGATCAGATGCTCGACCTCAATGAGGACGTGACCGTCGTGTCTGGCGATCGGGAACTCTATAGCGGCCGTGTCAAACGTTCCATCGGCACGCTCGCCAAAACCCTCGCCGAACGCGGCGATCCGACGTCGGTCTTCAGCGGAGAGGTCGTGGTGACGTTGACGGAGAAGTCGCCGTAGACTCGAGGAGGATGGCTGCTCTCCGGTAGCCGCAGGGCGATCTTCTCATGCCGCCACCTCGTGTGGGGGAATGGTCGGAAGGAGTGCAACGGCATTTTCGGGAAGAAAGGGAGACCATGCGAAAGTTCGCAGTCTGGTTCGTCATGATTGTGCTGGCCGTCTTGGTCGGGGGTTGCGGTGACGGGATGGACACAACGGGAGCCACGGAGGGAGTCAGCGCCTGCGACAAGCAATCTCGCGTGGCAACGCAGAAGCTAGCCGCGGCGGACGAGAAGGCTCCCCCAGCGAAGCAACAAGTGTCTGGCCCCACCCCTTCCGTAGGAGAAAAGCGTCCGCTGACAGAGAACGTTTTCACCAATTCCATCGGTATGAAGCTAGTGTTGATCCCCGCGGGTGAGTTCCTGATGGGAAGCCCCGAGGGTGAGAAAAGGCGTAGCCCCTACGAGAAGCAGCATCACGTGCGGATTCGCAGGCCGTTCCATCTCGGCGTGCATGAGGTGACGCAGGGGCAATGGGCACGAGTCATGGGATCACAACCTCACGACATCAAGGACGAGGATTCAAAGCTGTATGGTGAGGGGATGGGCTTCCCCATGTACTACGTCTCGTGGTTCGACGCAGTTGCGTTCTGCAACAGACTGAGTGAGTTGGAAGGAAAGACACCGTGCTATCGAATAGCGAGCATTCAGCGGGAGGAATACGGCGAAAAGCCGGGCATCATGTATGCGGAAGTGTCAATCGTAGGCGGAGACGGGTACCGCCTGCCCACGGAGGCGCAATGGGAGTTCTCATGCCGCGCGGGAACGACGACGCCATTCCATTTTGGACGAGTGCTTGATGGAACGCAAGCGAACTGCGACGGCGGCTATCCCTACGGGACGGAGATCAAGGGGCCAAACTTCGGGCGAACGGCGCCTGTGGGCTCGTACGACGCGAACGCTTGGGGGCTGCATGACATGCACGGTAACGTACAGGAATGGTGCGAGGATTGGTTTGACGATGATCACCGCGCGCATTCTCAGAAGGAGAATCCCGACGGCTTCTTAGGATTCCGCGTGACTCGCGGTGGCGACTTCTTCGGCTTCGCCAGCGACTGCCGGTCGGCGTGGCGCGCGGATCTCTGGCCCGGCGGCCGTTTTCCAAACCTCGGCTTCCGCGTGGCCCTTGCGGCAACGGAGTGAGTGTGCGGCGGGTTGAGCCGGCCCACCGTGACGGGCTAGGTGTCGAACCGAGAGATCAGATAGGGGGCTGCGTTCGACGTGCGAGGGGCGAGTACGGAGCCCCCAGTCTTGCCTCTCCCCTCGGACACTCTGAGCGGACGGTACTTGCTGATCGTGCCTCGCCCCCGACCGCCGAACCGAACGCCTGCGTGGCCAGCAGAATCACCGCCAGCACGACGAGTATGATCGCCGGGATCAACAGCATCTTCCACAGCGAACGCGGGGCTTCGCCGGTGGCGCGGCCGGTTTGGCCGTTGACCAGGAAACGGTAGAGCCGGTCGTTGTAGCGATAGGCCATCACGTAGACCGGCAGCAGGACCGGCTCGCCGGCCATCGACTCGATCAGCACGTTGGCGTGTACGTTCCGCGAACGGCCCGGCACGTAGCGGTCGGCGCAGACGGCGGCTTCGTTTTGTTGCAGTGCCCCGCGGGCAAGCGGCCGGGCGTACTTCCGCGGCACGGAAAACTGCTCGACGGTGACGTTCTCCAAATCGACGCCCGCCGGAGTCACAGCGGAGGCCAGATCGAACGGACACAGCCGCGAGGTTTCCGACGGCGTTAGTGCTCCGCTGGCCCCGATCAGCAGCCCGTCGTAGCGGCCGCGATGCTCGCCGGCCAGCGGATACCAATCGCCCCGGGCGCCGGCCGGCGTCTGGCTGGTATCGGCCGTCCAGTTGGTGTGGGTGTTCGCCTGAAAGACCCAATAGGGCACGTAGACCGGCTGCATCTTGACCACGCTGGCCTGCCGTGCCAAATCGCCGGGCCGGAAAAACCCACGCCCGAGCCACCGCCGCATCGACGCTACGGCCGCGTCGCGATCGACCTGAAACGGCACCACGCGGCTCGGCGAGAGCACCTTGGCGTCTTTCTGCGGCACCATATCGACCGACGCGCAGAACGGACATTGCAGGCTGCCGGCGTTGGCGTCGTAGCTCATCGACGCCCCACAGCCGGAACACTCGAAGTTGTGCGTGGCCCTGCGGTTGGCGACGTCCGCCGCGGCGTCGCCCTTTTCCGCATGCGGCGATTCCGTGCCGCAGTTGGCACAGAACAGGTCCTCTTCATCCAACAGACTGCCGCAGACTTCGCATTTGGCAAACGGTTCGGACATGGCTCGGTAACTCTCGCAGGCCTGGGAAGGGGGACAGGTACTTTGGTGTAACTTGCCAAAACGGGACCGGTACGATCTTCCGGAACGGTTCGGTGGGGGCTCCGCACAAAGAGTACCTGTCCCGTTGATGCGGTCGACTACTTGCGATCCTCCTCGTGGCCAGCCACCAGTTCGAGGAAGTTCTCGAACATCTCGACGCCCGGCAGCGTGGGCAACTCGGCCTCGGGGTCGTCGCGGCCGCGGCGCTCGGCAACCCAACGCAACGCCAGCACCAACGGCAGCCATCGGGCCGGCCGCTCGCCCTGGCCGTCGCCGAAACGCGATAGCAGCTTTGAGAACGTCACCGGCAGCGGCACCTTTTCGATCTGCTGCGGCAACGGGGCCGAGCAATTCGCCGCCGGCGTGGTCACCAGGTACTCGCGGCAGACCATCGGCCGGTGCAAGTGCACGCTGCACGATTCGTCTTCCAGCAACGGGCAGGGGATCTTCAGGTCGAAGTAGTCCAGCCCCAATTGCCGCCGCTGGTCCCGGGCGGCGATTTCCGCGGCGCCCAGCAGCCTCGGAAGCATGCCGGCGCGGTCCAAGGCGTCGAGTGCCTCGTCGAACCGCCGCTCGACGTGCCCGCGCCGCTCGGGCGGCATGTCGGCGATTAACTCGGCCAGGTAGTGGGCGTCGGTTTCGGTGATCGGCACCAACTGGCGGCAGCAGGCCCCGCAACCGGCCCCGCAGGTAATCGTCTTGCCCTGCTGCCGCACGGCATCCACCGCCACGTCGATCACCGCGTCGTCCATCGCCTGGAGGATCGGCAGCAGATCGACCGAACGGACCGCCCCCGCCGGCACGTCGACCACCGCCTCCAATGGCCGGCCGCCAATGCTGAGCGTCAGGTTGATCAATGTCTTATGGCCGTCGGGGGAATCGGGCATGAGAAGGGCATTGGGGCGAATCTTCGTTCCGTCAAGCGGCAGTCGACACACCGCCAACAGAAAGCCTAATGCAGGCGCCGCCCGCAGCCAAGAGGGTTGGGGGGGTAATGAGAAGAAGCGGCGGGTGGCTGGGGTCGAGCGTCCGCTGGGGCGTTCGGCGTTGGCCGGAGGGAAATCCGAGGAGAACTTTCGATGCAGGTGGACGTCCATCAAATCAAGGACCGCGTGGCAGAGAAGGCCGAGTTGGCCCATCGGATACAGACCGAACTGGGCAAGGCGGTCGTGAGATAGGAGGCGATGATCTCGCGGCTGTCGGTCGGGCTGTTGACCGAAGGGCATATCCTCCTGGAGGGGGCTACGGGACTGGCCGCAATGACGGCTATCAAGTCGCTGGCCGAGGCCCTGGCCGCACAGAACCCCATCGAACAGTAGGGGTCGCACCCCCAGGTCCTTCTGTTGGTCAACGTTGCTGAGGTGCCCACGGTCGTGGTGCCGAGATGCACTCATTCGCCGAACCCGTCAAGAGCCGTTCGTAGTGACCGCATTCATGCGGTCTTTCGCGGGATTCCGCTGCACGGCCCCGATGAATCGGGGCACTACGAACGGGTTGGGCGATTGCTTGCGCCGAGATGTCTCTAACCCGTTCCCAGACAACGACCTGCGTCTCTTGCCAAGAATTGCGGGAACCGATCGCGGGGCCGAATCGTCTCTAGTATGGGTTTTGCCATTGACATCTATGGGCAAAACCATATAATGGCGATGTTTCCTGTTTGATGCCCGACCATTTGCATGGAGCGCGACGATGCCCCGTCCACGAACCGACCATCCCACGCCGGGTGAATTGGACGTTTTGAACATTCTCTGGGACCGTGGCCCGAGTACCGCACGAGAGGTCTGGACGGTGCTCAACGAGCGGCGCGAGCGGCACTATACGTCGGTCAATAGCCTCCTGAATACGATGGTCGACAAGGGGCTGTTGAAGTGTCACTCCGACAGGCGGGCATTCGTCTACGAAGCTGCTATCGCACGAGAGAAGACGCAGGGCAAATTGGTGAAAGACCTGGTGGGCCGGGCCTTCGAGGGATCGCCCAGTGGCTTGGTGCTGCAGGTGTTGGACCAATGCGATCCCTCGCCGGAAGAAATGGACCAGATTGCGAAGATGATTCGCCGGTATCGCAGAGAACAGGGGGAGAAGTGATGTTTCCACTGGACGTGTTCGGCGAGCCTGTGTGGCAACGCCTGACCTGGACGCTGCTTCACTTCCTTTGGCAAGGAATGGCAGTGGCGGCTGTGGCGGCAATATCCCTCTACGTGTGGCCCGTACGCCGAACTCACAACCGGTATCTGATCTACCTGACGGCGCTGATCGGCATGGCCGCGTGTCCGGCGGTGACGTTTATGGTCATCGACGTGCCCGAATCGGCCATGGTCGCCAGCCGTGAAACGGCAAGGGAGGTCGAGGTTCCGCTTGCCCCGGCCCCACACCCACACCTGCACCCGCATTTGGACCGGGACCCGGGGCCGGAAGATGTGGCGACCGATATTCACATCGTACCCGCCAAGACTGTAGCCCGGGAGAGTCAGCCGCCGCTCGATGATTCAGAGACGGTGCCGAGAGTCCCGGCTCGGATCGACGCGGGAGACTCTGCGAGCCTTCCCGCCCCAGTAACCCCGCAGACAAAGGCCAGACGCTTCATCGACGCGATGCAGCCATACGCCTTGGCTGTCTGGCTGGCGGGCGTGTTACTGCTGGCAATGCGGTTGTCGCTAAGCTGGCTGCACGTGCGGTGGCTGGCGTGGTGTCGCCGGGTGATTCCTGCCGATCTGGCCGCCCGGGCGGCGACGCTCGGCAAGCGACTCGGCCTGAGGTTTCCACCGCGAGTGTGCGTTTCCGATAAGATCCGCGAGGCGATCGTGGTGGGGCTCTGGCGGCCCTTGGTTCTGTTGCCCGCTTCCTGGCTGACGGAGATGACGCCCGAGGTGCTCGAAGCGGTGATTGCCCACGAGTTGGCGCACGTCCGGCGTTTGGACTTATGGGTAAACCTCCTGCAGCGGCTCATGGAGACGCTCCTGTTTTACCACCCGGCCGTGTGGTGGCTATCACGCCACGTCAGTTTGCAGCGGGAAATGTGTGCCGACGAACTGGCCGTCGACGCCACCAACGAACGACTTGTGTATGCAACCGCACTGGAACAGTTAGGCCGCATGCGGCTCGCCCAAACCGTGCCCCAGTTCGGGGCCAGCATCGGAGGCAACAAAATGGTACTACTGAATCGAGTCGGGAACATCCTTGGCACGTCGTCCTCGAACAAGCGGGCCCGCTGGTGGCCGGTCGTTCTGCTGGCACTGGCCGTGCCGGCGGCGATCTGGCTGGTGTCGATGAGCATTGCTTTGCCGACAGAAAACGAAGCCCAGGCCGAAGAGACACGCCAACCCGACACCGAGCCGTTGGAGAATGTCGCCAGGGCAAAAGTGCGTGCTAAGCGCGATGAGGCTGCGCATTCCGATCGTACCGCCGCTGAAGAAGCAGCAGAGTTTCCGCAGGCGACACTGGTGTGCAAGCTGAAGATGGGATCGATTGCCGAGGCGGAGGTGTGGTCACCAAACGGGACGCGATGCGATGCAACATGCAAGATAATCTCGCCCCTAAAAGGGGACGTGGGAAAAGAGGTGCGGATTACCTTCAGGCGTCACGCGAATGGGCCAGTCATGCCGGGTGTGGATGCGGTGAAGGCCGGCGAGGTCTTCGTGGTTATGCTGCGAGGGGAGACCGAGCCTTACGAGATGTTCTCGGCGATGAGGGCGGTCGACGCAGTGGTGGAGCCGAGGTTCGGACGAACGCCCGGCGATCGGATGTTGGCGGAACTCGCGGCAATGTGGAAATCGAACGATCCGGGCCTGCGTATCAGAGCCATCGAACAGATCGGGATCATGAGGGACACGCGCGGAAGCGACCAGGTCAACGCGGCAGCAACGTCCGACGATGCGGAAATAGCGCGTGCGGGCGTGATTGCGCAATACCGAATGAAGATCGCGCCGGATGCGAAGCGGACGATGGAACTCTTCGATGAGCAGATGATGGACGTGTGGTATCAGGAATCTGGCATTCCGCAGAGGGATTCCGACGGAAACCGGATCTTGCGTCGTGAGAGGGGACGCGACCTCATAGAACGCCCCTTTATGGAGCGCGGGCTGCCGGACTTCGACTACGCAACCTACGTTCGGGACGGGATCAAGAAGGATTGGGTGCGTAAGGACGACCACTCACTGTACGTGTTCTTCGGCGTGCCGTGGAAGGTCCAGCGGAAAGCATGTATCCCAGAATTGGTGAAACTTCTGGTCCATCCGGACCATAAGGTGCGCTGGTGGGCGGTAAAATGTCTTGAACACACAGTCGATCACGAGGATCGACTGCCGCTAGAGGAGTATGAGCGATACGAAAGCGAGAAATCAAGGGAGTGGCGAACGTGGTGGAAGGAAAAAGGGGCTGCTTACATGGCTCGCCACGCCACGCCGGGTGCAGCCCAAGCCGAGGGGGTCGCCGGCGATACGGCCATCGACAATCCGTTGGGGCTCGACGACGACACGCTCATCAAGCTATTCCGTGCCGGCAGCGTGGTGCGGCGCGTGGCGTTCGATTGCGAGTCGTACTACCGCGACCACGATCGGTTGCCGAAAGACGTCCCGGAACTGGCGACCCGATACGTGGAACGAAGCCGCGACTCAATCGGCAACGATCTGTTTGCCTCGGGCGAGAAACTGCGGCTGATTCACGACAAGGACGATCAACGGCGGGTGCAGGTTTGGAGCGTCGGCCCGGACGGCGATTGGGACGGAGGCCGCCCGATCGATTCGACGAAGCTGCCGCTCGACGGCGACGTGGGCGTCGAGATTCGAGTGGGCCAATCGGATTGGCGTTGGTTGGCCGACGAACCGCTTCGCCACAGCGCGCTGGAAGGCAAGCGGCTGGCCCATTATTTGGCGGCCAGGGGCCCGAAGTTGCCAAAACCGGAATTGAAGGACGACGGTCTGACCTGGGGCCCGGTTGTCGACGGCCTGCAATTGGCCGTTGAACTGTCGCCGAAGAAGGACGCTTATCTTCTCGGCGAGGCAATCGCTATGCGGTTTCATTTTCGCAACGCGGCCGATTACGCGATCCAAGTCGGCCTGATCTCCTGCCGACAGGACATGTCTGTCTTCGTTCACAACCAGAAAGGCAAGCTCCTGAAGCACCAAGCCACCTGGAGGTCGGGGACCGTCGGCACCAGGCAGCAGACGTTGAAACCGGGTGAGACCGCCTCGTATGCCAGCAGCGGCCTTGCCTTTGTTGCGCCGGGCAAGCAACCCGGCGCGGGCGGCGTCGGACATTGGGTCGAAGCCACGCCGGGCGTCTATACCGTCCGGATCGCGCAACGCTTTCCTATCGGCTTCAGCAGCGAACCGCACGAGTGGCGGGGCGAATTGGAGACCGGGCCGGTCACGGTCCACATCGCCGAGCAGCCCGCGTTCGCCATCCACCGTGTGAAGGGCTATCGCAAACCGGGCGACCGGCCGGGGATGACCCGCACGGCCTACTTTCGCGAGAGCGGCAACCCGGAACGCTTCGACCCGATGCGGCCCGATCGCTATCCGCTGAAGGACTTGGTCATTGACGGCACGCCGCTGCTGACCGAGGCGGATATCCTCGCCTACAACTGGAGAGATCACTCCATCAAACTGAAGCCCGGCGTGAGTGAGCGACTTTACAAAAGCGTCGAACAGAGCACCATGTATGTGCCGTTTGTCGTCAAAGCCGAGGGAAAGACGATCTATCTCGGGGCGTTCCGGCCTCCGTTTACGTCGAATCTGGCCGACCTGCCGCACATCAGCCTGACCGCCTTGAGTCCTTCGTTGCCGAAAGGTGAACCTCTCTCAAGAGACGCCATCGCCATTGAAAACAGGCAGATCCCCCTAGAGGGCAGATTACTCCGCGACTCGCGACCAGACAAACACGTGAAAGAGGCACTGCAAAAGGCGGGCAAACTGATCGACGTGCGATCGGGCGAACTTCCCTGGGGCAAAGCGATTGAGAAGGTCCAAACGCGGTTGCGGCCGGGCGAGTTTCGCGATGGTGAGCAGTGGTTGAGCTTCGACCTGCGCAATGATTCGAGCGAACTGACCGTTCGACTCGCTCCCGACGGCGTCGGCGTGCCGCGCGAGATTCTCGTCGACAACATAGCGTATCGATGGGACGGCTGGGTCAAGACCGCGCTGCCCGCATGCGGGCCCGCCCAACGCGTCACCGACGCTCAGTTCAAGTTGGACAAAACCTGGGCGCCGATCAAGACCGTCAGTGGACCGGAGACGCTGGAACTGAAACCGGGCAAACACACGGTGCAGGTGATCGTGTATGCGGCCGCCAAGGACTTTGAGCATACCGGCCGCCAAACGCGCGTACTGAGCAACCCGGTCGAGATCGAGATTCCGCCACCGAAGGCTTCGGCCAAAGAGGTGCCGGCCGGCGAGACGCGAACGGGTCGGGCAGTCGACGGCGACGCGGCCGACGTGTCGGCGCTGCAAAACGTTCGGACGTTGGCCGACTTGAAACGGTGTGAGGAACTGAAGGTCGACGCCACGCCGTGGCGCGTGCGGGTGGGGCTCGGCGACGGCGGCGCGGAGGCTGGGCCGTGGAAACTCGTCTACTGCCTTGCAAGCTACTCCGGCGGCGGCGATGCGACGCTTTCGCACAAAGGGCAGACTTATGGCCAGATGCTCGGCCCTGTCTTTCTTGATGTGCTGGGAGACAACGACGCAGAACGAGGCCCGCCGAGTGGCTCGGTTGTAATGCAAAGTACACTGCCCGGACGGCAATGCCTGTTCGCCGCAGTGGTTCCGACGGCGTGGGAGGGGACCTACCGCTTGCGCATCCGATCACCGGCCGGTCACCTACTAGCCGAGCGGCGTCTGCACGTGACCGATCCACGGCCGTGCTATTGGACGGAGTTCGCGATCAAGCAGGACCGCGCTGTGGCACGCGGCGAGCCCGTATGGGCCGTCCGCGATAATGCGACCGCTGCCCGGCCGAACTCCCACGGCGTCCAGCCGCTGTTTGTGTTCGATAATCGCGAGTTTGCCAACGGCTTTGAGCAAGCGGGGCTGCCCGGGACGGTCCCGCTGCATCACGAGTGGCGCTCGCTGTTTCGCCACAAGCAGGAAGCGTTGAAGATCGGCCAGACGCCACCTCCGCTGCTGCGTCTCTCGCAGACGGACGGCGTACTGACGATCGAATCCGACGTCAGGATAATCACCTGGGCCGACCTGTATCTGCTGGCTCGCTGGTGGGTCAACGGCGAGCCGGTGCTTCCACCGAGGTCTGCCGGCGTGCGGATGATTAGCCTCGGTCGGGCGGTCACGTACGGCAATCGCATGCAGGTCTCCATCGCCCTGCCCGACGTGCTCGGCGACGTGGAGGCCGACGATCGGGTCGCCCTGCAAGTTCTCTACGTGCCCGGCACGATCGGCCAACTTCCGCGCAACCGCATTCCGGGTGAGATGCTGAAGGCCCTGTCGGCCGCGGGGCCAGCCGCCAGCACGCCGTTGCTGAGCAATCGCCTCGAACTCGATATCACACCGTAAGGAAGGGGGGGGCAGTGACGGGCGCCATTCCTGTTCTCCTAGTCTATCCTCTTGACCGATCCACTCCGCCAATTCTCGAGGTCCGCGGAGAAAACCTGGATCGACAGACGAATTCTTTCGTCATTTGAGGGTCTCCACAAGTGACGGAAGCCACGCATTTTACGCCAAATCACCGGGATCTGTGAGAGGTTTCCGGGAGAATCTCGATTGACTTGACGAACTTATTCGTTAGAATCAGGGAACTTTACGACGAAGTAATTCGTCATACATCCAGACTGCTCGAAATGCAGCGAGCCGCGTTTCTAACGGAAACACGTTTGCAGGAGAGGATCGCCATGCCTAGACAGCCTTCTTCAAAACCGACCGACGTGGAACTGAAGATTCTCGGCGTGCTCTGGCGGCGAGGCCCCTGCACCGTCCGCCAAGTGCACAACGAACTGGCTGCCGAGCGCGACACGGGCTATTCGACCACGCTGAAGATGATGCAGGTGATGCGCGAAAAGGGACTCATCACCCGCGATGATTCCGCGCGTCCACAGCTCTACAGCAGTGCCAAGACCAAGGAGCATACGCAACTCTGTATGCTCGACGATCTGGCACAAAGGGCCTTCGGCGGCTCGGCGACGAGTCTGGTAATGCGGATGATCTCGGCGGATCGGGTCTCCCCGGAAGAACTGGAAATGATGCAAGAGCTCATCAAGAAGGCTCGGGGAGAGAACCAATGAACTTTCTCGATCAAATACTGGCCGCGGATTGGATCACACGCCTGGGCTGGACCCTGTTACACTCGCTGTGGGAGATTGCGCTGGTATCGGCCGTTCTGGCGTTGCTGCTTTCTCTGCTGCATCGCGGGCGTGCGAACGTGCGTTATTTGGCCGCGTGTGCCGGGTTGACCGTCATGGCGACTGCGCCGATTGTCACCTATGGCCTCCTTCCCAGCAGCCGGGCTCCGGACGTCGTAGCTTCTGCAACTGCTGAAGAGGCGACTCTCCAGCCAATCGCTGCCGTTGCGGTCAATGATATCGCGACTGCCGAAAGGATGGCGATGAAGACAGAAGTCCCCGTCTCCGGGCACGCCGGCGAGCAAATGCTCGCAACTTCGTCGCCCGCGGCGTTGGAGCCCACGGCTTCGTCGCCCGCAACGGTGGTTGCTCCCGCCACCCTACCGCCGACCGCCGAGGTACGGGCGACCGACCAGTCTCAAGAGACGTCACTGCGACGGATTGCGGCGGTCCTATCACCGTGGATGCCGTGGTGTGTCGTGGCGTGGTGTGTCGGCGTGTTTGTTGTGTCGGTGTGGAACCTGGGCGGATGGATTGCGGCGCAACGATTGAAATGTCTCGGCACGGCTCCCGTCGGTGAAGGAATCTCGCGTCGACTCTCCACGCTGGCCGAGCGTTCGGGGATCAACCGATCGGTTGCCGTCGTGAAATCACTCTTGGTGGAAGTACCGGTCGTGGTGGGATGGCTGCGGCCGACGGTTCTTCTGCCTGCCGGCATTCTAACGGGTCTTACACCTGCCGAACTCGACGCAATCCTGGCACACGAGTTGGCACACATCCGCCGACACGACTATCTCGTGAACTTGTTGCAGACGGTCATCGAAACCCTGTTCTTCTATCATCCGGGCGTATGGTGGCTTTCGCGGCAGATTCGCGCCGAGCGCGAGCACTGTTGCGACGACGTGGCGGTCGCCGTTTGTGGCAACAAGGTAGATTACGCTGCGGCTCTTGCCGCGGTGGAAGCGGGCCGCGCCGCGCCGAAGATGGTCATGGCTGCCCGCAAAGCAGACGGCAGCACGCTTGGCCGGATTCGCCGCGTATTGGGCTCTGCCGGCAACGCGCCGCGTCGTTGGGGCCGTTCACTTGCCGGCGGATTGATTACCTCGGCCATGATCGTCGCGCTGGTGACGTGTTTCGTGATCGCAGGCGAACGGACGGAAGGCAATACTTCCAAAACGGACACCGCTGCGGCTAGTTCGGCCGAAGGCGACGACCGGATCGCTCAACTGATCGAACAGTTGGGCGATGAGACGTATAGCCGGCGCGAAGCGGCACAACGGGAGTTGATCCGGATCGGCCGGCCGGCCCGGGCGGCTCTCGAAGCGGCGTGCGGACACGCAGATGCCGAGGTCGCCGCCAGCGCCAAACGCTGCCTGACCGCGATCTACCCTGCGCAATCGCTGATTGCCGCCCTCGCTGGCGACGATGATCGCGCGTGGACGGCGGCTGTAACTGCGTTACGCACGCTTGGCGAGCCTGCCGTCGAAGAACTGGTCGACGCGTTGGAGGACAAGAACCCTCGCGTTCGTCGAGGGGCCGTGCAGGCGTTGGGGGAGATCAAGGTGGCACCGGTGATCGACCCGTTAATCAAAATGCTCAACGATCCGGATGCCACGATTCGAACGGACGCCGCTGCCGGCCTCGGCAATCTCGCCTCATACGATACGAAGAACCTCAGGCCGGCGAGGCTGGTCCCCGCATTGGCCGCCGCCCTGAAGGACGAGGACCGCCAGGTGCGTGCCGCGGCAACCGGCGCCTTGTGGCAGAGCAACGATCCGCGGGCCGTGCAGCCGCTGCTGGGGGCGCTGCACGATGAGCATCCGGCGGTCCGGTGGCGCGCTGCCGAGGGCCTGGGCTATCTGCGGGCGAAAGCGGCCGTTGAACCGCTGACGGCCGCGCTGCAAAGCGACCACGAGGCGCTTCGAGCGCATGCCGCCAGCGCACTGGGACGAATCGGCGACCGCCGGCCGCTTTCGCTCTTGTCGGCCCTGGCATCCAACGACGAGGACGCCGGCGTCCGGACGGCGGCGGGCGAAGCACTGCGGATCATCGAATACCCCCAAACGCAACTCGGTCCGACCGTCTGGGGAGAGCCAGTCGACGGGCTTCAAGCCGGATTGCGCTATACGAGCGGCACGGCGCCCTACCGCTATGGACAGATCGTCCATTACCAACTGCTCGTCCGCAACACGACCGACAAGCCCGTCAAGTTGGCGTGGGTGGCAAACGGCTGGTCGCCGATGGTGCAAGGGAACCGGATTGAGTTGCTGGGGATGTGCCTCATCAACGGCATCATCCACGCCAGGCAGAGTACGATCCCACCGCACGGCGAAGTGTCAACACACACGGTTCGGTATGGCGTCCGCCCAACGGACTGGAAGAAACGCGACTCCCTGCCATCGCTTCGTGTCGCCGCCGGTGAATATGAAGTCTCTGCGTCGTTCCACTCGTATTCCCATGATCCCAACGTGCAAGATGTCTGGGAGGGGAGGCTCCCTGCCGGCAAGCTGTCGCTAACCGTGGTGACAGAATCGCTCGAACCGGCCGCCACCGCTCCGGAAACCACGGTCCCTCGGCCACCGGACGCCGACGGTTGGGGTGAACCGCTCGACGGCGTGCAGGTCCGGCTGCGGGGGAAGCAATCGAAGTGGAAAGAGAGCGAGACTGGGCATCTCGTTGCCGACGCGCGCAACCAAGGCAAGCGGAATCTGCTCATTAGCCCTCTCTTGTATGCCTGCGAACTGGAAGTGGACGGGCAGCGATACCGCCGGCCGCTGCACACACATGAGATACGCCAGCGGCCAAGGCCTCTTCCTCCCGGCCGGCAATACGACGACGTTGCCGTCCCTCTGGACTGGTGGTGGGAGCTAGCAGCTTCCCAGGATGCCGCCAGACCGGGGGGACCCCGCCCGGAGCGACTCCACCTTGCGACGGGCAAACACACCATTCGCGTGGCTTTCACGGCGACGGCCGCAGATAACGCGTCGGGTAAGAACGTCCGAGCCGTCAGCAGCCCGGTCGAGATCGAAATCGCGGCCGACCTTCCGGACGGCATCTATCGCGTTCGAGGAATTAACTCGACCGAGTCGGGTGTGGAGGTCTCGCGGAGCGACGCCGACGGAACCGTTGTGCTCTTGCGTCGTTTGACCGACAATTTCGGAACGGCCGCGATGGCGTCGATCGCCAACGACAATTCGCGGTTCCGCATTGACCTGGATGCGGCCGGTCCGTTTGCTGAAGGAGACGACGTCGGCCACGTAGCGCTGGTTATCGACGGTCTGTGCGTGCTGGTCGGGGCAAATTCCAACCTAGACAAAGACCGCCGAATGAACCTGACGGCCTGGTTTGGCGGCACGGAAACCGCAGCGAGAATCGCGGCCACACTAGGAGTCGCGCCTGCTCTTCGGAAGCATCCCGGCCACAAGATTGCGGCCCGTTTTTCGCCGTCGAAGCCGACCTTCGAGCCAGGCGAACCGGTCGTCCTGAACATGGAAATCAAGAACGTCGGGGAGGGGACTCTTTCATTTGTCGACGGTGGTCGCCAGCGTGGCGCGCGGAACAACCAGTTCGGGTTCACCGCATTTCGTCGCCGCGGCGACGGTCCCGAAGTGCCGGACACGGGTGATCCAATTCACTGGGGCGGAAAGGGGTCGTTCATAACGCTCGAGCCCGGCGAGGTGTTCCAGAAGCAGATCGATATCGCGAAATGGTTCGATCTTGCCAAGCCGGACACGTACAAAGTCAATTGCCGGTTTGAAATGGAAATCGGCGATTGGGACGATGTTGCAGAGGGCACGGCCATGGTGGTCGTCGCAGATAGAGAAGCCACAATGGCGGACGACGGATCACCCGCTCTCGACAGTGAGCTGTTGGCGCGAAGAAACGAACTGCTGGCCGATGCAGACGCCAAGATTCGCACGGGTCTGGTGAAACTCGCCGAGAAGTACGCGTACCTGAAGAAGGCAAAGGCGTGGCGAACCGTCTCGGCCAAATCGAGCCCCGGCGGGATCGGCGTGTTCATCTTCCACACGAACGTCGGGAAGGCCGCGCGGCCGACGCCGGTCCCCAAAGGCGAAGAGTTCACGATCTTGGTCGTCCTGGAAGAACCACGCTCGGAAGAAATGCAATTGGCCACCTGGCCGGTCTACCCGAATCTCGGTCTCGTCGGGCAAATCAACACTCGGGCCGACAACGCCAAACTCGATGCAGATCTGAAGCAACTTGTAGCCGACGCCCTGAAACCGCTCGCCGGTCTCGACGCGGCCGCCGGCACATCGGCGACGGGCGAGTGGGGCACGCCCATTGAGGGTATTCAATGCCGCATCAAGCCCGCGAAGCTCGCCTCGCCGGAGCAGACGCCCAAGCTGGAGGCCTTCGTACGCCGCGGCGGCAAGGTCGACCTGCTGCTGTCAACCGTTCAAACTCCAAAGAGCCGGTTGATCGTCGATGGTCGGCCTTATCGCCATGAAGGAGAGAACCTGACCGGCGTGGCGTATCACCCCGGCAGCAACTGGCAGAACGGACTGACTGGCTTTTCGGTTACGCTCGACAACCGGTGGCTGAGCGTTGATGACGGCACACCGCTTAGCCTCGCTCCGGGCAAGCACACCGTCCAATACGGGTGGCCCGGTTGTTATCCGATGCCGGAATCTCCAGAAGGAGGTCTGCGGCCCGACGCGAGCAAGCCGATTCTGTTGATGAGCAACAAGGTCGAGATCGACGTGCTCGCAAAGGAAGTCCCGACCGAGGCGGTGCCCGGCAAAACGACCGTTCGCGGCGAGGTGGTCGATGATGCAACCGGCGAGCCGGTCACGGATTTCTTTACGGAGGGCGGAAAGTCCGATCCTGCGGACCCCGAAAAGGTTGTCTGGGGCTACAGCGAGACACGTAGCGGCATCCGGAGTCAGGGAGATTCGGTCGACTTGTCGTTCGGGAGCCGTGATCGGACGTCTTGAAGATCGAACACGGGTAGTGGTAGATGAATGGGGCGCTATGGTATCATCGTACGTCTACCACACGGCCCTTCTTTGCCAAACGCGTCCGTAGACCGTGTTGTCAAGCAAGGAAGTCCCGTTTACCTGGAGTTGAGAACAGCGCGGTTCCAGACGGCATGTATGGCCTGTGCGCAGGGAGCCGACAATAACCGATCGAAGAGAGGCGTCGCATGAGACCACCAATCCGCCTTATCATCCTTGTCGCGATCACCCTGAGCATAACCGCCACCGCGTGGGCCGAAGAACCGAAGACCCCTGGGCTTTCGGCCGTGCCGTTTACCGAGGTGAAGGTCAGGGCTACTGGTAGTGACGCTGACGAATTCTGGGCCCCGCGTCTTAAGACCAATCGAGAGAATTCGTTGCCACACAACGTCAAGTGGTGCGAACAGACCGGCCGCATCCGCAATTTCGATAGGGCAGCCGGCATCCTGGCAGATGAATTCGAGGGGCAATACTACAACGATTCCGACCTCTATAAGGTTCTCGAAGGGGCTTCCTACTCGCTGGCCGACCATCGCGACCCCGAGTTGGAGAAGACGGTCGACGCCATCATCGCCAAGATTGCTGCCGCACAAGAGCCCGACGGCTATTTGCACACGTTCCATACCGTGAAGGTGCCCGATGAGAAATGGTCCGTGTTGATGCACCGCCACGAGCTGTATTGCGCGGGCCATCTCGTCGAAGCCGCCATCGCCCATCATCGGGCTACCGGCAAGCGGACACTGTTGGACGTGGCCGTCAAGTTCATCGACCACATCGATCGGATCTTTGGTCCCGGCAAACGGCTTGCGGTTCCCGGCCACCAGGAAATCGAACTGGCGCTCGTGAAGCTCTACCACCTCACCGGCGAGAAGCGTTACTTCGACCTGGCAAAGTTCTTTATCGATCGGCGAGGAGACGCCGATCGGGGGGATCTCTTCGGCAAACACTACCAGGACCATCTGCCCGTTCGCCGGCAGAGCGAAATCACCGGTCATGCCGTTAGGGCAATGTATCTCTACTCGGCCGCAGCCGACGTCGCTTCGCTTACCGACGACCAAGGCCTGATCGACGCCATGGACCGCCTCTGGCAGAACGTCGCGTTGCGGAAGATGTACGTCACCGGCGGCATCGGTGTCCAGACCCACAATGAAGGATTCAGCGGCGACTACACGTTGCCCAACGACGACGCCTATTGTGAAACGTGTGCGTCGATCGGCATGGTCCTTTGGAATCATCGCTTGAACCTACTGCACGCAGACGCGAAATATGCCGACGTCATGGAACGCGTCATGTACAACGGCGTTCTCTCCGGCGTATCCCTTGATGGCCGGAAGTTCTTCTACGTCAATCCGATGTCCAGCGAAGGCGACCGTCACCGCCAGCCGTTTTTCGGATGTGCTTGCTGCCCGACCAACGTCGTACGGTTCGTGCCGTCGATGCCGGGATACGTCTATGCCACGGACGACGACGGGATCTATGTCAATCTTTTCGTCACCGGCAAGGCGAAACTCACGTTTGAAGGCGTATCGGTTCGTTTGAAGACGGCTACCAACTACCCCTGGGACGGCAAGGTCAAGCTGACGCTCGAGCCGGATCAAGCGAGCCAGTTTGACGTCAAGGTACGGATCCCCGAATGGTGTGAAGGAGCGTCGCTGTCCGTCAACGGCCAGTCGCAAGATAAGTTGTCGGTTCGCAGTGGATATGCTCGGCTCTCACGGCGATGGAAATCGGGTGACGTGATCGAACTGGACCTGCCGATGGACATCCGCCGGATCGAGGCACACCCGAGCGCTCGGGCGGGTGTCGGCCGCGTGGCCGTCCAACGAGGGCCAATCGTCTATTGCTTCGAGGCGGTCGACAACCCCAAAGGCGTGCAGAACATCGTGTTGGGGAAAGACCCCGAGTTCAACGCCGAATACCGCAATGACTTGCTTGGAGGCGTGACGGTCCTCAAGGGAATCGACCGGTCGGGCCGCGAAATCGTCGCCGTGCCGTACCACGTTTGGGACCATCGCAAAGCTGGCGAGATGGTCGTTTGGGTCGGTCAAGACGGCAAGTCTCTCGCACCGAAGGTCGAGATCGGCTGGGAAGGGCGTCTCTATCGCTCGTTCGATCCGATCTTGTCCACTTTCGATCCGGCTGACGAAGACGTCGTCCAGGCCAGAGACGCTCTGAAAGCCTCACTGGCGGCGGACAAGGTCGCGTTTATTCGACGTTATCCCCTAACTCCAAACCACTACTATACGGAACATATCAACAGCGAATTCAAACCCGGGGGCGGTATCTGTATCCTCGATCTCAGTGACGGCTCGGTCCGGGAATTCGATATGGGCAAGCCCGGCGTCGTCAACCGTTTCGACGTTTCTTATGACGCCAAGAAGATCGTGTTCGACTTCAAAGACGACCACATGGAAGGGTATCGGATCTACGAACTGGTCGTCGCAACCGGTGCCATAACCCAACTGACGTTCCCTCCGGAAGACGAAGACGAGATGCAATCGCTCTACAAGGTGAGAACGTTGTGGGACGCCAACTGGAGCGAGTATCACCACGGGGAGTATAACGACTATCACCACGGCACCGACGACATGCACCCGTGCTATCTACCGGACGGCGGGATCATGTTTGTCTCCACGCGCTGCAAGATAGGCACCATCTGCGACGGGCCGGACATCTTCACCACGACCAATATGTACCGCATGGATGGCGACGGCCGTAACCTGCGAAGGCTCAGCAAGGACATGGTCAGCGTGTTTTGTCCGGTGGTCATGCCGTCGGGCCAGGTCATGTATCATCGCTGGGAATACGTGGACAAGGGGGCCACGGTTGTCAAGAGTCTTTGGTCGATGTATCCGGACGGAAGCCGCTCTCGCGAAATCTACGGCAACGATATTCTGACGCCACACACCATCATCCAGGGGCGCCCCGTTCCGGGCACGTCCGACAAGTACGTCGCCCTGGGCGCTTACCATATGGACAACGCCATCGGCACGGTAATGAAACTCGACACGAGTCTGAACATCCGCACCGACGCCTGCCAGACGAACGTGACCCCGGAATGCCCCTGGCCGGTTTGGGGGATCGACGACGCGTTTGCCAAACCCGTCTACCCGGGACGAGGTTGGAACGCCTTCTTCCGCGATCCCTACCCCATTTCCGAAGAACTCTTCATGGTGGCCTACAAACCTAAAGGCCCGCACTGGACCGACGAAAACGTCTGGGGGATGTACGTGCTGAGGGACAACGGGCAAAAGCAGTTGTTTCACAAGGAAGACGACACTTCCTGCTGGCAGCCAATGCCTCTTAAGGCCAGAGTCGTCCCTCCCGTACCCACGTCCAGCTACGATCCGACGCTTGCGGAACAAGGCAAGGCCCAGTGCATGGTGTCCAACGTGTACCACGGCATGGAGAATACAAAAGCCGGCAGCATCAAGTACCTCAGGGTTATGGAACAGGTCCCGCGTCCCTGGGCCGCACGCCGACATAGCTCTCCCCACGCTGCCAGCTACGACACCTGGGGGCAGCAGCACGCAGCCGTATCCCACCGCACGCATCTCTGGGTGGCCGCGCAGTGGGGAATTGCAACGGTTGAAAGCGACGGTTCGGCGAACTTCACGGTCCCGGCCAATCGTGCCATCTACCTGCAGGCCCTGGACGCCCAATACCGGACGATTCAGAGTGAGCGCACGTACGTCAATTACATGCCCGGCGAAATGGCCAGTTGTATCGGGTGCCATGAAACACCTGATGCTGCCGCCCCGATTACTGCTTCTCGGCTGGCTTTTCGTCGCGCCGCGGAGGACCCGTGCAACAACGCTCAACCGGGAGAGTCTACCGGTAAGATAGTCCTGAGCTATCCCGATATTATTCAGCCGATATGGGACAAGCATTGCATCTCCTGTCACGGTTCAAATGGCGCCGGCGATCTGAATCTCACCGGTGCGAAGACCACGCATTTCAATGCTTCCTATGACGCACTTCTGTCAAGAACCGCGAGGGCAGGACACGACGCCAATCTGCTCGGCCTTCTTATCGATGAGCTTGGCACCGACGCGCGATACCGTGAGGCACACACGCTCTTTGGCAACCAGAGCGTCTTGTTGAAGATGCTCGGCCTGGATGTCTGGAACTTAACGCCCCGCCAAAGAGACAGGGCGGCCGCGCTGGCAACCAGTTGCTCGCCCAATCTCACCGCTGCGGAAAAGGCCAAGGTGGCGCGCTGGGTCGACAACAACTGCCAATACTACGGCTCTTACTGGGGACGGAGGAACCTACAGTTCGAGAATCATCCGAATTTCAGGATTGACGTGACCTTCGACGAAGCCGTATCCGAATCCTGCCCCACTCCGGAACATGAGCGGTAGTAGAAACAGCCGGCGGTATTCAGAGAGTTCTTTCTCCGACCACACAACGACACCGGGCCAAGAATACAGCGGCGGCGGCTTCGACCGGGACGCCGAACAGTTCAAAGCCTCCGGCAACCCGAAGGCCGACGATTACATCTTCCCGGACTATCGCGAGGGGTGGAAGGTGTAGGGGTTGCGTTGCCTCGGCCGTGTGTTAGAATCGGACCATCGTCTTCAATGGGCCATTCCAATGCGGCAGTCTACGGGGGGCGTGCCATGTCGGTTCTGCAAATCAGGCAGTCGGCGATCTGCGACGATCGCTATCGGGTCGAATTGCGTCTGGACGACGGCACGGCGCCGCTGGAGGCGGCGGCCGAGTTCGACTTCTCCACCACGCCCCAAGATCAGGAGGACCTCCGCTGGTACCTGGAGGATTTCCTCCAATACCCGCAAGACCCCGGCCCGCAGGTCGCCGCCCGGGTGGAAGAGCGGCTGGTGGAATTGGGCACCGGGCTGTTCCGCTCGGTCTTCCAGGCCAACGACGACGCCCGCGACCTCTGGGCCGTGCTCCGCGGCCGGCTCGACCAGACCAAGGTCGAAGTGATCACCTCGGTCGCCGAGGCGGCCTCGATCCCCTGGGAACTGATCCGCGACCCGAAGACCGGCGTGCCGCTGACCCTGCGGGCCGCCGCGTTCGTCCGGGCGCAGCCCCAGGCCGTCCAGCGGCCGGAGCTTCCACAGACCGAATCCGGCCCGATCCGCATCCTGCTGGTCATCTGCCGGCCCGGCGGCGGCGACGACGTGCCCTTCCGCTCCGTCGCCAGCCGGCTGTTGAAGGGGCTCAGCGATGAAGCCCGGGCGATGTTCCAACTCGACGTGCTGCGGCCGGCCACGTTTGGGCATTTGGCCGACGTGTTGCGCCAGGCCAACGCCGACGGCCAGCCGTACCACGTGGTCCATTTCGACGGCCACGGTGCCTATCTCGACATGCAGCAGCTTTTCGAGAACTGGCAGGACGAGGAGGAAGACGAGATCCAGCGGCTGTTGGCCGAGTTGCTCGGGCTCGACCGCGACCGCTTCTCGCCGCAGGCCCTCTATCCCCGTCCGGTGGAGCCGGGCACGCACGGGTATCTCGTCTTCGAGGATCCCGACGGCCCGTACAACAAGCGGCTGGTCGACGCCCGCGAACTGAGCGAGGTGCTGGTCGAGACCGGCGCGCCGGTGCTGGTGCTCAACGCCTGCCGCAGCGCCCACGCCGAGGCCCCCACCGAGCCGCGGCGCGTGGCGGCCGGCGACGATCCGCACGGGCAGATCCGGGCCTACGGGTCGTTCGCCCAGGAGGTGATCGACGCCGGCGTGGCGGGCGTGGTGGCCATGCGCTACAACGTCTACGTGGTCACCGCCGCCCAGTTCGTCGCCAATCTCTACGCCGCCTTGGCCCGCGGCCATACGCTGGGCGAAGCGGTCACTCTGGGCCGCAAGCAACTCGCGGCCGAGCCGATGCGCGAGATCGCATCGGAGCCCAGGCCGTTGCAGGATTGGTGCGTGCCGGTGGTCTACGAGGCGGCTCCGATCGGGCTCTTTCCGCGGCCGGATGACGAAGCCCCGCTGGCGATCACGTTGGACGACGCCACCTCGGCCGCCGAGCGGGGCTCGCTCGACGAGGCCCTGCCGCGGCCGCCCGACGCCGGTTTCTTCGGCCGCGACGAGGTCCTGCTGGCGCTCGATCGGGCGTTCGACGCCCACCAGATCGTGCTCTTGCACGCCTACGCCGGCAGCGGCAAGACGGCCACTGCCGCCGAGTTTGCCCGCTGGTACGCGGCCACCGGCGGCGTGCAGGGGCCCGTGCTGTTCACCACCTTCGAGCACCACATGCCGCTGCCGCGGGTGCTCGACCGCATCGGCCAACTCTTCGGGCCGTCGCTGGAGCAAGCGGGCGTGAATTGGCTGGCGTTGGACGACGACCAACGGCGGAAAGTTGCGCTGGACGTGCTTCGGCAGGTTCCCGTCTTCTGGATCTGGGACAACGTCGAGCCGGTGGCCGGGTTTCCCGCCGGCAGCGAATCGGCCTACACGCCGGCCGAGCAGCAGGAGTTGGCCGATTTCCTTCGCGACGCCCGGCAGACCCGGGCCCGCTTCCTGCTGACCAGCCGCCGCGACGAGCGCTGCTGGCTGGGCGACAACCTGCCGCATCGGATTGCCGTGGGGCCGATGCCCATGCAAGAGCGCGTCCAACTCGCCCGGGAGATCGCCAAGAGGGCCGCCGGCAACCGCCTCCACAACGTGGCCGACTGGCGCCCCCTGCTCCGCTTCACCGCCGGCAACCCGCTGACGATCACCGTGCTCGTCGGCCAGGCCCTGCGCGACGGCCTCGAGACGAAAGCTCAGATCGAGCACTTCGTCGCCCAACTCCGCGCCGGCGAGGCCCGCTTCACCGACGAAGCATCCGAAGGCCGCACTGGCTCCCTCGGCGCCTCGCTAAGCTACGGTTTTGAGCACGCCTTCACCGAAGCCGAGCGAAAGCAACTGGCCCTGTTGCACCTCTTCCAGGGCTTCGTGGATGTCCGTGCGCTGCGACTCATGGGCTCCCCCGAGTTTGCAGATCATGTGAATTCGTATGCAAATGGGGATGCAGATTTCAAGTGCTTGTCTCCGATACGCGGTCTAACACACGAGGCCGGCACAGTACTGCTGGATCAGGCGGCCGAGATCGGCCTGCTCTCCCCCCACGGCGGCGGCTACTACACGATCCACCCTGCGCTGCCGTGGTTCTTCAAGGACCTCTTCGACCGGCATTTCCCGTCCCAGTCGACTTCTCCCGACAACGGCCCCCAAACCGGCCTGGGACCTGAGAGCCACGCCCTCGGGAATGGCGTCGCTCGCACTTTCGCCGAGGCAATGGGCCAGTTAGGCAGCGACTACCACATGGCCTACTGCGAAGGCCATCGGAATGTGGTTTCTGCTCTGAGAGCCGAAGAGGCCAATTTGCTGCATGCCGGCCGGTTGGCTTGCTCACACGAATGGTGGCGCTCTGTGACCGGTACAATGCAGGGCTTGCGAGCGTTCTACCGCCACACGGGTTGCCGCGCTGAATGGGCGCGACTAGTCAGAGAGATCACACACGACTTCGTGGACGCAGCCACAGACGGCCCCCTTCCAGGCCGCGAAGAGGACTGGCCGGTCTGGAGTGAATACCGTGTTCAGTTGGCGGAGGAAGAGCGGCAGTGGGCGGAGGCCGAGCGGCTGCAGCGAGTTTGCGTTGAATGGGCTCGGCGCCGGGCTGAGCAGGTCGTGCATCGGACCGCCGAGGACGAAGCCGTTGCGGACAGGATGTCAACGAACGAAGGGCAGACCCGCCAAGCGAACACGTTGCCAGACTGCTTCAGGCAGATCGTGGACGAACTGACGAGCGCTGAGCAGCGCGTAGTCCGAACGCTGGCCACTTCGTTACACAAACTGGGAGACATTCAACGTGAACGCAAGGAACACACCTGTGTCGAGGCGTACCACGAATCGATGGAACTCGCGGACATCATTGGCGCACGGTCCGGTGTGGCCACGTGTGCATTCACGTTGGGTCATGCCTACATGGATCTGGCACAACTTCGCGACCTCAATGAGGCTGAGCGTTGGTACGACCGAAGCCTGCAACTCTGGCCAAAGGGCGACGGGCTGGGACGAGCGCGGAGTTTCGGGCAGCTCGGCACGCTAGCCCTAGAGCGCTTTAACGAAGCGCGCGCCGCCGGGCACGCAGAGGCCGATCTCCTCAAACACCTGAACGCGGCGTTGGCCTCCTACCGACAATCGCTGGAGTTGCTTCCAGAGGATGCCGTCGACGATCTGGCCGTAACGCACAATCAACTCGGCGCAGTTTACCAGAATTCTGGCGACATGGACCGGGCCCTGCCGCACTTCAGGAAGGCAATCCGCCTTCTGGACGCTGGCAACCGTTACGGTGCCGGGCGGACTCGCCTCAACGTCGCGGTTGCGCTAGCTCGAACCGACCGGCTGGACGACGCCCGCGAGTATGCACTGGCCGCACTTCAGGACTTCGAGCCGTACGGCGACGGCGCAGCCAATATGATCAAGAAGACGCGACAACTGTTGGCAGAGATCGAGCGGCTTAGCTCCTCCTAACTCTCGTCCGACTTCTCCCGACCGGGAAAGCGCACGGGCAGAATGCCACAACCAGCAACTGCAAAGGGAGACACGCATGGACCGCGACCAATTCCAACAACACGTGTTCGCCGACCCTCTCTTGTCCGAACCCATCCGCCGCGCAGCATCGGCGGGTGGCCCGAAGCAGTTTGGGCCGATGACGGAGGCCGCCGTCGTGGCGTTGATGTTTCCGGTGGTTCGGTACGTGCTGGTGCATATTGGGCTGCCGTGGCTTTATGAGTTGAAGCGGTATAGCGAATTGCAGCGGCAGAAGGTGCATGGGTGGATCGACGAGCGGTATGCCGAAGAGGGCCTCGACCCCGACGCCGCCGAGGCGGCCGGCGATGCGCTATGCCGGCAGCTCGAAGCCACCACCGACGCCGACGCCCGCAGCGCCTGGGAGCGATTGCGGGACCTGTTCCGCGGAGAACAATGACCCCACCGGGTGGTCGGGGCAAAGCGCAGCGGTGCCCCGGAACGGGCGCGTTGCCTTCGTAGATCCAGGCTGCTACGATGTTGCACGTCGGCCCAGATTGTCGCCGGACTGCGGAGTTGGCGGCGTTGTCTCGATCCTATCCCCGAGGAGTTCGATCATGGCCAGCAAGTTCACCCGTCGGCGGTTTCTTCGGCAAACGGTCCTGGGCGGTTCGGCGGCTGCTATGGCCGGGACGTTTGGCGCTCCGGGCTTCGGCGCTTGTCGATCGCCCAACGAGAAGCTCAACATCGCGCTGATCGGCCCCGGCGGACGTGGAGGGGCCAACCTGCAAGGGGTCAGCGGCGAGAATATCGTTGCGCTGTGCGACGTCGACGACCGTCGGGCGGGCGGGGCGTTTGCGGCGTTTCCGCGGGCCAAGCGGTATCGCGACTTCCGCAAGATGCTCGACGAGATGGAGAAGCAGATCGACGCCGTGGTCGTCAGCACGCCCGACCACACGCACGCCGTGGCCAGCGTGGCGGCCATGAAGATGGGCAAGCACTGCTACTGTGAAAAGCCGCTGACCTGGTGCGTGGAAGAGGCCCGCGTGGTCCGCCGCACGGCCGCCCGGCACAAGGTGGCCACGCAGATGGGCAACCAGGGAACGGCCTCGGCCGGTTTGCGCAGCGGGGTCAAGGTGTTGCAGGCGGGGCTGATCGGCAAGGTCCGCGAGATCCACGTTTGGAGCGACCGCCCCTGGAACGGCTGGGCTCAGGGCGAAGACCGCCCGCAGGACACGCCGGCAGTTCCGGCCGGGCTCGATTGGGACCTTTGGCTGGGGCCGGCGCCGAAGCGGCCCTATCATCCGGCGTACCTTCCCGGCCGCTGGCGGATGTGGCAGGAGTTTGGCAGCGGGGCGCTGGGCGACATGGGCTGCCACACGATGAACGTGGCGGCCTGGGCGATGAAGCTCGAGGACCCCACGAGTATCGAGGCGGAAAGCTTCCCCATGAACGATGAGACCTATCCGAAATGGAGCATCGTGCGTTGGGAGTTTCCTGCCCGCGGCGAGCGGCCGCCGGTGAAGCTGACGTGGTACGACGGTTTTGCCCACGGCGGCAAGCGGCCGCCGCAAGAGTGGCTCGACGGGCTGCCGCTGACCAAGAGCGGGGCATTGCTGATCGGCGAGAAGGGCAAGTTCTACCAAACCAACGACACCGGCACCGCCTGGGAGTTGTTGCCGCAGGCCAAGTTTCGCGACAATCGGGACGTGGCCGCCATCGTCGAGGCGACGCCCGGGGCGGATCATCACCGCGAATGGATCGAGGCCTGCAAAGGCGGTCCGCCGACGAAGTCGAACTTCGAGTATGCCGCCCGGCTCACCGAAATGGCGCTGTTGGGCAACGTGGCCTTGCGACTGGGGCGGCGGATTGAGTGGGACGCGGAAAAGATGCAAGCGATGAACTGCCCCGAGGCCGCGCCGCTGGTTGCCCGGCCGTACCGCGACGGTTGGAGTTTGTAGAGTCGCGACGTCGCTCGAAATCAAACGCCAACAGCAACGCGCCGTCTGCAAGCGCGACGTACACTCCCCATTCCCCACTAAAACAACCTCCCCTGCTTCGCCCGTCCCAGCGGCCGGGCGTCGTGTCCGGCTTCGCAGAGCCGATCGACGAACTCCTTCGGGCCGTGGGTGCAATAGACCTTCTTCGGGCCAACTCGCTCGACGGCCTCGAACAACTCGTCGTAGCCGGCGTGGTCGGAGAGCGGCACGGCGTGGTCGACGCGCAGCCGGTGCTTCGTGCGCTGGTCCATGGCCCAACCGGTCACGGCAATGCGGACTTCGCCGGGCACGTCGTCCAACGGCGGCGTATTCGGCGGCACGATCAGAGCCCAGCCGGGCTCGACGCGGCCCTCGAACCGCGCGTATCGTCCCAACGGCATGCCACACGCCTCGTAGACCTGGCTGACCTCGTGTATGTGCCGATGCTGCAAGACGGGAATCCCGTCGTCGGTCAGTAGCTTGGTGACCTCTTGGGCTTTGCCCAGCACGTAAGCCACCACCACCGGCGTGCGGCCGTCGGTCAGCAGCCGGCGGACGAGTTCTCGCAACCGGCCGATCACTTCCTCGCGCGGCGGCAGCCGATAGGAGGGCGTGCCGAAGGTGCTCTCCAACACCATCAACTCGGCGTGCGGCAGCTCGGCCTCCTCGGCCGTGGCCGAAGGGCCCAGCTTGAAATCGCCCGTATACAACAGCGACCGATCGCCGTCTTCGGCCAGCAGCATGGCCGAGCCGAGACAGTGCCCGGCCGGAAAGGCCGTCAGCCGCAACCCGCCCCACTCGATCGGCTCGCGCAGCTTCATCTCGAGCGTCCGCCGCCGCCCCAGCCGGAACTGATACAAGGCCGACGTCTCCGGCGTGCAGAGCGCGTATTCGTGCCGTGCCATGTGGTCGGCATGGGCGTGCGAGATGAACGCCCGCGGCTGACGGCGGCGGAAGTCGACGGCGAGGTCGGCTTTGGTGAGCTTTAGGCCGTCTTCCCAGTGGAACATGGAGAGTGGTGAGTGGGGGGAGTTGGGAGTTGGGAGTTGGGAGTGATCGGTCTCGTTTAGCTGCCGCCGGCACGGCGGCTTGGTTGGTGGGGCGCCCTGCGGAGGGCGGGGCGGAAGAGCATGATCACGGATACAATCAGAGCGGCCACCGCCAGCGCGTGGGCCCAGTGGAAACGCCTCTGGGAGTACAATGCACCTTTAGTGTCGCCCTTATCGGCACCTCGAGTCAACAGCGCTTGTAGAGTTGCCTCGGGGAGCCCATCGCGAAGGAACTGGACGCTGTAGTCGTCGGCCGCGGCGTGGGTTCCCCAATCGCTGTGATAGAAGAAGCCGTGCTGCATTTCGTGGCGGCGGCCGGCGTTTGCGTGGCGGCGCAACCTCGCGACGGCATCGTCAAGCGGGAGATCGCGCGGCTCCATCCAATGCACCCCGGAATCGGCAACTTCCACCACCATTAGCGTGAAACCCTCGCTAGAATCAACCTCGTCAGGATCATCGTCGCTCGAAGGCCCCTCCGCCCACACGCTCCCGGGCCCGACCACGGCCAGGTAGTTGGTCGTCGGGGCCTTGTCGTTCTCCGGACAGCGATAGACGCTGAGAATCTCGTCGGCAAGCTCCCGGTTGTTCGGCCCGTCCCAGGGCTCGGCGAGGTCGTAGCGGTCGTATAGGGGCTGTTCGTCCAAGTACGGCAGGAGAAGCACGCGCCAACTGTGCATCGGCTTGCCGGACGCGTCGGCGAGAAAGGCCGGGGGAAGGCGACCGTGAGCAGAGTGGTAGTTGTGTAGGGCGCGGCTGATCTCCTTCAGGTTGTTCAGACAACTCCAGCGGCGCGGCCCGCCACCACCGCCAGGAATTGTAGGCCAAACCAGCCAGATTAGAAGCGCCATACACGCCAGCGGCAGGAGCGGTACGGCGATTGACAGCCGCACTTCGCGGGATGCCCGAAGCCATGCAATCACCGCAACGATCAGGGCCCCGATCGCGAGCCCCTCGACGCCGAACACGACCATCGAGAACCAAACGACGGCAAACACCAACAGCAACGTCCACAGGCGGAATTGCAGCACGGGCAGTCCTCCGCTTACTCCTCTGGGAAGTCATGGTGTCTCGTCGCGCTGTACAACACACAGCAGAAAAACGCCAGCAGCGACGTTACCAGGACCAGGGAGCCCACGCAGTTGCCCCACTTCAATCCCCAGCCTTTCGGTTCCGTAAACTCAGCCGTATCGGCGCCGTCGGCGGTCAACAGGGCTTCGAGCCTGTGCGGCGGCGTCCCCTGCGGCAAGAACCTCAACCAGCCGTTGGCCAGCGCGACGTAGACACCTTGTTCGCCATGCCAGAAGTGGTGGTCCTCGCTGGCATGTAGGCCGGACATACTCGCGCCGGTGGCGGAGTTGATCGGCCGGCACGCCTCGTCGAACGTGAGGTCGCGCGGCTCCATCCAGTGTACGTTCGCGTTGGCGGTCTCGGCCAGCAGCACGGTCCACTCGGGCCCGTCCGTTGCGTCCTCCCGGCTCCGCGATTCGCTGCCCGGCCAAACGGTCTGCGGCCCCACAACCGCGACGTAGTTCGTGGTCGACGTGTCCGGCGTGGCGTTCGGGCATGCGTAGACAGCGGGCATCTCGTCGGCCAGTTGCCGATTGTTGGGCCCGTCCCAGGGCTCGTCAAACTTGTAACGGGCGTGCAGCGCCTGCTCGCTCAAGTACGGCAAGATCAACACCCGCCAACTGTGCATCGGGCGGCCGTTCTGGTCGGCCACGAACGCCGGCGGGAAGCAGCCGTGTTCGCCGTGGTAGAGTGCCAAGGCCAGCGCAACTCGGTGCAGGTTGTTCGGGCACGACGGGCCTTCATCGCGCCAGCCTCGCCCACGTCCGCCAGTGGCGGGGGTGAACAAGAGGAACGCGAACCCCAAGAGCAATAGCAACACCAACTGTTTTGTTTCAACGGGTTTGGCACAAAACCGTGGTCCAGCTAAGCAACAGTC
>CAYYNP010000077.1:0-33745 GCA_964472545.1 uncultured Planctomycetaceae bacterium | reverse complement strand
CTCTTCGCAAATCCCTCCGCGTTGTGGTAAACTCTTGACAGCTTTCGGGCGCTGGCGACGCACAGCGAACTTGGTGCCCCCGAGGAGCGGCCTTCCCCGCTGTTCGACTCGGATGGGCGACTCAGTGGTGGATTAGACCATGAGAATCCAGCTACTCTTTCTGGTCCTGGTGACGGTCTTGTCGATGCTCGTGCCGAGTCGATCGACGGCGGCGCACCCGCGCGAATTCCGCCAGGCGGCGTCGGACCTTGAGACGATCAGAGAGCGAACGCTTGCCCGGTTGCTGGACGGCGCGTCGTCGGATGCCGTCGAGGACCTCGTCGGCTCGCTGCGCCCGGACGGAAGCTGGCCCGACGTCGACTACCACAGTCAGCAGCGTTCGCGGTGGCCGACCGCCGGGCATCTGGCCAACGTGGCCGTGTTGGCAAAGGCCTACGTGTCGCCGAAGTCGGGCCTTCGCGGCGATCCAGAGCTTCGGGCCGCCGTGCTCGGCAGCCTCGACTATTGGCTCGAGCACGATGTCCAGAATCCCAACTGGTGGTGGAACCAGATCGGTGTGCCGAGGAGTCTGGCACCCGTGCTGCTGATGATGCAAGAGGAGCTATCGCCCGCACAACGGGAGCGTGGGCTGTCGATCCTCCGCCGGGCAAAGATCGGCATGACGGGACAGAACCTCGTCTGGGTCACGGAGATTACCGCGCGGCGTGGCCTGCTCGAAAACGACCCGGCGCTGGTCGCGGCCGCGTACCGGCGGATCGCCGAGGAGATTCGCGTCGGCACGGGCGAAGGCATTCGTGCCGATTTCAGTTTCCACCAACACGGCCCGTGCCTCTACAACCACGGCTATGGGGCGGCCTTCGTGGCCGATTGCTCCCGCATCGCCGCCGAGGTGGCCGGCACGCCGTGGGCATTCGAGTCGGAGAAGATCGCCGTGCTCGGCAGTCTGATCCTCGACGGCAGCCGGTGGATGGCCCGGGGCACCGCGTCCGATTTCGGGGCCGAAGGGCGCGAGATCACCCGCCGGGGACAGGATGCCTCGTACCTGATCGCGGCCGCGGAGGAAATGCTCAAGCTGCCGACCGGCCGCGAGGAGGAGTTCCGGGCGTTGGTGGCCGGTACGTCCGGTGGTGGCGCCGCGGCACTATCGGGCAACCGGCACTTCTGGTGCTCCGACATGATGACGCACCATCGCAAAGGCTACTACACCTCAGCGCGGATGTTCTCGCGGCGGATCGTCAACACCGACCAGCCCTGCAACAGCGAGGGCCTCAAGAGCCATCACATCGCCGACGGCTGCAATCTGGTGATGCGCACCGGCCGCGAATATCGCGATATCTTCGGAGTATGGGATTGGCACAAGGTACCCGGCACGACGGCCGAGCAAACGTCGGCGCTGACCGGTTCGCCCCGTCGGCAGGGCGAGCGGAGTTTCGTCGGCGGTGTCTCGGACGGGACCTACGGCATGGCGGCCTTCGACTTCACCCGCGACAAGCTCGCCGCCCGCAAGAGTTGGTTCTTCTTCGACGACGAATACGTCTGCCTCGGCGCCGGGATCACCTGCCGATCGGATTCACCGGTCGTGACCACGCTGAACCAGTGCGTTATGAATGGGCAAGTCGTTGTTGCCTCGGACGCCGGGGCCCGCCAACTCGATCGAGGAGACCACGTGCTGGAATCGCCCGCGTGGATCTGGCACGACCGGATCGCCTACGTGCTACTGCGGCCGGAGCGCGTCCGGCTCCGCAACGACGCACAACGCGGGAGTTGGGCACAGATCAACCGCCAGTATCCCAATCGTCCCATCGCCCACGATGTCTTTTCGTGTTGCATCAATCACGGCACGCAGCCCGCGGACGCGCGATACGCCTACGTTGTCGTACCGGGGATCGAGTTGGCATCGATAGCCGCCTATGCCAAGCGGCCAGCGGTGAAGGTTCTGCGTAACGACCCGCAGTTGCAGGCGGTCCGTCACGAACGCCTGGCGGTGACGGCGCTGGCCTTCTATAAGGCCGGCGGTGCGACGGTTGACCGGGAGCTGACAATTGGCGTGGACACCCCTTGCCTGATGCTCCTGCGCCAGACACCCAGCGAACTCGCAATCTCGTTGTCGAACCCCGAGAACCGGGCCGGCACCGTTTGCGTGGACGTCAGCGAAACGTTGCACGGCGAGGGTGTCCACGCGGCGCCGGACGCGGCCGGGTCGCGAATCGTGGTCGATCTGCCGGAGGGGATGGCGGCCGGCAGCAGCGTCACCCGGGTGTTTCGACGTAAGCCGTAAACGCCCTGGCGGCTTCGCGACGCCCGTCAGACGCGGGTCCCGGCATGCTGCCGAGGGCTTGAAACGGGCACCAGCCGCTCGAATAATCCCCCCGATGGTGTTGACTCTCGAACAATATCGGAAATCGGAGAATCTCTATGGCATTCACGGCGACGAAAGACGTGCTTTTGCCGGCCACGGTGACCGGCTCGTGGCCACGGCCGCGATGGTATACCCAGAATATGGACGGCCGCCCGCTGGATACGGCGATGATGGAACCCTGGTATCGCGAGCAGTTTTCCGACGCCCACGCGGTGGTCATCTCCGATCAGGTTCGGGCGGGGTTGGATATTCTCACCACCGGCGACTATCACCTCGACGAGGACGTAGCCGGGCGCTCCTGGCACCACTATCCGCTGCAGCGCTGGAAGGGCCTGGAACACGAGGAGTTGCAGACCGAGAACACGCGCTCGCCGCTGCTGTCGTATCAGGTCGGCACGATGTTGGATTCGATCTATAAGACGTGGCGTTGGCCGCGCGTGGTCGATAAGGTGGAACACAACCCGAGGAATCCGTTGGAGTACGCCAAGATCTGGCGGATCTCCGAGCAGGCCGCCGTGTCCACGGGCCGGACGGTGAAGTTCGGCACCTGCTCGGCGCAGGTGTTGGGCTTTTTCCTCGACAGCCACACCTCGCAATACGACCTCGACGACAAGAAGCAACTCATCTGGGACATGGCCGAGGCGATGAACGTCGAGCTGCGTCAACTCGCCGAGGCAGGCTGCAAGGTGATCCAGGTGGAAGAGCCCACGCTGCACTTCATGGCCCGATATCACCCGGAGAAGACCGAGTTCATCGACTTCCTCGTCGACGCCTTCAACCGCGAGATCGAAGGGCTCGACGACGTCGAGGTCTGGATTCACACCTGCTGGGGCAACCCCAACATGCAGAAGGTCTTCACCGACGAGTCGTACGCCCAGTCGATGGAACTCTACCTCGAGCGCGTCAAGGGCGACGTGTGGACGATCGAGACCGCCGAGAACGACTTCAAGGAACTCGAACTGTTCGATTCCTACAAAGGTCGGCTGAAGAAGAAAATCGCCGTGGGCGTGGTCAGCCACCGCACGTTGCAGGCCGATTTCCCGCAGGTCGTTGCCGAGCGGATTCGGCGGTGCCTCGAGCACATTGAGGCGGAGGACCTCGTCCTCTCGACCGACTGCGGTTTCGGACGCCAGGGCTTCAACCGCCATCTGGCGTTCTTCAAGACGGTGGCCATCCCGATGGCCCGGAACATCGTTCTGAAGGAGCTTGGAGCCGAAGAGCGCTACGTGCCCGCGGCCGACGAACAACTCGCCTGGGACCAGTTGCCCGACTACGAACAGTTGACGCACGTGAAGCCGTTGCGGTAGGAGCGTCGTGTCGAGGCATAGGACTCGGGTGGCCCCGACGCTCTTCCGCAGTTGGCATTGCCACCTCTTCGGCGTTGCCGGAAGATGCGTCGGGGTTGCGTAGCAACAAGAGGTTCCATGCCCGATCACGCGCCTCCTGTGGCTGCGCCACCCGGGCACTCTTGCGAGACAACGTGTTTCAGTGGCAGCATCCGCTGCGCAAGAGTGACCGGGCCACCCACGGCAACATGGCTCCGCCGGAGCTTCAGTCGTCCTCGGCAATCACCCTGAACCCCACGTTGAACACGGCGTGATACGGCTGGTAGCTCAGCCGATACGCGGAACGGCACCGCTGCGGGCGGTCGTACCACGAGCCGCCGCGGACGACTCGGCGGCCGGTGGCGATCGGAGCGTTGCGGCCGTCGTCGGCGTCGTAGGGATAGGGGCGATCCAGCGATCGGGTCCATTCCCAGACGTTGCCGTGGGTGTCGTGCAGGCCCCAAGGATTCGCCTGGTAGCGGCCGACATCGACGGAGACGAAGCCGCCGTCGTTGAAGCGGTCGTCTTTGGGCACCCAGTCGTCGTAGCGGTTGGGATTGGCGACCACGCGTACGCGGACGAACGTATCCAGTGCGAACTCTCTTAGCTTAGCGTCGCCCAGGTTGGCCAGTTCACTGAAATCGGTGTCCAGATCGCCGTACGACATCGGCGAGGCCGTGCCGGCACGGCAGGCGTATTCCCATTGGGCCTCGGTCGGTAACGTGAAACGGCGGCCGGTCTTCTCGCTCAGCCAGCGGCAGAAGGCCATTGCTTGGGGCCACGAGAGCCGAATGGCCGGCTGCTGCGGGCCGTTCATTGGATAGCCGTGGATGCCGAACTGATAGCCGTGCATCGGCTCGACGCGGCTGTCGTGACTCGGATCGAACTGGGCGAATTGCTCGTTGGTTACCTCGAAGCGGCCCATCCAGAACGGCTTGTCGATCGAAAGGCGCGCGGCCGGCCGCTCGTTCGGGTGGCCGTTGCGGCTGCCCATGACGAACTCGCCGGCCGGGATGCGGACGAGTCGCAGTTCGACGCCATCGGCCAGTTCAACGGTCTGTTCGACCTGTTCCAGCGCCGCTTGACGGCGCTGCGCCTCCTCGGCGTCGAAAGGCCAGTCCGGGCAACTCACCGGTTGATCGGCCGCCTCAGGCAACGGCTGCGGCACGATCGGCTCGATCGGCGTATCGTCGACCGCCGGGATCGCTTCCGGGTCTTCGTCCACGCTGGCATACAACTTCCGCATCTCCCGGGCACGGCCACTGACGTGCTTCACGGCCGCCTCGCCCGCGATCTCCGTCCACGTACCGTGATACGGGGCGTTCAGATCGATCCACGTGAGGAGCCGGTCCCAGGCCTCCGCGTCAAGCTTCACGCCGTGGTGTCCTTGCCTGAGGATCTGCACCAGTTCGGTCGCGTCGGCGTGAAACTCCATCGGCGTCAACAGGCGGATGTTGCTCTCGATGCCCGGGCGGCGGACGTAGCGGTGCAATTCGCCGTAGGCTACCGAGAACTTCCCGCCTACCGACGGATTGACGTGGCCGGCGATCTGTGAGTTCCAGTCGGTGATCTTCTCCGTGCCGCGGAGATCGGCCAGCGTTTGGCCGTCGGTCAGCGGCTGGCCGTCGTGACAGCCAACGCAGTAGCGATCGAGCACCGGTTGGACCTCACGCTGAAACGCAAAACCACGGACCGGCCCGTACCAGGGCGCGATCTGAGAGGGTGCCCGCCGGGCGGCGGTTGTCCATCGGTTGGGCGTGACGCTGTTCTGGCGTTCGTGACATCCCACACACGAAACGACTTCGCCGGGCATGGCCGTGAACCAACTCCGCATCACCTGCAGTGCCTGCCCTTCGTCATCGAGCGGCTGTACGGCGATCGGTGTGTTGGCCGGCACGCGAAACAGGGCCGAGCCGTCGTCTTCGACCGGCACGGTGCCCAACACGCGCTTGATGTCCCACGGCCCGTCCATCCCCACGGCCCCCAACAGCCCACCCATCCCCCGATAGCTGAAGTGGTAGGAAATCAGCCGCAGCCGCTTGACCGTGCCGCGGGGAATGCCCTTCAGCCCGCCGCCGGTGTAGACGTCGTTGAGATAGACGACCGCGTCCTTGCGCCGCAGGTCGACTTTGTCCGGCACGGCCGGCGGACGCGGCGTCGCCCGTAGCGGGATCGGCTCCAGCATGGCGTAGCCCGGCTCTTCGCACAGCAACACGAAGTTGTCGAACACGTCGACCAGATAGATCCCCCACAGCGAACGGCTGGCGGGCCGGGCGGAAACGAGGAAGTAGTTCTCGCTCAACGGATACGGATGCAGAAACTGCGGCCAGACGCCGTCGGCCAGGTTGTCTTTGATCACCGCCGGCACTTTCTTGCCGAAGCCGGGAATCTCCTGCACCACTCCGTCGGCCTCGTGGCGCCCCCGGGCCGGGTCGACGATCAGCATCCGCCCGCAACGGGCCACGCCGTGATGGCCGGTAGCAATGCCCACGACCTTGGTCGGATGGTGCGGGATCGGCCGGGCGTAGAAGAACGAGTTGGTGAAGAACGAATTGCTGCCAAAATACTCCATCTGCCCGGTGCCGTCCGGGTTCATGTGGAACAACAACCGCGAGTTGGAGTGCGGCAGATCGGCGTATTCCCAGCGCAGGTAAAGCACCCGGCCGCCCGGCAACACCGTCGGGCACCAGTTATGTTCCTGATCGACGGTAAGCTGCCGGATCGAGCCGTCGAGTTCCTTGATGTAGAGATTCGTCACGTACGAACTACCGTAGACGCACGGCACGCCCACGAACGGGGCCGTGGAGGTGAACAGCAGCCGGCCGTCGGGCAGATAGCAGGCGTCGTAGTTGTCGACGTCGTTCTGCTCGATCAGCGGGAATTGGCGAAGATCCTCGCCGTCGGCGTCGATCTCGTGTACCTGCCAGCGACCGTTCTTCCCCGGCATCGAGAAGAGCATCTTCTCGGCGTCGAAGTGCAGGTCGACGTCGCCCACGAACCGGCCGCCCTCGGGCTCGAACAACGTGGTCACCTCGCCCTCGGGATGGACGGGCGAGAGCACGGCGATCTGGTTGTCGTAGCCGGTCATCGGCAGACTGGAATTGCTCTGCCAATTGGCCGGCAGTCCCATTCGGCCGGCGCCGCGTCGGACCAGCAGCAACCGGTCGAATTCCAAGAGCGGGTTGTCCAACAGGGCTTCGCGCTTGAGTTCGTCGAACTGCGTGGCGATCTCGGTGAGCTTCTCCAGCCGCTCGGGGTCGTCCTCGGCGATGACGACGTGGGCTTGTTCCAACGCCTGCATGCGGCGAAGGAACTCGGAGCCCCTGGGATAGCGGCCCGGAAACGACTCGATCAGATCGGCGACCGCCCGCTGCAAAGCCCGCCACTGATGCTCGGGCACTCCCGGTTCCTTGCCCGGCGGGAGGTTGACCGGCTGCAAGACGATCTTCTGCCAGCGGGCGTCGTTGCCCAGATAAGTGAGGATGTTCTGTGTTAGCCGATCGAGGTTCTCTTGATAGGCGTTGTTGGTCAACGCGTAGTTGGGCGCCCTCCAGCCGAGGACGATGATCCGCCCTTTGCTCAGTTCGTATTCGGCCAGCGGGTTCTCGGTGCTCGCGTTCGCCCGGGCCAGCAGCATGCCGCGTGTGGGGCCGCCGGAACCGTGGAAATCGGCGTAGGCCGGGTAGCCGCCGCTGGTCAACTGGACAACGCTGTTGCCCTGGAAGATCCCGCTGAAACTGAGCCCCTCGAAGACCGGGTGTTTCTTGACGACCGGGACAATCTCGGCCTGATAGGCATCGTTTCCGCCGTTGCCCACTCGGGGGCGGGCCGGCTCGATGCCCAGGCTATGGACCATGGCCAACGCTGCGCCGGAAAGATAGAGCCCGCCGCCGCCGCTGACGTGGTCGCGCAGGGCCTTGCGGGTCTTCGGCCGATAGAGCGGGCCGGTTTGGCTGGTCGAATCGCCCTGGTGGTGCCAGAGGACTCGGAAGCGGTCCAGCGTGACGTCGCGCCCATCGGCATCGACAAATTTGCCGTCCTCGGTCGCCGGAAAGACGAGGGCCGCCGAAGCCGTCTTCGAGGCGAGTTGCCAAGCTGCCTTCGCTTCGGGGCCCATGGCGTCACTCGACGTTTCCGCCGCGAGAAATGCGACCCCTCGCGGCTCGTCCGCCGTGGCACTGGCCGAAGAGATCAGAAGGGCCGTCCAACAAATCACGCTCGCCGTCATCCGGCCGATTTGGGCACGCATTTCGTTCGTTCTCCAGTAAGAATCAGCTTTCGCCGTTTAGCCGTCGCCGACACGGCGACGTGGACATAGCGACATATTTGTAGGACCGGATTCACGTCGCCGTGCCGGCGACGGCTAAATGGTCCCGAGCATCAGGGTTGTTCGTAGGGTTCCCCCATCGCGTTGCGGGGGTCTTCGATCTTGAGCTTCTTGCCCACCACGTTCGCCAAGTCGGGCAGATCGTACGTCGTCAACGCCCCGTGGACCGTATTTACCAGCCGGTTCTTGGTGAAGCCGAGTTCGACCACGTTCGACCAAGAGACCAACGGCCGCACGAGCTTCACCGCCGAGAACAAGTCCGGCTCCGATGCCGCGGCGTGCAAGGCCGAACTATTGAGGTACCCTACCGAAATCAACTCGACCTGCCCCACGCCACGGGGGCGCCGCCGCGCCAAGTATCGAGCACACACCGTCAGGTCCTCCGCCCGCATGCCGACGTAGGAGCGGCCGAGGTGATACGCGATGTAATAGTCCTGACCGTCGGGGCCGTGGTAGGTGGGATTGAAATAGCGTTGCCCGGTGCGTTGCGTCTCGCCGATGCCGCGTAGATCGATGGCCAGCACGGCCTTGCCGGCGTTGACCAGCGCCTCGATCGGCCCGCCCGGCGCGGCGTCGGCCGCCTTGCCGTCTTCGTGTACGTACAGCACGGCCCCGCTGAAGTCGTTCTTCTCCGGCAGGAAGTACAACGCCGGCAGAGCGATGCCTGGCTCCGGACGCAGCACGAGCTTCTCGATGCGATAACCGGGTCGGGCGATGTTGCCCAGCACCTCGACCTTCGGCTCGGGCAAGTGCTCCAGGCGGCGGATGCCGGCCACCTGGGCCACGCGGTCAAGCATCTCCTGTTGAGACGTCCCGCTCCAGAGCCGTTTGCGCTCCGCGGCCAACGCCCGATTGCGGTCGCGATTCAGGTCGAACACGGACCGCGCCCCCTCGAGCAGCATAACCTCGCCGTCGGGCGTACATTGCAGGTCGGCCTTGGTCGGCACGTCAAGGTCGTCCGGCTCGAAGATCGGTTCGTCGCGCCCGTCGAGCCAGCGGCACATCCAGCGGGCCGACGCCTCGCGCAGCCGGACCGAGAAGCCGTGTGGTTGATCGGTCTCGATCAGGCTCATGCGATCGCCGTAGCCCAACCGTCCGTAGAGCCTTTTGGCCATGCGGAAGGTGTCCCAGGCGTCTTCGATGTTGAAGAAGTCGCCGGTGGCCGTCAGCAGCAGCGTCGGCCGGGGTGCCCGCATCATGCAGTAGTCGGCATGGTCCATGCCCAGGGCGAGTTGACCGAAGATATTCTGCTCGGCGTCTTGGGCTCCATTCTGTTTGAGCAAACGGCCGAACAGTCCGCAGATATAGCACGACGGGGCGGCCGCCGCGATGCGATCATCCAACGCCATCATAAAGGCCGTTTGCGTGCCGCCGCCGCTGTTGCCGGAACAGCCGATGCGTTTCGGGTCGACGTCGTCGCGCGACTGCAAGTAGTCGATCACGCGGACGCCGTCGTAGATTTCGAACAGCGCCGTGTTGCGTCCCAGCAGGATGCTGCCCACGCCGATCATGTTGTGGCCCGGGCAGCAGTTCAGCGGGAATTTGCCGTTCGCGTCGCGCCATTGATGGCGTTCGCCCTGGTCGATCGGATCGAAGATCATCGCCGCCACGCCGTTGGTCGCCAAGAGGGCGCAATAGGTCGCATAGCCCTGGTTGGCCTTGCCGTCGTTCGAGTGGCCGCAGGGCACGGCCACGGCCGGATACGGCGGCGGGAATCGCTTGGCATCGGGCAGAAACAGGGCCGCCGTGACGTAATGCTTCGGCTGGCTCTCGAAGAGGATTCTCTCGACCCGATAGCCGCGGCGCTGGAGCTTGCCCGCCACTTTCGCGTTCAGCGGCGACCGTTCGGGGAATCCGCCGATCCGCGCGATGAACTCCTCCTTCATCCGCTTCTGATAGGCCACGATCTGCTCGGGCGTCTTGCGCGCGGCGTATGCCTTGCGCCATTCCGCTTCGGCCTCGGCGACCTGCCCCATCAGATAGTCCTTCATCATCTCTCGCGGCGCTTCCAGCCCGCGGTAACCCGGCAGCACGTCGAGATTCTCGGCCTCGGCGGCAGACGCCCTTGATCGCTCGCCCGCTGCAAGCGTGCCGGCCACCAGTGCCAGCGTAAGTCCGATGATCGCGATGCGTCGGAACATGATGACCTCCGTTGCTTTTGTGCAGCCACGGTACGGCCGGTGTCCTTCGACGAAAGCCGGCCAGACCGCGTGAATCGCTCCCATCAGATTCTACCAGCGGAACGGGGAGCGTGCCAACGGGAATTGTTGCTTTGCTGGTGTGAAGGGCGGCGGGGGTCGAGGCGTGTGGGGTGGCTGGGGTCGAGGTGCGAGGAACGAGCACGGAGCCCCAGGCTTGGTTTCCCGCAAGTTGGCTTCCTGGGGGCTCCGCACTCGTTCCTCGTGCTCCGACCCCAGCCATCGGCCCGTGGCGCGAGCGACGCGTTGAGCTTCCTCGGCACGTTTACTCCTCGGCGTCTGTCGCCTCTTGTTCGGTCGCGCCCAATGGATCCGGTTTGGCGTCATCCGCAAAGACGTCGTCGTTCGTCATGCGCTTGCCGGAGCGAATCCGCGACAGGTCGAGCTTCGGCTTGATCCAGCCGAGCCCCTCCAGGAAATCGGTGACCAGAATGCCGATCAGATAAATCCCGCAGACCAGCGACACGAAGATGAACGGGTAGAGCACGATCGGGGCCATCGCGTGGACGTGTCTGAAATGGGCCACAGAAGCCACGCTGCACGTGCCGGCCATTGCCGCGGTGAAGGCAAACATCGTTCGCACGCCAAACCGCGCGTTGGCCCGGCGGAAGAGGCCGCCCGACTTGAAGAACAACTCGAACAGATCCCGCAGTCCGAGGCAGAGACAAATGAAGATCATCAGCGAGAAGGCAAGGCAACTGAGCGGAATGATGTCCTGGATGAGCGAATCCATCTCCACGGCTCCCCGAACACTGGTGCGCCCGACGCCGGGCGTCATTCCGATCGCTTCAGCTTCACCAATTGCAGCACGCTCGGCGGCGGCAGCGGCGGGTCGCGCGGCCGGTCGTAGTTCGCCCCGAGTGTTTCCCAGCGCAAGACGTACTTCGTATCCGCGGCGTCCGGCGTGCCCAGGTCGCCGGCGACTTTCACGCGGATGCCGTCGGTGGCGATGGTCGGCCGCAGGAAGTCGCTCGGATACGGCGACGCCACGGCAACCTCCCGCTCGACCGGTTCGAGCGTCCTTTGGTCGAGCACGATGCGGCCCGATCCGTAATCGCGATGCCGGTACGTCAGCACGAAGCTCTCCGAGTCGACTTCCGTCAGCCCGCTGATCGAAATGCCGATAAACGGCATCGCCCCGCCGCCGGAGAACGGCACGGCCTTCTTCCAGTCGGTCAGCCGGCGGCTCTGCCATCGTCCCTGTTGGAAGCGGGTCACGTAGATCTGCATGTGGTCGTTTTCGTCCGACTTGTGGTACGAGATCACCGGACGCTGCCGGGCGTCGAACGCCAGCCGCTCACAGCCGTTGATGATGCCGCCGCCGGACGGGACCGGATCGACACAGAGCGCCGTCTGTTCGAGCGTCAAAGGCAACGTTACCGGATCGCCGCCGGCCGTTTCCCATTGCTTCATGTCGCGGCTGCGGGCGTAGCTCAGATGGTGGTTCGTGGCGCAGTCGGGCGTGTCGCGCCAGACCCAGACGACGTGAAACAGACCGTCGGGGCCTTGCGTCGGCCCGTGGGGATAGGCGTTGCGTTTGCCGTCGCCCTCGAACAGCGGCGTATCGAGAAAGCGGCTCCAGGTTTTCGTCTTCAGGTCGTATCCGTTGTAGAAACGCCGCCCGTTGCCGCTGCCGCCGGAGCGATAGGTGAACAGCAGGTTGCCGTCGGCGTCGTTGAGGAAGCGCGGATACGTGCAGCGTTTCTCTTCCTGGCCGGTCATCGGCAGCCGCTCGAAGGTGGCGACGTCGCCCGGCCTGCTGGTGCGGAAGTAGATCAGCGGCACGCAGTGCATGTTGCCGGAGAGGTGCAGATGTCCTTGCTTGTCGACGGCCATGGTGACGTAGTTGTGACTATCCCAACCGATCTTGCTGGGCAGTTCCTGCTTGTGCCACTGGCGGTCCCCCAGTTTGCGATGGGCCACGATCATCCGGTGCTCGCGGTTGTAGTAGGCGGCGTACTGTTGTCCTTCATGTGTCAGTAGACAGAAGCCGACCGGAAACCACGACGGCACCTGATCGACGTCGAGCGTTTCCACGACGCGATATTCGGCCGCCACCGTCTCGCCTACGCAGGCAATGGAAAACAAGACAACGGCAAATGCTAGCCATCTAGGCGAGTTTCTCATGAAGTCTCCTCAATCATGCTCTCTGCTCATCGGGGCATGCTCGCTGCTCATCGGGGGTCGAACGCGACGGTTAACGAACTCGTGCCCTTAGGTAAATCGAAACAGACGACGACGTCCTTGGTCCGCTGTAGCCATGTGCCCGGTTGAAGATCGGCCGGCCGGTTTACTTTCCGCAGCGTCGCCGGCTCGCCGGCCAGCACGAGTTTCGGTGGAAGATCAAGCGCGGGCGCCACGCGCAGCGTAAACCGGGGGCTGCCAAACGGCGCCCGCAGCGTGATTGTGCCGACGTCGCGTTCGATCTTTGTCAGCTCTTTGGCTGCCCAGTAACGGCCGATCTCGCTGAGCTTCATCCAGATCGTCTGCTCGCGGAAACGGCCCGCGATGGCGGATACCACGCGTTTGAAGTGTTCGAAACCGACCTTCGTGCCGTGCGTATACATGCCCGGCCAGTGGCAGAGCATGACCGCCGGGTCGCCGCGTTCGATCAGTTCGACCATGCGGCCGGCGGTGGCGTCGCGGTTGGCGTAGCGGTCGCCCTCAGGCGCGCTGTCGCCGTCCCAACTCCCGAACCAATCTCCCGTGCCGGCCGGCACGTTGGCCACCACGCGGGGGTCGTCCGTGTCGAGCCCCGCCACGTGTTCCAGTTTCGGCGCCGTGCTCTCCTTGCCGCCCGAGACGTATTTGAAGTAGTGCGGCAACTCGGTGCCGTAGACGTCGCGAACCGATTGGTGTACGGCCAGCGACAGCTCCGACTTGACCGCATTGCCGAAGCCGCCCGGCGTGGTGATCCCTTCGCACGGCAGGTCGCAGTTCTTCAGCAGCCGCAATGCGTAGGCCAAGTAGGCCGCCAACTCGTCGACGCTCTTCTTTGTCTGCGGATAGGAGTTCTCCATCGTCGCCGAAGAGATCTCCTCGAGCGGCCGGCCGGTCTTCAGATCGATCACCCGGGTGTGTGTGATCATCTCCGGGTGGATGTCCCAGTTGGGAACGAGCAACTCGCGGACCAGCTTCAGGCTGTCGAGCAATTCGCGCCGCGACCAGCCGGGCAGTTCGCGATCGAGCCAGCCGACGCAGCAGGGAAACGGCACCACGCTGTACTTGCCCTTCACGCCGTGCTCGGCACACCACTCGCCGAACTCGCGGACGAAGGCGTCGGGAATCTCCCGCGGCCAGGTCTTCCAGGGCTTCTTGTAGACGTCGCGCGTGGGCCAGGCCTCGGCGAACTGCGGCATGCAGAAGTGGCCCATGTTCACCAGGCAGGTCGAATCGTCGATCACGAACGACAGCGGCACCCTGTCTTGGGGATTGAGCACGGCGATGCCATCGGCTCGGGTGGTTTCCGGGCCGTCGGCTTCCTGAGCGGAACCTCCCAGCGCCGACCACCCCAAGCCAGCCGCCGCCGCAACTCCCGCTCCCGCCCGCAACATATCACGACGCGTTCCTCTCCACATGGTTGTCTCCTTGCTCGCTGAAGACCTCAAGGGCAACGGGTGGCTGGTCAAAGCGCAGCGGTGCCCCAGAATCCTTGACCTCCTGGGGCACCGCTGCGCTTTGCCCCAGCCACCCGACAAGGCCAAATGTCCAACTGCCGGTATAGCAGGTGGAAAGCCGGAATACAAACCGGGGGGCTCCATTTGCCGCACGAATTGTGATAATCTGCCCCGCAGGAGGTCGACGCCGATGAATCGAAATCTCTTGGTCGCGTTCGTTTCTTGCGTGTTCGTGTGGTTGCCGGCTGCGAGGTCGTCCGAACTGTTGCCGGTTGGCCCGGCGCCGCAACCGGTGGCCGTGCCCCATTTTCCCGACCGGCTGCACGCCATGGTCTGGCGCAACTGGCACGCGGTGCCGCCCGGGCGGATTGCCAAGACGCTCGGCACCACGACCGAAAACGTCACGGCGGTCGCCCGCTCGATGGGCTTGCCGCCGGCGATCGCGATTCCGCCGGAGCACAAGCCCCGCAGCTATATCACGGTCCTGCGGCGCAACTGGCATCTGTTGCCGTACGAGCAACTGCTGGTGTTGTTGGAAATGACCGACGAGCAGTTGGCCTACGCACTCCGCGAGGACGATTTCTTGTGGATCAAGCTGGGACGGCTGAAACCGAACTGTCCGCCGCTGCGATATGCGCCGCCCGATGCACGGTCCCGGCGCCGTGCGGCGGAGATCAAGCGAGTGGTCGAGGAGGAATTCGGCGATCGGATTGCGCAACCGGGAGAGCCGCGGTTCGAGTTTGTCCGCCGGCTGAGCCGCCCGCTGCCGCCGGCAAACGTAGAGAAGCCCGACGGTACGCCGCTGTTCGCCATGCGCTACATCTACTCCTACTTCGCCCTCTACGGCGACCCGCTGTTGACCCCCCAACTCGATCCGTACCCGGACGGGCTGCTTCAGCGGCTGGCCGGCGTGGGCGTCGACGGCGTGTGGCTACACGTCGTGCTGCGAAACATGGCGCCCGGCGGCGAGGTGTTTCCCGAATTCGGTGCCGAACACCAAACGCGGCTGGCCAACCTGCGGCAACTCGTCACCCGGGCGAAGCGCCACGGCGTGGGAATCTACCTCTATCTGAACGAGCCCCGGGCGATGCCGGTGGAGTTCTTTCGGCAACGCGCCGAGATGGCCGGCGTTCGCGAAGGCGACCACACGGCGATGTGTACGTCGCATCCGGCCGTTCGCCGCTGGATGGCCGACGCCTTGGCCCACGTGTTTACCGAAGTGCCCGAGTTGGCCGGCGTGTTTACGATCACCGCGTCGGAGAACCTCACCAACTGCGCCTCCCACGGCAACTGGCGGGCATGCCCGCACTGCAAGGACCGTAGCGACGCGGAGATCATCGCCGAGGTCAACGCCACAGTCGCCGAGGGCGTACACCGTGGCAATCCGAAGGCCAAGGTGATCGCCTGGGATTGGGGATGGCGCGGCCATGGCGACGCCCCGGAGACGATCGCCAAATTGCCGAAGTCGGTTTGGCTGATGTCGGTTAGCGAATGGGCCAAACCGATCGACCGCGGCGGCGTGAAGAGCACCATCGGTGAGTATTCGATATCGGCCGTGGGGCCCGGGCCAAGGGCCACGCGGCATTGGCAGCTCGCCAAACAGGCCGGGCTGAAGACGGCGGCCAAAGTGCAGTTGAACAACACCTGGGAGCTTTCGGCCGTGCCGTATCTGCCCGTGATGGACCTGGTGGCCGAACACTGCCACAACCTGGCCGCCGCGGGCATCGACGGGGCGGGCGTCGACGGGATGATGCTCAGTTGGAGCCTGGGGGGCTATCCGTCGCCGAATCTCGAAATCGCCCAGCGTTTCAGCTACCGGCCGACACCCAAGCCCGGCGACGTACTCGACGCGGCCGCCCGACGGCGATTCGGCGACGCCGGCGCCGAGCACGCCCGCCGGGCATGGACCGCCTTCAGCCGCGCGTTTCGCGAGTATCCCTACAGCGGCGCGGTGCTCTATCGCTGCCCGGTGCAACTCGGGCCGGCTAACTTGCTTTACCCGGATCGCACCGGCTACGCCTCGACCATGGTCGGCATCCCGTACGACGACCTGGCCGGCTGGCACGGCCCGTATCCGGCGGAGGTCTTTGCCGGGCAGTTCGAGCGCGTGGCCGACGGCTGGCACGCCGGGCTGGCCGACTTGCAGGAGGCGGTCCGCAAGACGCCCGAGGAGCGCCGGGCCGGCGTGGCGGCCGAGTTGCGATTTGCCCGGGCGGCGTATCTGCACTTCAAATCGGTGGCCAACCAGGCCCAATTCGTCATGGCCCGCGACGCGCTGGCCGACGTGGCCAATCCGCCTTCGGCCCAGCGGCGCGAAGAACTCCGCCGGCAACTTCGCACGATCGTTCGCAACGAGATGGCCCTGGCGAGCGACCTGTTCACGCTCACGAAGACCGACTCGCGGATCGGTTTCGAGGCTTCGAATCAGTACTATTATCTGCCGTTGGACCTGGTCGAAAAAGTGATCAATTGCCGCGACGTGCTCGAACGGCTGGAGGCCGAGTAGGACGATCATGCTGTTGTTTAAGAAGAAATTCCTGCCGGCGATCCGAGAGGGCCGGAAGACCCAGACGATCCGCCTCTGGAAACATCGCAAGATGCGCGCGGGCCAGCGGAGTTACATTCTGGGGGCGGGGTACATCCGTATCACGGCGGTCGATCAGGTGCAGCTCGATACGCTGACCGACGACGACGCCCGGCCCGACGGGTTCGAGACGGCCGAGCAGCTTCGCTCCGAGATAGCGAGGCTGTATCCCGAGCAACTCGACGCCGGCTACCTCGCGTTTCGGATCGGCTTTCGATTGCTACCGCCGCAGGAGCAGAAGAAGCGTTGACTCATCGCGGCTGAAAGACCCCGCTGACGGCCTCGCCGATGCCCATCAGGGCTTCGGTCACCGGTTGCGGATTGCGGAGCACGGCCCAGACCAACGCGGCCGCGATCAGCGTGCCGGCGCTGAGCAGGCTGATTCCCCGGGGGTTGCGGCGATGCTCCACGCGGCGCAGTGCGCTGTCGAGCGCTTGTTCGAGCTTCCGCCATCCGACGTAGTCCTGGTTGCCGCCGACGGAGGTCAACGAGACGTTTCGCATCATCGGCCAGTGGACCACGTGCAACTGCACGCCCAGGCCCGGCAGTAACAGCACGTCGCCGACCCAGCGGGCGTCGGCGTCGAGCCGCTCGACCAATTCGGCCAGCACGGGCCGCAACTGATCGGCCGAGATGTTGTAGATCACCAGCCGTGGCCGCAACAGCAACAGCATCAGCACCAGGCACATCCCGTAAAACGCCAGCAGCAGGAACCAGACGGTCGCCCCGTAGTATTCGGCCGCGGCGACGGGAAAGCAGAACTGGATCGGCCCGACGATCATGAAGCCCGAGACGGCCAACGCCAACGCGGTGGTGTCGCGCAAGCCGGAGACCAGCAGCGGCCGCCGAGCCAGGTTGATCGCCCCGAGCAACACCAGATAGATCGCCACCGGCCCCAAGGCCAGGCAGGTGTGGAACGTGTTCATCACGAACACGCTGTGCCAGAAGTAGCGAATCAACTCCATCAACCGGTTCCCAAGATGCCTCGTGAGACGTTCTGTAGGTGGAACGCCTCACCCCGCTGAAATGGTGTACAGCCACTCATTCTACTGCCGCCGTTGCCGACCGTCTACGGCGCGGCCTTCTACGGTGTCGCCTTCTACGGTGTCACCTTCTACGGTGTCACCTTCTACGGTGTCACCTTCTACGGTGCAGCACCGTCCTCCGGTTTCTCAGAGTCGATGTCCGCATCGTGGTCGGCCGCCTTGCCGTTGCCGCGCATTGCCCGAATGCGGCGGATCTCGGCTTGCAGCTTGGCCTGCTCAATGACGTAGGTCTGTCGCAGGCGTCCGAAGTAGTGTTTTGTGGCCCAGATGTCGACCAAAGCCAGTAGTCCCACCCAGACCAGCAGCAACACCACGCCGCCCCAGAAGACCGCTGCCAGGATCACCCGCTGAAGCGGAATCCACTGCCCGATGAACACCGCCACCGCCGACACGGCCAACAGCGCGCTGCTCTGCATGCGGCGGCGAAACTGCCGATAGCGGTAGTCGATCTCCTCCGGCGTTGCACGCTGCTGCTTCACGCCCTGCCAGGTCCGCACGTGCATCCACATCAGCCCCGCCGCACAGAGCAGCAGGAACAGGGAGACCGCGGCCGAGGAAAGGAAGTCCATTGGGAGTTGTACTTTCGGACGGATGATCGCGGATTCCTGACGGCCCGGCCGCGGCGATGTGTGAGCGATCCTCACCACAGACGGGCAATCGGGCGAGCGGAAGTCGCTCATTGTAGGCGACCCGGCCCGCGACGAACAGGAAAGCGCCTCGCATGAGGGGTATTTTGTAATTCGCTGGGGCTAATCACATGCCTTGGCCAGAACCGGTCAGCGATCTTGCCGGAAGTCGCTGTTGGGAACCTTCGTCGCTGGCCGATGACAATTCTGGGTGCGCGATACGACCCTCTGTGCCCCCCAAAGGAGTCTGTTTCACCGGAGAGAACGAGATGATCGACGTCGAGGCAATCACCGACTTGCAGCAAGAGACCATGCGGCGATGGCACCACCGGCCGATCGACAATCCGTACCGGGGCTTCTTGCAGTTCGTCTGCCGAGAGCATCAGGTGAACTACTGCCTGCGGCACGAGCACGAGGCACTCCGCGGGATCGACGCTACCGACGCCCAACTCGCCGCGCTGCAGCGGACCATCGACGCATTGAATGGGCAGCGGAACGAGTTCATCGAGCAACTCGACTACTACCTGTTGAGCGAGTTGTGCAACGCCCACGTCGAGCCGGCCCCCGATGCAGGGCTGAACACGGAGACCCCCGGCAGTGCGATCGATCGGCTTTCGATCCTGGCCGTGCGGATCGAACCGTTGAGACAGCGGGTGGCGGTTGCCGCCGTGGCGGGCCGGCCGTGTGAGAAGGGCGAGGCCCTGCTGCAAGTTTTGCGGCAGCAGCACGCCGATCTGACACTATCCCTCGGCGAACTGTTCGAAGACCTCTCTTGCGGGCGTAAGCGTTTGAAAGTCTACCGGCAGTTCAAACCGTCGGCCGACGTATTGGCCAGCCCCTACCGATACGACGTCGAGGGCAGACCGGCAGCGTAGCGTGCCGACCTGGCCGTCGGCGCGGCTTCCTGCCCCGTGTGAGCGAGGATCATCGCGCACGCCTGGCAGACCATTTCCGTGCTGATTGCCCCCATCATATGCGGCGGAGCGGTACGTCGTTGCCGCGTGGTGCCTTCAAAGACGACCTCTTGCAGGCTGACGTGTCCGGGTCCATAGGGGCCGTGGCGCTTCGCCGGCCAGGGTCCGTAGAGCCCGATACAGGGCGCTTCCACGGCCGCGGCCAAGTGGAGGGGGCCGGTGTCGGAACCGATGAACAGCCGGCAGCGGCGGGCCAATGCCGCCAGTTGCGTGAGGCTGGTGGGCGAACCCATGCGAGCGTGACCGGCCGAATTGGCCACGATTTGCTCGGCCAGCCGACGTTCTTCGCCCAGGCCCCACAGCACGAGCGTGGGGAGGGCGTGGACCGTGCCCAAGTATTGTGCCACCGCCGCGTAGCGCCCGACGGGCCAGAGTTTCGAAGGCCAACCGGCCCCCGCGTTGATGATCGCAAAGCCGTCTTCCAGACCGGTGTGGCATATCGTTTCGGCGGCGTCCGCCCGATCGGCTGCGTGGTCGGGTACGCCAAACCGCACGGCCGGCCACTCGATTCCCAGCGGCCGCAGCAACATCAGATTTCGATCGACCACGTGGTCCACCGCCGTATCGACCAATTCGTTATTGAACCACCGGCTCAATTCTCGGCCCCAGGGACGGCCGAATCCGATGCGGCGGCGAGCCCCCGAAAGCCGAGCCAAGATGGCCGCCTTGGTCAGCCCCTGCGCCTCCAATGCCACGTCGAACCGCAGCGCGTGTAAACGCCGCCGCAGCCGCCAGGCGATTCTCGGCGATTTCCACCAGCCGCCGGGCAACTCGATCAACTCGTCCAGCGCCGCGTGTCCCCGCAGCACCGGCGCCGCCCGCGGCTCCACGGCCCACGCCAGAAACGCCCTGGGAAACCGCTCCCGCAACGCACAGGCCACCGGCATCTGCTGGACCACGTCGCCGATGGCGCTGAGGCGGACGATGAGAATCCGGGGCGCGTCGGCGTCGGCTACGGTCGGATGGCTCAACGTACTTGGCCCGATCGAGAAAGGCTGTGGGCCGGTCGGCGAGCAAACCCGCCGATCCGTGACCCCAGAACGGGACAGGCCGCACATTGTAGCCAGGCGCGGTTTCCACGCCAGATCAGTTCCCGCGGTTTCCCGAAGGTCCGTAGATCTCCCCGCTCGAGACGGAGGACCTTTGTCCGCCCTACTTCGGCAATGTCGAGGGGTAGACCACTCTCGGTTGCGGAGGCGATACGGCCGCGGGGCTCACGCCCGGGGCGCCCGGCTGGGCGACGTAAGGATTGACGATTCGTAGAGGAGCCGGGCGGGACGGCCCCGTACGGCCGGTCACCGATGTGCCGGCCACATAGGGGTTGGAAATCACCAGCGGAACCGGCGGCTGGCCGGTCGGCGGCGCCACCGATGGAAAGGCAGCGTAAGGGCTCCACCCGTAGGGACGCCGGATCACGTCACTATAGTATACGGGCGGGTGTAGCGTATAGTACGGGAGTGTGTTGCGCAGGCTCAAATAGGTGCGATGTGGCTGGTAGTCCCACGCCGTAACCGAGTAGAAGGTGCCGCCATGTCCCCAAGCATCGGCCGCGGCCGGATACACGGAGATCGCCAAGAGGGCCAGAAGCAGCGAAACCGTCAATCTTGCGTACATTGCTGCATTCTCCTGTGCTGTCTGCTCCCGTGCCCACGGATTGGACTTCCACGACACCGTTATGCTATCAGAGTTCTTGGGTTTTTCAATACCCTGAAGGATATTTTTGTGCGGAAACAGCCATTCCGGGTAAATCGCTGCCCGGGTAATCACCGCCCCGTTCGCGTGACAATCTGGCGGGTGGATTGGCAACCGGCCCCATGTCACGAATAATCTGAGTTGGCAAACCACCACCGGCGATCCGATTGACCCACCGCGCAGCCTTCTGTTCCAATTGCCCCGCAGACCGCGATGACGCCAGAAGCCCTGACCGACGAGTTGAAAGCAGAGGCCGCGCGTCTCGGCTTCGATCTGGCCGGCGCCGCACCGGCGATCACCCCGCCGGAAACCGAGTCGTTGCGCCGTTGGCTGGCCGACGGGCTGGCCGGCCCGCTGGACTACTTGTCCGGGCGGATCGAAGCCTACCAGCATCCACGCCACCTACTCGCCGGTGTCCGCAGCGTGCTGATGCTGGCGATCAACTACCGATCGGCCGAACCGAACGAAGCAAACGCCGGCCAGGGCAGAGTTTCACGCTACGCCTGGGGGACCGACTACCACGATCTGGCCCGCGGCCGGCTCCATCAACTGGCCGATTTTCACCGCCGGCTGGTACCGGGGGCGGAAGTCCGCGGCGTGGTGGATACGGCGCCGATCTTGGAGAAGCAGTTTGCCCAACTGGCCGGACTGGGCCACATCGGTAAGAACACGCTGCTGTTGAACGAGCGGCTCGGTAGTTGGATCTTCCTGGGCGGGCTCCTAACTACGGAAGCACTCCGCTACGACGCGCCGCACGATCGCGATCTCTGCGGCACGTGCCGCGCTTGTCTCGAAGCATGTCCTAGCGGGGCGTTGACGGCGCCGTACCGGCTCGATGCTCGAAAGTGCGTCAGTTGTCTGACGGTCGAATTAGCCGGGCCCATTCCATCGCAGTTGCGCGGTGCGATCGACAACCGGCTGTTCGGCTGTGACGCCTGTCAAGAGGCTTGCCCCCACAACCGCGACACTCCGCCGACGGACGAACCGGACCTGTATCCCCACGGTGGTTATCTCCCCGGTGGTATGAATCCCGTCGACCTGGCCGATGTCGTCGCGCTCGACGAGCGGGCGTTCCGAGAGCGTTTTCGCCGATCTCCCATCTGGCGCGCGAAGCGATGCGGGCTGCTTCGCAACGCGTTGATTGCCCTGGGCAACCGGCCGAATCGTGCCTGGATACCCCCTTTGCAGCAGGGGCTCAGCGACCCCGATCCGATCGTCCGCGGTGCTTCGGCCTGGGCCCTGGGGCAACTGCCGTGCGAGGAAGGTCGGCGGGTGTTGCAGGACCGGTTAACGGTCGAGCAAGACACTCACGTTCGGGGAGAGATTCGCAGCGCTGTTTCTTAGGCAGCGGGGGGCGCTCATCCTTGTTGCCGTGGGGGGCTCGGCCGCCGTAGTCCGCCCGAGAATGCCCCCGATCGGTGTCTTTGGACTTGCCGAAGCGGCAGACTTTTCCCAGCCGACACATCTTTTCACCCAGGTTGCCAAAGCTGCCCCGTCGGACGTATTCTTCCCTGTTTCGTGTGGACGGGCCTCGGCAGACAGTCCGATAGCAAATCTGTGCCAAGCAACGTCACGGAAGATGGATGGCCGCCATTCTTCCCGAAGTCGCATTTTTTAGCGGTTTGGCCCCCGTGTTGAGAGCGGTTGCTTGGCACCCCGACCCCAACCAACCCCACCCCACCCCACCCCACCGTGCCTAGCTCGACCTCCTGGCAACAATCCTCAGCGCTCCGGTAGACCCCGCACGAGCCCGGGAGGTCAACACTCGGGGCTCGCGTGCCCCTACTCATACCCCCATTACAAGTGGAGTACTTTGATCATGAGAAATTCGTACTTTACGGCCGCGGTTGCCCTGGTCGCCGCGCTGATGTGCCTGGCTTTTGCCGGCACGTTGAATGCGGCCGACTTGCAGCAACCGCTGTCGGTGCAACAGGCCCAATTCACCGAGAGCTATCCCTACTTCTCGCCGGACGACGAGGGTGGTGGTAAGGCGGCCGCTGAGCAGCGGCCAGACATCGCGTGTGATGTGGGCTGTGGAACTTGCGAGCCGGCGGCTTGTGGCGGAGGCTGTGCAAAGGGTTCGGCATGTGGAGCCGGCGGATGTGGGCTGGCGGACTTCGGTTGCCTGAAGGCCAACCGGATCGACATCGGCGGCTGGGTCTCGGCCGGGATGTTCGTCAATGCCCACGGCAACAGCGGCGTCGACGGCAACGGGCCGTTGGGTTTCAACAACACCAGCGACGGCTTCCTCATGCATCAACTCTGGTTGCATGCCGAGCGCGTTGCCGAGACGGGCGGCTACGGCACCGACTGGGGATTTCGCGTCGACTACGTGTTTGGTGCCGACGGCCCCGACACCCAGGCCTTTGGTGACGGAGGATGGGATTCCGGTTGGAACAGTTCGCGAGATTACGGCTCCGCGATCCCGCAGTTCTACGCGGAGTTGGCCATCAACGATCTGAGGATCAAGATGGGCCACTTCTACACGAACATCGGCTGGGAGGTCGTGCCCGCACCGGACAACTTCTTCTACTCCCACGCCTACACGATGTTTTACGGCGAGCCGTTCACGCACACCGGATTCCTGGCCGAGATGCCCCTGACCGACGCCATCACCGGCTTCGGCGGTTGGACGATGGGCTGGGACAGCGGGTTCGAGAACAACAACGAGGCGTCGACCTTCCTCGGCGGCATCAGCACCGAAATCTCCGAGAACGCGACGGTGATCTGGGCGGTGACCTTCGGCGACATGGGATGGCCCGGCGGAGCCGACGGCGGCGACGTCTACATGAACAGCGTCTGCTTGGAACTCGCGCTGACCGAAAGGCTGACTTACGTCTTCCAGCACGATCTCGGTATCAACGACGGACTTGGTGCCGGCGACAACGAGTGGTACGGCTTCAATCAGTACTTTCTGTACACGATCAACGAGTGCTGGGGCGCCGGAATGCGGGTCGAGTGGTTCCGCGACGACGACGGCACGAGGGTCGCCGGCGCGGGCGCCGGTGCCTTCACCGCCCTGACGGCCGGACTGAACTGGACGCCCTGCGACAACTTCATTCTGCGGCCCGAGATCCGCTACGATACGTTCGACGGAGTTGCCACGCCGTTTGACGGCGGAACCGAGGACGACCAAATCTCCGGCGGCTTCGACATGATCTTCCTGTTCTAGCACCACGACGCCGGAAACGAAGCAGTTTATCGACCGCCCACGGCAACCTGCCGCGGGCGGTCTTTTTTCTTTCTTGAGGCCGGCGAGTGTCGGGCGGCGTTTCTCGCCACAACGCGAGACGCCAAATCGGCCGAGATGCTTACGCTCTGGTCTCGTGGTGCCTGAGTTTTGTGCATCCCGTTGTTGCCAGGCAAAGGTGTTTGGGTAGATGTTCTTGTTTCGCTTCGTGTAAGTCCTTTCAGCACGGCGACCTAGCCTCGCGTTACCGATGCGGCCACTCGGAATTGGCACGGCACTTGCTCAAGAACTCCTCGAACAACTGTCTACTTCCAGGATTCGCTCGAGCAAGTGCCGGCCCCGCGTTCGGCGGGGCCGTTGACGTCATCGCCAAGACGGATCCGCGAACGCCTTTGGAGGCCACCCATGAGATTGTCTGCGCTACCGGTCCGTCCGTTGCGATTGCTCGCCTTGCTCGGCTTAACTGTCATCGTCGGCACGTGGGCCGGCCCGTTGCCGGCCGCCGAAGAAGAGGCACCCGCCTCGGCCGCGAGCGTCGGTCAACTGGCTGCTGACGCCGATACCTTGTGGACGTGCCTGGCCGCCTTTCTGGTCTTCTTCATGCAGGCCGGGTTCGCACTGGTCGAAACGGGATTCACGCGGGCGAAAAACGCCTGCAACATCATCATGAAAAACCTGATGGACTTCTCGCTGGGCAGCCTGACGTTCTGGCTGGTCGGTTTCGGGTTGATGTTCGGGGCCACCAGCACCGGTTGGTTCGGCACCACGAACTTCCTCTTCGACGCCGGCGAAAACAGCTTCAATTGGGCCTTCCTGCTCTTCCAAACCGTCTTCTGCGCCACCGCGGCCACGATCGTCAGCGGGGCCATGGCCGAGCGGACCAAGTTCTCCAGCTACCTGATCTACACCGTGGCCATCACCGTGATCGTCTATCCGATCTTTGGTAGTTGGGCCTGGGGCAGCCTGCTCGACGGCCAGGGATGGCTCGAGGCGGCCGGCTTCCACGACTTCGCCGGATCGACCGTCGTCCACTCCATTGGCGGATGGGCCGCGCTGGCCGGGGCGATCGTGCTCGGAGCGCGAATCGGCAAGTACCAGGGCGGCCGCGTGACGCCGATCCCCGGTCACAACATCCCCTTGGCCGCCTTGGGTGTGTTCATCCTCTGGCTGGGTTGGTTCGGCTTCAACCCCGGTAGCACCACTGCCATCGGCGGCGGCAGCTTCGCCTTTATCGCCGTGACGACCAACCTCTCGGCGGCCGCCGGGGCGGTGGGAGCGACCGTGGCGTCGTGGGTTCTGTTCAAGAAGCCGGATACGTCGTTCGCGCTGAACGGGGCCCTGGCCGGGCTGGTGGCCATCACGGCCGGTTGTGACGTAATCCCCGTCCATTTTGCCGCCCTGACGGGCCTCATCGCCGGAGTGATCGTGGTGCTGGCCTGCGTCTTCTTCGACAAGATTCGCATCGACGACCCCGTGGGAGCGATCTCCGTGCATGGCGTATGCGGCGCGTTCGGAACCCTGGCCGTGGGGCTGTTTGCCATCGACGATGGCCTGCTCAACGGCGGTTCGACGGCGCTGCTCGGTGCCCAGGCTTTGGGAGCGGCGGCCGCCTTCGCGTGGGCCTTTCCGCTGAGTTTCGCGGTCTTCTACGCCATCAAGCGTACGGTGGGGCTGCGAGTCAGTGAAGCGGAAGAGATCGAGGGACTCGACCTGACCGAGCACGGCATCTACGCCTATCCGCCGTCGTTCGTCACCGGCGTGGCCAGCGCCCCGGCCCCCAAGCCCGCGGCGGTTCCCGCGCTGAGTCCGGCGGTGGAAACGGCATAGAACGGGCCGAGCACGAGCAAATGCACTTGAGGCCCGATGAGCCCCAGGATACTATGGAGGCGTCACGCGACGCAGAAAGGTCCGAGCCATGAAGTTGATCATCGCTATCATTCAGCCCAATCGTCTGGAGGCCGTCAAGGCGGCCCTGGCCGACGTGGAAGTCTTCCGCCTCACGGTGATGGACGTCCAAGGGTTCGGCCGTCAGCGGGGGCAGACCGAGGTCTACCGGGGGCACGAGTTCACCGTGAACCTGCTGCGGAAGGTGCAGTTGATGATCGCCGTGAACGACGAGTTTCTCGAACCGACCATCGACGCCGTCATTCGAGCCGGCCGCACGGGGACCGCCGGGGAAGTGGGCGACGGCAAGATCTTCGTGCTGCCGATGGACGACTGCATCCGCATCCGCACCGGCGAACGTGGCGAGGAGGCCGTTTGAGGCGGCGCTACGACCCGGCGGCCACCGTGACCAGCGGCTTCGGCGCGTCGCTGGTCAGGCGGAGTTGCACGTCGCCGGACTTACCGGCCACGGCGTCACGGAACTGCTTGGGAGTCCGCACGGCCGTGCGGCCGACGTGGCTGATCCGCATGCCCCGGCGCAAGCCGGCTTCCCATGTGGCCGAAGAACGCTGCACGTCGGCCACGATCACCCCGTCGTCGTAGAAGACCATCCCGCCGTACGGCTTGCCGTCCGGATCGACCAGCCCCGTGGGATAGTCGACCTGCATCCCGCGCCAAGCGGCCGGACGGTTGGTGATGATCTTCTGCCCGCCAACCGGGTATTTGGCCAAAGTGACTTCAATGGTCCGCCGGCGGCCGTCGCGAATGATGCTCACCGGCGTGACCGCCTCGACCTGAAGCTTGCCCACCTCCAGCACCAGGGCGTCCGGCTCGTGAATCGGCCGGCCGCCCACCGCCGTAACGACGTCCTGCTCGCGCAACCCGGAACTTGCCGCCGGCGTGCCGGGCATCACCCGATCGACGCGGATCCCCTGCATGCCGGCGAGAGTCTCCAAAGGGGTGAGATTGGCTGCGATGATCCCTAAGAACCCGTATTCCACTTCGCGGCCGGCTTTGAGTTCCGTCAGCACGCGGCGAAACGTTGGATCGACGGGGATGGCGTAGCCGGCGGCCGTATCGTAACCGGTGATCGCGGCCAGCGACACGGTCAAGCCGATCATCCGGCCCTCGAGATCCAACAGCGCCCCGCCGCTGGTACCCAGATTCAATTTGGCATCGGTGTGGATCAGCGTGCCAAAGTGATGCAGCGTCTGCTTGCCGGACGAATTGTACTCCGTGGGCGTGGGCGGGGCCTTGCGGGCGAGGTTGGAGATCATGCCCAGGCTGGCGCAGGCCCGACCGTCGCGGGCGATGGCGTAAGGATTGCCCAGCGCGATGACCATCCGTCCTTTCTTCAGGCCCTCGGCATTACCCAGCGTGATTGGCACAAGGTCGTAAGCATCGACCGACAGTACGGCCAGATCGCTGCGGGGATCGGCCGCCTTGATCCACGCCCGATAGACCTTCCGATCGTGGGTGCGGACGTAGTAGTCGCTATCCTGCCCCAACACGTGGTAGGCAGTCAGAATCAGCCCTTGCCGATCGACGACCACGCCGGTGCCGTATTCGTGCGGTATGAAGTCCGGGTCGGTTGGCCGGCGATCTGTCGCCGTGCTCGACTCGCGGCCAAAGGGGTCGGGTCGTGGCTCGAGAATCGCAACTTCGTCGGGCCGTTCGCGGCGCACCCGGGCGATCGCCACCACCGACGGTTCGCACCGGGCGATCACGTCGACCAGCACGCCCTCCATGGCCCGGACCGTATCCAAGCCGGAGTTACCCTGGGCGTAAATCCGGCCGGCCGCAATCCACAGACAGGCCGACATCGCACAGAAGAGGAGGACAGGGCGAAACATGGTTCTTCGCAACTCCCGCGGCCGACTGCCCTTTGGCTGCCTTGGAGGTTATTGAGGCTCGGCCTGCCCGCGGGCCTCAAGGACTTTCTGTCTGAGTTCTTCGACGAACTTGGGATTCTCTTTGAGGTATTCGCGGACCCGCTCCCGGCCTTGGCCCAATTGTTGCTCGCCGTAGCGGAACCAGGCACCGGTCCGTAGCACGAGCTTCTCGGCCATGGCCAGGTCGAGCACGTCGCCTTCGTAGCTGATTCCGTCGGCGTGCATCATGTCGAACTCGGCCACGCGGAACGGCGGCGCCACTTTGTTCTTGACCACCTTGGCACGGACCCGCTGGCCGACGACTTGCTCGCCGTCCTTGAGTTGGCCGATCCGCCGCACGTCGATGCGGCAGGAGCTGTAAAACTTCAGTGCCCGCCCGCCGGGCGTGGTCTCGGGGCTGCCAAACATCACGCCGATCTTCTCGCGGATCTGATTGATGAAGATCACCGAGGTCTTCGACTTCGAGATCGCGCCGGTCAGCTTCCGCATCGACTGGCTCATCAGCCGCGCCTGGAGCCCGACGTGGGTGTCGCCGATCTCTCCTTCAAGTTCCTTCCTGGGGACCAAGGCGGCCACGGAATCGATGACGATCACGTCGACCGCGTTCGACTTGATCAGCATCTCGGTGATGTGCATCGCCTCCTCGCCGCAGCCCGGCTGACTGACCAGCAGGGTTTCCAACTCGACGCCCAGTTTCTTGGCCCAACTCGGGTCCAGAGCGTGCTCGGCGTCGATAAACGCGGCGATGCCGCCCTTTTGCTGCGCCCGGGCGACCACGTGCAGGGCCAGCGTCGTCTTACCGCTCGATTCCGGGCCGAAGATCTCGACCACGCGGCCGCTGGGGATTCCTTGCCCGCCCAGGGCCATATCCAGCGAGAGGCTGCCGGTAGGGATGCCGGCGATCCGCCCGCGCTGATCGGCCCCCAGGGGCATAATTGCCCCCTCGCCGAACTGCTTCTCGATTTGGGCTACGGCCGTGCGAAGTTCCGGACGGCTGTCCAGGACGGAATCGGCGGCGGGCTTGGCGGCGGAAGTACGTTTTGCTGCTTTCTTGGCCATCTTCTTCTTATTCGGGGTGGTGGTAGTGGCGACCATGGGCGAGTTCCTTTGTCTTACGGGGGCGGCGTACGGGCGCAGCCGTGTACGTGGTAGTGAACACATGGATAGTATATCGGTGTTCACCTACCCCCGCAAGAGTTCTTCGCCCGATTTTTTCCTCTCCGATTGCCGGCGGGAGAAAGTCCCCCCGTCGCCATGGTTGATCTTAACGACCGAGGGGCGTGTTGCCGAGGGGGTACGCGGAAGCCAGCGTGGCCCGTACGGGTGGGTTGTGCCGGCAGTGAAGCTGGGTGTCTTGGCGAGATCGAGAGTGGCCGCTCACACCATCCAGCAGCGTTCGCTCTGCGGGTGAGTGACCCGTATCTGTGGCCGCGGCTCGCCGGCGACGAGTTGCAGCGTGAGGGGGACCACGGCACTTGTCAGAACATCGCCCACGTCTACGGTAGATTGGCCGACCTTCGTGAGCCGGCCCTCTTCATGTCGGTAGAGTTCCAAAGTCCACGGCTGACGATCGATCAACAGCAATTCGACAACGCCGATACTCTCATAGAACGCGATCTTCTCCCGGCTGCGGTCGCCAGGGCTGGTAATCTCGACCAAGAAATCGGCTGCGCCAAACCAATGGGTGTCGCGATTCTCGGCCGTACCCTCTCGCATGAAAACGGCGACGTCCGGTACGCGGTAGTTTTGCGTCCAGTCGTCCTGACGGTCCGTGAGGTTCACGCCTGGACGGACGTCGCCGAACCCGGGTATCCCAACCGTGTCTTCGAGAATGTAGACTAGTCGCGAGACGAATTGCTGATGTTCGTCGTTCGGAATCGGCGTCATCATGTAGATCCCCTCCCACACCTCGTCGTAGCGATCGGCGCCCGCGGCCCTCCGTTCCGCCAGCAGGCGATCCTCGAGGATCGGATCAAGCAGCATGGTGGCCATCGTTACATCTCCTTAGCAGCAGCATGGGCGTACGGTGTCGCCGTTCCCCATAATCCATTATCGCAGCGCCCGGGCCCCGGAACAAGAGGGTTCACACCCCCCTCTGTGCTGATCGCTTGGCCCAGTGACGCCAGGCACCGATGGCTCCGCCGCCGCTTCTCACCGAGCGGATCGGCCGATATCATAAGGGATTCGACTTACGCGACCCTTCGCACGCCTAGGCACCCTACGGCCAATACCATGAAAACGGACGAACTCCGCGAAAAGTACCTCGAGTTCTTTGAGACCAAGGGCTGTGTCCGACGGCCCAGCGACGTTTTGGTCCCCCGATGGGACCCCTCGGTGCTGTTCACACCCGCCGGGATGAACCAGTTCAAAGACCATTTCCTCGGCCGCTGCAAGCTCGACTTCACTCGGGCGACCACCTGCCAGAAGTGCCTGCGGACCGGCGACATCGACAATGTGGGCCGCACGGCCTACCACCACACCTTCTTCGAGATGCTGGGCAACTTCAGCTTCGGCGACTACTTCAAGCGGGACGCGATCAATTGGGCCTGGGAGTTCTGTACCGACAAGAAGTGGCTGGGCATGGACCCCGAGCGGCTGACGGCCACGATCTACCTCGACGACGACGAGGCGGCCGAGATTTGGCTCAATGACATCAAACTGCCGCCGAAGAAGCTCGAGCGGATTGGCGAGGACGAGAACTTCTGGCCGGCCAGTGCGCCGAGCCTGGGGCCCGATGGCGTCTGTGGGCCGTGTAGCGAGATCTACTATCACACCGACACGGGCGAGGTCGAGATCTGGAACTTGGTCTTCACGCAGTTCAACCGTGTGGGCGACCCGCCGGACAACCTGCGGCCGCTGCCGAGCAAGAACATCGATACCGGCATGGGGCTCGAGCGGGCGGCCGCCGTGATGCAGGGCGTCGAGACGAACTACCACATCGACATCCTCCGCCCGCTGGTCGAAGCGGCCGGCGATGTTTGCGGCACCAAGTACGACCCGGAGAGTCGAGAGGGCCGGCGGCTGCGGCGGATCGCCGACCACGTCCGGGCGTGTACGTTCGCCATCCATGAGAACGTCTATCCGGCGAACAAAGAAGAAGGCTACGTCATCCGCAAATTGATCCGCCGGGCAACGCTCGACGCTTATCAGTTGGGTGTCGAGCAACCAGTGCTGCACAAGTTGGTCGGGGCAGTCGTGGACGCCATGGCGGCCCCGTATCCCGAATTGGCCGAGACGGCCACCCGTGTCGCCCAGGGCATCGAGAACGAAGAGGGCTCGTTCTTCGACACCATCGGCCGCGGCATGCCCCGGGCGGAGAAGCTGATCGAAGAAGCTCGGTCGCGTGGGGCCAAGAAGGTGCCTGGCAAGCCGGCCTTCAAGCTGCTGGAAACCTATGGCTTCCCGCCCGAGTTGACCGAGGCGATGGCCTTGGAAGCCGAACTCGCGTTCGATTGGGACGGCTACCGGCAGGCCCAACGAGACCACGAGGTTGTTTCCGGGCCTACGGAGCCGCGCGAGTTGTTCAAGTCCGGTCCGTTGGACGAGTTGAAGCCGACGCTGCCGGAGATCGAATTCGTCGGCTACGAGACGGAGACCTGCAACGACGCCAAAGTCGTCGGGTTGATCGACGACGATCGGACGTGCTATGAGTTCCAAGAGATCGATAACGAGCGCAAGTTGATCGTCGTGCTCGACAAGACCCCGTTCTACGGCGAGATGGGCGGCCAGGTGGGCGATGTCGGTGAGATCTCGTGTGGCACGGGCCGCTTCGAGGTCGTCGATACCAAGATGGCCGACGGAGTGACGCTTCACGTCGGCTTTCTGCGCGAAGGCAAGATCGGTTACAAAGACACGGTAACCGCAACCGTCGACCACGTCCGCCGCCAGGCGATCCGCCGGGCCCACTCGGCGACGCACCTGCTGCACTACGCATTGCGGAATTCGCTGGGCGATCAGACGCAGCAGAAGGGTTCGAAGGTCGAGCCGGACGAGTTTCGTTTCGACTTCAACCACAACGGCGCGCTGTCGGCCGAGCAACTCGCCGAGATCGAGGGCGAGGTCAACGCCCGGGCGATCGAGGGCGTGCCGATCACCTGGACCAACATGCCGATCGAAGAAGCCCGGCAGAGCGGCGCCACGATGCTCTTTGGCGAGAAGTACCCCGACGTGGTGCGGGTGGTTTCGGCCGGCGACTTCAGCAAGGAGCTTTGCGGTGGCACGCACCTGGACAACTCGGGATTGATCGGGCCGTGTAAGATTATCAGCGAAGAGAGCATCGCCAAAGGCATCCGCCGCATCACGGCCCACACCGGTGCCATGGCCCTCGAGACGGTCCGCCGCAACGAAGACGCGTTGGCCAAGGCGGCCGGCGCGTTGAAGATCCCGGCCGAGCAGGTGGGCGATCGGGTCGAGGCATTGGTCAAGGAAGTCCGCAAACTGAAGAAGCAAGCGACCGCCGGGGCGAAGGCCTCCGGACCGTCGGTCGAGAGCCTGTTGGCCGAGGCGACCGAAGTGGCTGGGACGAAGATCGTCGTGGCCGATGTGCCCGGCGCCGGCCCCAACGACCTGCGGCAGTTGATCGACCAACTCCGCCGCAAGGCGGCCCCGGTGGCCGTGATGCTGGGCAACGGCGACAAGGAGGAGAACAAGGTGCTGCTGATCGGCGGCCTCAGCCGCGACCTGGTCGAGCGTGGCCTCGACGCGGTGGCCTGGGTCCGCCAGACGGCCAAGATCGTCGGCGGCGGCGGCGGAGGACGCCCCGACATGGCCCAAGCCGGCGGCAAGCTGCCCGCCAAACTGCCCGAGGCTTTGAAGGCGGCCCGGACGGCCATCGAAACGATGCTGGCCGACGTTTAGCCGCCGACGGCACGTCGGCGAGAAGCGAGCGTTTAGCCGCCGACGGCACGTCGGCGAATAGAGACCGCGCAACGGGCCGACGTGCCGTCGGCCGCTCGGCGGCATAGAGCTCAACGGTACAAGAAACACCGCCCGTCAAACGAAGGACAGATAATGAAACGCTCGAAGATCACCATCGTCGGCGCCGGAAACGTCGGTGCCACCACGGCCCACTGGTGCGCCGCCGCGGAACTCGGCGATATCGTCTTGCTGGACATTCCCGAGACCGACGGGATGCCCCAAGGCAAGGCACTCGATCTGATGCAGGCTTCGCCGATCGTGGGATTCGACTCCGAGGTGATCGGCACTACCGGCTACGACGAAACGGCCGCCAGCGACGTGGTCGTGATCACCGCGGGCATCCCGCGGAAGCCCGGCATGAGCCGCGATGATTTGCTGGCGACCAACGCCAAGATCGTCGGTTCGGTGGCCGAGCAGATCAGGCAGACCAGCCCGAATGCCGTGGTGATCGTGGTCAGCAACCCGTTGGACGCCATGACGCAAAGGGCGCTGCAAGTCACCGGTTTCCCGCCGGCCCGGGTCTTCGGCCAGGCGGGTGTGCTCGATACGGCCCGCTTCAGGACCTTCCTGGCGATGGAACTGGGCGTCAGCGTGGAGGATGTTTCCGCGATGCTGATGGGCGGCCACGGCGACACGATGGTGCCGATCCCGAGTTGCACGTCCGTGGGTGGCATCCCCGTTACGCAACTCCTCGAGCCGGCGCGGCTCGAGGAGATCGTCCAGCGCACCCGCGACGGGGGTGCCGAGATCGTCGCGCTGCTGAAGAAGGGCAGCGCCTACTACGCCCCGGCGGCCGCCACGACGCAGATGGTCGAGGCGGTGATCCGCGACAAGCGGCGGCTGATTCCGTGTGCGGCCTATTGCGATGCGGAGTATTCGGTGGGTGGTTACTACGTCGGCGTGCCGGTCGTGCTGGGCGACGGCGGCGTGCAGCGGATCATCGAACTCGAACTGACCGACACCGAGAAGGCCGCCTTCGGGCACAGCGTCGACGCCGTCAAAGGCCTGGTGGAGACGATGGCCCGGCTGACCGCATCGGATTGATGGGTGGCTGGGGTCGCGGGGCGGGCGGCCCCCCGCCGCCCCCCCCAAGGGGGGGGGGGGGGGGGGCCCC
>CAYYNP010000076.1:0-33808 GCA_964472545.1 uncultured Planctomycetaceae bacterium | reverse complement strand
GCCCCCAACCCCCAACACCCAACCCCCAGCCCCCAACTCCCAGCCCCTACTCCCCAACCCCCTCTCCCAAACCATACTCCGCCCAGCGGTCGTTGACCAATCTTCCGATCGATTCGCTCATCTCGGCCGACTGAAGCCAGGTGCCGGAATGCTCGCCCGGCAGCTTGGCCGTGGCGTCGATGCCCATGCGATGGCCCAATTCGCCCGGCACGGCCGCCGGGTCGAACACGTCCACCGGGCCCTGGCGGAGGAAGACGTCGCGGCCGGGATGCATGTTGGCGGAAACCGCCGAGAGCACTTGGCGGTCGTCGTGTACGTCGACACCTTCGTCGACCACTACCAACACCTTGGCGAATCGCAACTGCCGCAGCCCCCAGGCAGCGTCAGCCACCCGACGTGACTGGCCTGCGTAGCTCTTGCGAATGGAAACCACGGCCCAATGCCGGGCCGAGCCGTACTCGGGCAGTGCATAGTCGACCATCTCCGCAATGGCCATTCTCGCCAGGGGTAGGAAGACCCGCGCCAGGGCACGGGCAATCGCACAGGCTTCATTCGGCGGCCGGCCGGCGACCATCGCCGGAAGGACCGGATTGGCTCGATGTGTGATCGCCGTGACTTGCATCACCGGCGCCGGACGAGGCAGCGTATATTGGCCGCCGGGCCCGCAGCGAGGGCCGGCCGGCGCCAGCGGCTCCGAAGGGTCAATATGACCCTCGATCACAATATCCGCGTCCGCCGGCACTTGAAGCGATTGCGTGCGACACGCAATCACATTGAGGGGCTTCTGACGCAACAGCCCGGCCAGGGCCAACGTGTCGACCGCGGGCGGTACGGGGGCGCATCCAGCTAGAATAACGGCCGGATCGCCCCCCAGTGTGACGGCCAGCGGCATCGGCTCGCCGCGGCTGGCATACTCCTTCAGCAATCGGGCCGGTTCGTCGTCGTCGGCCCAGCAGACGGCCAGCCGGTTCGGTTCGAGGAGTTCCAGGTCCCAGCGGCCGCCGATCTGCCGTCGCGAGTTTGGATCGGCCGCGATCACAATCCCCGCGGTGATCACGCGATGCGCCTCGTTCGGCGCGTTTTGCAGCAGCGGCAGCTCCCCAAGATCGACGTCTCGGCCCAAGCGGACCACCTGCTGCACGGCCCCCGATTTCTGCACCTGCGGCCGCAACTTGCCCAGTGTCGCCGTTTGGGGCACCGCCTTGAGCTTCTCGAACCACCCTGCCGGTGCATCCGCGGCGATGGCCCCGGCGATCCGTTCGGCTGCGTCGTCGATCGACCGCACCCCCAATGCGCGTAGAATCCGCTCTTCGGATCCAAGGAGATTCGCCACAAGTGGGGTTTCGTGCCCCGAAACGGCCCCAAATAGCACTGATGGACCGTTCGTCTTCCCCACGCGAGCAGTGATTTCTGCCGCTTCAAGCACCGCGTCGACCGTGGCCTCAACGCGGACCAACTGACCGGTGCGTGCCAGTTCCTCCAGAAAATCGGCCAGACAACGGTGAGACATGGCGATATTGTAGACTGGACATGGGGAGGGCGGAAGCCGCCGGACGATGGTCGTTTGGCATCGGCCGGACGATGGACGTTCGCCTTGCCCCCGCAATAAGTCACGATGACTCAACGAGTTAGGAACGACTCCATGACGCACGTGCTTAACGTCTATTCCTTGCCGCGGTTGGTCGAGCCGGAACAGATGGCCGGCGGCGTGGCCGTGGTGATCGACGTCTTACGGGCGTCGACCACGATTGTGCATGCGCTGACGTCCGGGGCCAGGGAGATCCTGCCGTGCGTGGAAGTCGATGATGCCCGAGCCGCAGCCAAGAACCTCCCCGAAGACGAACGTGTCCTCGGTGGTGAGCGGGAAGGGCTGCCGATCGAGGGATTCGACTACGGCAACTCGCCGGAAGACTACACCTACGAACGGGTTGCGCGAAAATCGGTTGTTTTCACCACGACCAACGGCACCCGGGCGATGCAGCACGCCCGAATGGCCGATCGAGTCTTGATCGGGGCCTTCGTCAACGTGACGGCGATCGTCGAGGAGTTGATCGGACTTGAGCAAATCCACCTGCTTTGCGCCGGCACCAACGGCCAAATGGGCCACGACGACGTGATGCTGGCCGGCTTCTTGGCCGAGCGGATTCAGCGAGAGGGTGGATTGCTGTACGAGCAGAACGCCCAGGCGATCGTCGCCCGCGAGACGTGGTTGAACGCCTTCGCGTTGCCCAGGGCTTTGGGGGCCGAGCCGTTGGAGCCGGAACGCCTGGCCGGCGAGCTGCGTAAGAGCATCGGGGGGCGCAAGCTGACGGCGCTGGGTATGGAGAAGGACATCCTGGCCGCCGCGCGGATCGACCACCTCGGCGGCGTGCCGGAGTTGGATACACAAGAGATGCGGATCCGCCTCGCCTAGCTGTGGGTCTCCTGGCTGGCCCGATGAGACTGTTGCCAGGCTGTCCAGTCTCGACTATTCTGGCTGGTGATTTGGTTGGCATTGCTGGCCGATAGCTGACCGGCCAGCATCGGTCTTGATTTGCTGAAAACGGTCGGCTATACTTCTTTAGGCAGGGGCATGGCTAGTCTTCGGGGACGGGAGAGTACGAGATGTTTTTGGAAAGCCGGTTTCTCGCCGAGCACACGGAACTGGACAGGAAGGGACTGCAAGAGGACACACAAGCCCTCGGCGAATGTAGCGCAGACCAGTTGACTGCGATACGCGAGTTCCTTTCAGAAGGGCGAAACCTACTCAAGCGCGACCAAGTCCTTGGGGACCGTATTCTAGCCCTTTGTACCAGCAGCGGGATAGGCCCGTCAACATTCGCCGCCGCGCGCAGACTCGCCGGCTTCTGCATGAGAGCCCAGCTAGAACATGAAGAAGACATCGACACGATGGTCGCTGGGCTGGAGACCGTTGGCGCCTTTGAGGAGTTGGATGAGGCCAAGGTGCTTCGGTTGCGGGAGTTCCTGACGGGGCTTCGGGATACGCTCGTGCGCTGTGCTCGGCTCCATTCTCGAAGCCAGCACCTTGCAATGGCTATGCCGTCGCTCGATAGCGTGGATTTCACAACGAATCTGAGGGCCGTGCTTCGTCGTGGTTTTCACCCGCTACGCGATGAGGCGGCCTCGTATGAGCCTGAAGTAGTTGAGTATGTGCCCGTTGGGATCGTCGCTCTTGGGACTGACGAGAGGGATTGCGAGATGTCATTTCAACTGGACCAGCGCAACCTTGACAAGCTGTTGGATTCTCTGGTCGCCTTGAAGAAAGAACTGGAGGAGGCTGCTGCTAGTTTGGGAAAGAAGGGTATCGCCGTTCCCGATATCCGGACGGAATAGGAAATGGAGTCACAGACCATGCAGTTGATCGAAAGCACTGACAGACGGCGTTTCGCGAACGCGCCATATCTTCCGGAGGGGGAGGACGATTGGATGGGTGAGCGCTCTTCGCGACGATCTAGCAACAAGCGGGGCGGTGGGAGGCAGAAAGAATCATACGGGCGGATCTTGTCGCAATTCGAGTCGTGGGCAAATACCGTTGGTCAATACACATTCCCAGCGATGCAAAAGGGCCCGGCGCTCGTTGGGGCCGGCCCTTTGACCAACAGATGCGAGTTTCTTGATCGAGTTCAACTCGGGGACCTACGTATTTGCTTCCTTCAGAAGTTGGTAGTGGACGTTCTGCGAAACAGCGACAACACGTGGAGGGCAAGATGCAAGCGGTTGCCCATCCCGCCACTCACGGCGGCAACGAGCCAGGGGGCTTCTGCCAAGTTCAGGAGACGTCTACTGGATGAGATAGAGAGACTCCGCCAGACTGCGCTGCACGAAATGTCCGAGAAAGACATGATTTCGTGGGAACGATTGTCGACGTTCGTCGACTGGACGCGGTATCATATCGAGAATCCTTCCGTACAATACTGCCGTGGACGAGTCTGCGGTTGGCGTGGCGATCTCGCGCAAATCGAATGGCTGCTGTCTCCGTTCGTGGACGTGCCGGAGCCGGACTTCGCGTTGATTCATAGAAGGTACCTGCCGTCAGCCGTGTGGCACTGCCAACTTGGGGAGGAGTTTGAGGCCCGGATCCGACCCCCGAGGCGGGACTACGGCGTTTGGTTCAAGGTGCGCGAATGTTCTTTGGAAGCTGCGAGAGACGCGGGCGTGCCCGAAGGCGTTCTGGCTGGATTGGAATCGATCGTTGGTCTCAGGTTCGAGACTCTGAATTCCTTTGAAGTCTGTATGAAGAGGTTGATTCCCTCGGGGGCCTATGACAAATACGGTGACCGAATCCTGGAAGACGGCGTGCTTTGCGAATCGGATCCGCTCTGGTACGCCGACAGCGACTGTCAATGGCTTGAAGTGACTCGAATGGGTATCGACTCTGAGTCGTCCGATACGTGGCTGGAGCGCTTGGCGCATGCGACCGAATAGCCCGACGAAGTGCTTGCGATTGGAGCCGCTACGTGAAGATGGGGTTGTACTGCTTGCAGGTTGGCCATGGACTGTGCTTGGTCTTGCGCTTTCCAAACCGCCGCGCATGGCTGTTTGACTGCGGCGGAGAGAAGCGGATTGTGGAGAGCTTCCTCAGTAGTCAGGTCGACCGAATCGAACATGTCTTCCTGACGCACACCCACCATGATCACGTTTGCAACCTGCGGTGGATCTGTCGACGCTGGCCCATCGAAACCGTCTGGCTTCCAGCCGTCACACCGAACATACCCAAGGAGTGTGCAAGGGAGTTGATTCGCGCAAAGGAGGAGAAGAAGCTTGCCAAGGTCCGAGTTGCGGTGGTCGACAATGGGGTAGAGCCTGTCCGTCGATTAGGAGAACGGGCGGGAACGCCTGGCGATCCCGACGTTGTTGCGGAGTTGCTTTACCCAACGGCGTTAGATTCCCTATTAGGACAGAGCGGACTCGGCGGCCTGGACGGGTTGCGCGGCGGAGCAAACGTGTTCAGTTGCGTCTACAGAATCGTCTATGGGGAGAACAGAATACTCCTGCCCGGCGATGCAGACATGTCCGCTCTGCAAAGATTGGCGAAGAGTGATCCAGGCCGATTGAAGTGCAAGATGCTGATCGCCCCGCACCACGGCAAGCCTCAGAACGTGGCGCAGAAGGGCCTCTCGTTTGCGGATCTGGCGGTCGAGTTCGACAGTGACGTAGCTTTCGTATCGAATTCCGCTACCGCCAAGGAGGAAAAGAACTGGCCTCCTGACGACAATTTCATACGAGCCATGGCCAAGCAAGGCACGAAAGTCGTGTGCGCAGAACTGACGCCGACGTGCCAATGTAAAGGAGCCGTTCGGGGACCGGTCGGGCGCGCACCCTCCCTGGGGCTACCCGACAATGGGCGCTACGCCCGAGCCTGTATTGGCACTCTGAGGATCGAATTGGAGGCGGGAGAGGTCAAGTTCCCCGACGTCAACCAGCACGCTGACAAGGTTGCCGAGAATCCACACCTTGCGAAAAGTGCCCCCTGTATTGTTCACGAGTGACCGACACCAAGCTCGTCACTATCGTCGTGATCTGGGGCATGATCGGCGCGGTCGCGATGTTCATCTGCCCAGATTATGAAATCCACAACTCTTACTTCGGAGATACTACGCGTGACCATGCAAATGGAGCAACTAGTCGCCTTGTGCAAGCGGCGCGGCTTCCTCTTCCAATCCAGCGAGATCTACGGCGGCCTGCAAGGCTTTTGGGACTACGGGCCGATGGGCGTGGAGTTGAAGCGGAACGTGCGCGAGGCCTGGTGGCGCGATATGGTCACCGGCCACGACGAGTCGCAGGTCGTGCCCGGCGCTCCGGCGTCGTACGAGATGACCGGCCTGGATTGCACGATCATCATGCACCCGCAGGTTTGGAAGTGCTCGGGCCATTACGACCTGTTTCACGACGAGATGGTCGACTGCCGCGAGTCGCGGAAGCGCTATCGCTTCGACCAGGTCGAGGGCCGTTGGGTCGAGTACAACGGCAACCGCGTCTTCGTGGCCAGCTACGACTCCGGCGACGAAGCCCAAACCGCGATCGAGCAACGGGCGCTGAAGTTCTTCAAGCTGCGCGCCAAGCAGAAAGAGCGGCTGCAATGGGACGGCCCGGTGGTCGGCTTGCCGACGGTCGACGATCCGTCGCTGGTGCTGGGCCCCGACGCAAAACAACTCGGCACGCTGACCGAGCCGCGGGAATTCAACCTGATGTTCAAGACGATCGTCGGTGCGCTCGGCGGCGAAGAGGACGCGGCCTTCCTGCGCCCGGAGACGGCCCAGGGCATCTTCGTCAACTTCAAGAATGTGTTGGACAGCACCCGGGTGAAGATCCCCTTCGGCATCGCCCAGATCGGCAAGAGTTTCCGCAACGAGATCACGCCGCGGAACTTCACCTTCCGCTCGCGGGAGTTCGAGCAGATGGAGATCGAGTTCTTCTGCCGGCCCGACACCTCGGCCCAGTGGTATCAGTATTGGCGCGACCGCCGCTACCGCTGGTACGTAGAATTGGGCCTAGCCGGCGAGCGGCTGCAACTGCGAGACCACCCGCCAGAAGAACTGAGCCATTACTCCTGCGGCACGGCCGATATCGAATACGCCTTCCCGTTCCTGGCCGAGGGCGAGTTTGGTGAACTCGAAGGCGTGGCCCATCGCGGCGATTTCGACCTGCGCAGCCACACCGAGGGCAAGCTGGTCAAGGAGTACGAACCGGACGGCCCGTTCGTGGTCGAGCAGGACGAGCACGGCCAGCCGCGGCATCGCGGCAGCGGCAAAGACCTCAACTATTTTGACGACCAGACCAAGGAGCGTTTCGTGCCGCACGTCATCGAGCCCTCGGCCGGCGCCGATCGGGCCGCGCTGGCGTTTCTCTGCGAGGCCTACACCGAAGACGAAGCCCCCAACGACAAGGGCAAGATGACCAAGCGCGTGGTGATGAAGCTGCATCCCCGGCTGGCCCCGTTGAAGGCGGCCGTCTTCCCGCTGGTCAAGAAAGACGGCATGCCGGAGGTCGCCCGGGAGATCTATCGCGAGCTGAAGACGCAGTTCAACGTCTTCTACGACGAGAAGGGCGCCGTCGGCCGCCGCTACCGCCGCCAGGACGAAGTGGGCACCCCGTTCTGCATCACCGTCGACGGCCAAACGATACAAGACGGCACGGTCACCATCCGCGACCGCGATTCGCTCGAGCAGTGGCGGGTGAAGAAGGAAGATTGTTCTGAGGAACTCCGGCAGCGGCTGTCGACGTAACCGGCATTGAGGCGGCGTCTGTCGGCGAGTTACATGCGGAAGTGTACCACGAGGTATTCCAGCGCGGCCAGCGTTGCAACGCCGCCGAAGGGAATCGACAACGCCCAAAGCACGGGATTGGTGGCCGGTGAGCTCAGGGCCCCTTCCTTGATGTTCTTGATCTCTTCGATCAATTGGTCGACGGGCCATCGCTCATCGGAGTCCCTCTGGTAGGCGGCGGCCGCTCGGGCGAGGTCGTCCAGAGCGCGTTGCTTAATGCGCCTTGCGGACCTCCGCAGCACGACGGCACCGTAGGTCACCAGCGCCACGTGGCCGAGGCAAACCAGCACCAGCGGCCAGTGCCAAGGCCAGTTGTCGAACCTCGGATAGCGAGACAAGGCCAACAACAGCAGGACCACCAGGGGGCCGTAGAGGTAGCTGCCAATGAGCTTCGAGCGCTCTGCGATCATGCGCATGTATAGCAGATGGCGTGCCAGATCTTCGTTCGGGTGCGCTGCCAAGCCGCGTTGCCTGGCCGCCTTGTGCAACTTTTTGCCCCACCGTACGCGCGGATCGGCGATCAATTTGCAGAAGCGGCGGCAGAGCCGCGTCGCGTCGAGGACGTAAAACAGCACGAGCATCAACGACGCCACCGCCCCGTAGAGCACAATGCGGTCGACCCACTGACAGCAGTGTCCCCGCACCGGGCTGCTCGGCGCCCCGAACACCGTGAACAGCAGAACGATCAACAGCAGATAGACCAGCGCATGAGACACCATTCGAATCAGCCGCATGTTGAATGACTCGTAGCGGCAATACTCATTGATGAGTTTCTTGATCTTCGGCCGTTTGGCCCTGTTCGAGTAGTACCACTCGCGCCGCCAAGAGTTGATCCCGTTCTCGCCATACCACTCCCACGGCCGGGTGAGTGCGGCGTAGAGTTGCGCCCGAAAGAGCTTGATCCAGATCGAGAGCTTCCGTACCTTGCTGAGCCCACGGCGTTTCTTCTCCGGCTTGTACAGGTGTCCTAGCCACTTCAGGTGCGATCGGCGTTGACTTTCGTATTCCAAGACGAAATAGACGCCCATCAGAAGTGCGGCAAGGCGCAGGCACTCGCCGGGCCAGGCACTGATTCCGTCGGTCAACGAGAAGGGCTCGCCCTGAGACATGCCGTGTTGATGGGCGATGATTCCCACCAGTACGAACGGAGAGACCAACGCGAACAGCGCGAAGCCCTTCTCCGGAACGGACAAGTCGTGGCTGCCGAACGTGCGCCGCGTCAGCGTACGAAGGGGCCCCGGCAACGGCAGGAGGAACACGACCAGCAACACCAACCCGATGGCGGTCCACAGCCAGCGGCCCTTCCGGGCGATCCACTTCGACGCGCGAGGGCTGGGCGGATGGATGTGGCTGTCTTCGCGGACGTCGAGATCGTACGCCCCTCGGCGTCCCACCTCGAACAGCCGCGTCTCTTTCTGCCAGGGAAACTGGCTGGTGGGATTCCCCTCCTGGTCGAAACGGTCGAAGTTCACCCCACGGCAGCTCTCCGAGTTCAAGGCCGCCAGGCATCCGGCGAACAGCGACGTCTGATAGCCGTCGCGAAACGACGGGATGTTCTTCTCGCTGCCGGCGAAATGCTCGCGGACTATTTCGTCCTTCAGCCGCAGCCCGTAATGCGAAGCGATCAGCAGATTGCGAGTCGCCTTGTACTCTTGCGGCTGCGTCAACTCCACGTCGAGGTCGGTGGTGAAGAAGATCGCGTCTGGAAACTCGTGGCGCAACGCTCGCAACAGCAGAATCTTGTCGTAGACGTCCGTGCCCACGATCCCGATCGCCTTGAGCTTGACGTCCTGGCGCTTCATCATCCGCACGATGCGCAACACGTAGTCGGTCTGTCCGCGCCCGACGGCGCGGTTGGCCGCCGGGCTCGAGGCGGCACCAAGATCGGGCGGCGTACTTGCCTCGTTGCTGCCGGCCTCCGCGGGGAGCTTGCCGTCGAGGCCGCGCAGAAACGTGTACAGATGCAGCCGCCTCTTGCGAGGATCGGCCGCACTGAGCCAGGTCGCCCGCTGCCTACGGCCCGGCGTGAACTCGAGGTTTCGCTGCTGCGGGTTCCGGCTCGATCGCCAAAAGGCGGTCTCGAACGACTCGACCATTGCCCGCCCGTAGTGCGTGTCCCATTCGGCCACCAGCGCCACGTAGTCGTCGGGGTGATCCGAACTCCCCGGCGAGATGCCTCGCAAGGCGAGTTCCTTGACGATTCGGTCCGCCAGCACGGCGTCGGAACCGATCGTGTTGACTACTCGCTTGAAGCCCCGTTTCCGCAACTCGCCCAACTCTGTGGCCACGAAGTGGGCCGTCGCTTGCGTCGAGTAGAACTCGATCTTGCCGAGGAAGTCGTCAGAGAACTGCTCCTCCTGGGGGTCTGCACCCTGGCTAACCGGGGCACTTCCTTCGTCGTGAGGATGGTGATGTTTGATCTGCGACCTCTCCCGGCGTGCTTGCCCAAACCAAGTGTCGACCTCGTCAGATTCTCCCGTCTTCGGCGCGGAATCGTCACGCGGTGACTCATCCTCGCCTCGAGAAGGCGTGTCTTCCGCCGCCTGGTGCGTATCGTTGCCCGTCTGCTCCATCTCCGCTGCCTCACGGCCGAACTCCTTTAGCGTGGTGGAACTCACCGGGCCGATGACCTTGAATTTGAAGTCTATCCTGGCGTCCAACTTCTGGCCGGACTTGTCGAAGCCCTGCAGCAGTTCGAGTAGGTCAGTCAGTGGCGTTGCGGAAAGCGAAGACTCGTCGAGCCAATTGAGGAAGACGAGTTTCTGCGGGTGGTCGGCCACCGAAGAGGCCTTATCGGGGGGCTTAAACAACTCGAACCACTCGAACGGGACGATCCGGGGATGAGTATCACCCCGGCCATGGGTTGGTTCGTGATCCCCATGGCATATCCAGGGCAGCATTGTGGCCAACGCGCATGACGTCTCGTCGTGCTCGCCCTCGTGCCCGTCGTGCGGTATCGCGAGATAGCCGATGCGCTCGCTCTGCTTGGGTACGTATCCCATACTCTGCAACGCGCACAGCACCGCGTATCGGCGGCGGCGGCATTGTTCGCAATCGTCCGGGTAGACGTTGCCCGGCAGGAAGACTGTGAGAAAGGTGACATCGTATTCTTCTTCTTCTTTCTTCTGCGGGGATGTCCCTTGCTTCGTAGCATTAGAATCGGTGTGCTTACTATCTGCCGCCAAGAACTCCGCACGGAAGGCCTCCTCGAACGTCTCGAAGCTGCGGGCGAACTGATGGTGCCCTTGCTGATCTGCGTCTTCGGCCTCGTGTGCCTCGTATGCCGGCGTGAGCGGATCCTGCCACAATCGCGCCGTGATGGTCTCCGAACCGGAAACCTCATGGAAATCGCAGTCGCCTTCGCGCGGGCGCGGGCTATCGAGCTTCGGCGGGGCGGTCAGAGTTACCCAAGCCACCGCCAGAAAAGAAACCCCCGACGGCAACAACAGCATCAAACGACGAGTAAGCAGACTGCTATCGTCCTGCATGGTGACGTCTCCATCTCGTGGCCGTACGCCCGTTCTCTCGCTGCGAAAGGGCGGAAATAGTAACAGCCGCGGAGGGAGGGGAGCCACTCCGTCGTCAACCCCTCTGCCCGCTGCCCAATAAAGCGACAGCTATGCTACCACTTTCCAGAGAAGAATACAACTACCGAAGTGGCGACATTTATGGCGGTTTCCCACCAACTTTCTGCGGGAGGTCGCTGGAACGTGAATTGCGTGGATAGCCTATTGCCTCGTGTTTGCCTGTTTCCTCAAGCTTCCGATGCGGTCTGAGCTTCTGGGCCTTCGCCCCGGGTATCGCTGGCGCGAATGCCGCCGCGTGAGTTTGGCGCGGCTGCGAAACGAGCCACAATGGCATGCGGCAAGTGGCATTTGTGCGGGTCGGTGCCGAGCTTGCCCCGGTGAGAACCTCTGAAGATCTCGGTGAGCCGTAGATTTGACACGATCCACCGGACGTGCCATGGTAGAGTCAGCGGTCGTTTCGGCGCCGCAGTCCAAAGCCCCAGGAGACACAACCATGATTTCCCCGCAAGATCACCGAGTCACTCTGCAACGTCGAGAAATGCTGGCCGCGACGGCCGCCGCCGGCCTGGGCCTCGGCCCATTGATTCGGTCGGTACTCGCCGCCGAACGTCGGCCCGGCCTGAAAATTGGGGCCTGCGACTGGTCGTTACACAAGCGGCAAGACATCGCGGCGCTGGAAGTGGCCAAGGCTGTCGGCATCGACGGCGTCGAAGTAAGCTTCGCCGGCGGCGGAGAACCGTTTGATCTCCGCAAAGCAGAAGTCCGCAAACAATATGCCGATGCCTCGAAGCGGCTGGGCATCGAAATCCCCTCGCTGGCCATGGGCGTGTTGAACAGCGTGCCCTACGCCACCTCGCCGGACGCCGAGCGGTGGGTCGCCGAGTGCGTCGACGTGATGGCCGCCATGGGCGTGAAGATCGTGCTGCTGGCCTTCTTCGGCAAGGGCGACATCCGAGGGAACGTCGACTTGCAGGACGCCGTGATCGCGCGGCTGAAGAAAGTCGCCCCGAAGGCCGAAAAGGCCGGCGTGGTGCTGGGGGTCGAAAGCTGGCTCGACGCCGACGCCCATCTGCGGATTCTCGACGGCGTCGCCTCGCCGGCCGTGAAGGTCTACTACGACGTGGCCAACATGACCTACAGCGACTACGACGTGCCCAAGGAAATCCGCCGCCTGGGCCGCGACCGCATCTGCCAGATCCACATGAAGGAGAACGGCTGCCTGTTGGGCAAGGGCAAGGTCGACTTCCCCAAGATCAAGGAAGCGATCGACGAGATCGACTATCGCGGCTGGCTGATCCTCGAAGGGGCCACGACCAGCGGCCGCTCGTTGGAAGACTGCTACGTCGACAACCGGAAGTTCCTGCGGACGATGTATCCGGCGCCGTAGCGCGGTCACTTCGACTCGAGCCAATCGACGGAGAATACCCTCGCAGCGATCCCCGCTTCGCCGTGGTGGCCGCGGCTGTAGCAGCAGATCAGGTAGTCGCCGCAGAGGCGGTTGACCGTGCTGTACGAGAACGGGCCTTCTTCGATGAGCTTCGGCGTCCAGGTCTTTCCGGCGTCGCGGCTTACGTAGATCGTGCCATGCGTGCGGTTCGTCTCGCCGGGGGCGGAACAGAGGACCAGGTCGCCGTGCGATTCGAGCACTTGCAGGCAACGCGTGGCGGCAATGTTGCTGACGAAACCGGATTGCCACGTCCGGCCGCCGTCGTGGCTGTAGTGCATCGTCTTCGTATTGACGCCGCGTGCGTTGTTCCTTCGTACCATGAGTATTTGGCGTCCGCCGTTGACCGCCACGGCCGAGGCTTCGTTGTGGGCGAAAGCGGTCGCGTCGGAAACCACGCCGCCGAACGTCCACGTCTCACCGCCGTCGTCGCTATAGATCAGCGAGCTGCTGGCGTGATAGTTGCGGAAATGTGGATAGTCCTCACACGGCAGATAATCGCCTCGCAACGGGCCACCTAGCAGCAACCGCCCTGAGTACGGTCCGGCTTCGATCCGCCGCACCTGGCCAATGAGGTTGATGAAGGCCAGGTAGTAGTCGCGGCCGTTACGCCGATAGACGCGATCGGACACGTTGCGATGCTCTTTGCGATTCCACGTCCGCCCGAGATCGTCGGAATAGAACTCCAACACGAGCGTGGCGCCGCGGCGCGAAAACTCCGTCACGTCGACGCCCAACTGCCGTTGGATCGCGGCCGGATCCTCCAGCCGCCCAATCGTCTCGTCGATCGAGAGGCTGGTGAGGATCGAAATCCGCGGCCCGCCCGTTTGCGCAGTACGCAGGAAAGCGGAAACGGCGTACGTCTGCATAGGCACCGCGTTGACGAACTTCGCGCCCGAGAAGGTCGCCCCGCCGTCGCGGCTGACGACGTGCGCGATCATCTTCTCCGATCGGTCGCCGGAACCGTCGAGCCGCGCTTGGAAGAAGACGTGGGTGTGCCCCTGCGGATCCATCAGCACCGAAGGCTGGAAACCGGCTCCGATGAAGCGATCGCGCCCGTTGATCGCATGCAGCTTCTGCTTGTCGACGGTGAAGACGTCCAGCGGATGGCTGAGCCCGTCGTCGCCCACCAGCACCGCGAGTTGCTTCTCCACAGCGGATGGTTCGGCACACGCAGTTGCACACACCGCCAGAACCCCGTACACAGAAACGAGAGACTTGAGAAATCTCATGGCAGTTGATCCGGATAGGTTCACGCGCACTGGAATCGCTTCATCAACAGAGATCGTAGCACGGCTGCAACCGGTTTTCCAGTCTCCAACAGCCCGTCGTGCGGCCGCCGCCTGCCGGCCGCGGGGTTGAGTTCCGGGCGCGTTTTGGGCAAGATGGGCGTGTGCGAGTCTTCTCCCGCTAATGGACCGGAGACGCCCGATGACAAAGCCCGTGCGCGTGTTGCCCGTCGTGGCCGTATTTCTGACGGTTTGGACCTTCCCGTGTCCCGCACGGTGCTCCACGCCCGGCTGTGCCAAGCCTGCGCTGTATGAAGGGAAGGAAAGCCTGCAATCAACGTTGTTGGCAACGCGGCGGGCCTACGCGCATTGGGCCCAACAGCAGCCAGCCAACATTCAGACGGTTGAATTGGGGCCCTGGTCGGCCACGCCGATGCTGCCGGCAGCCGACCTTGACGGGCGCGTGCGGCTGGGCGACGGCATCGACATGGCGGCAAAGTTGCCCGATGGCCGAGCGCTCTGGTCGTTGCGAGAGGATTTGGTCGACGGCAAGGTCATTGCCTTGGGCACTGGCGCTTCGAGCCAAGCCGTCTATCTGACGCGAAACATCCGTGCCGTGCGAGCGATACGCCTGGTGGTCGGCGTCGGCGGCGGAGATCGCTTGGAGCTTTGGCTCGCCGGACATAAGGTGGCATCGGCCGAGACGCACATAAATCGTGGGCGTTACGGCTGCGCCACCCGGCTCGACGGCACCCCGGTCGACCAGCTTTTGGTGGCTTTGGATCTCGCCGCCGGAGAGAATACGCTTGTAATCCGCATCACGCCGGGCAGCGAGCCGTCGTTCTATTTCTCGGCGTCGCCAAATCCGGTTCATCGGCTTTGGGCGCAGGTCCGGTGCGACTTCCCCGCGGCGCAGAATCCGCTCTTGGACCTCGTCCATGCCGACTGGTTCGCCGCCGACGGCTGGTTTGCCGCCGATGGCACCGGGTTGGAAGAGCGGCTGATCGAACGGCTCGTTGCGGATTGCGGCGATGACGGGGCGAAGCTCTTGCAGCGGTTGCGCCAACTCCAAGGCGACAGCCCCCCAAGCGACGACGCCCGTTGGCTCGATCTGTGCGTACAGGCGTCGGTTCTGGCTCAACTGGCAGGCGACTTGGCCCGCCTGCGTGCCGCGGTGCAGCAATTGAGCGGACGCTATCCGGACGCGTACCCCGGGGCGGAGTTGTGCGCGTGCTTGGACGAATATCAACAACGGCTCTCGGCCCAGGCGGCTTTGGGGCTCGATCCGGCCAGCGATGTGACGCGACGGCTGATGGCGGAAATACCCCCCATGCGTCGCCGCATGTTGGTCGACGAGAACCCAATGCTGCGCGGCGCCGAGATCCTCTTCGTCAAGCGTTACACCTACAACAGCAAGCATTACTACGACGACTTCCAACACATCAGCCGTTTCGGCGGGAACCTCTGCGTGCTTTCGATGGCCGACGGCTCGGTTCGTGAACTCGCGCCGCAGTTGGCCGACGGCGTCTTCGATCGCTACGACCTCTCGTTCGACGCGAAGAAGGTCGTTTTCGGCCATCGCCGCCCCAAACCCGAGGGCTATCGCATCTACGAAATCGGCATCGACGGCAACAATCTACGGCAAGTCACGCACCCGCCCGACGACGAACCCGAGCGGATCGCCACCTACGGCAAGACCAGCACCGGCGACGGCTTCTACGGCCTGCTGGGCTACCGCTTCTGGACCGACGACGTCCATCCCTGCTACCTTCCCGACGGCGGGCTGTGCTTCGCCTCGACGCGATCCGAGCACGGCGTGTTGTGTACGCCGAATCACTATTTGGCCTGCACGAACCTGTTTCGCATCAGCGCCGACGGCAGCGGCCTGCGGGCGATCTCGCAGGGTGCGCTGAGCGAGTTCACACCTACCGTGATGGACGACGGGCGGATTCTCTACAACCGTTGGGAATACGTCTACAAAGGGATCGCCGCCGTGCAGCCGCTGTGGACGATGCGCCCCGACGGCTCGGCCCCGGAGGAGTTCTACGGCGACAACCTGGCCAACCCGGGCGTCTTCTGGCAGGCCCGCCAGGTGCCCGGCCATCCGCGGCTGGCGGTCTGCATCGGCTGTGGCCACGAGCCGTTGGGCGTGGGGCAGGTGCTGCTGTTGAACCTCGATCACGGCAAACGCACCCCGGCCGCCATGACCAATCTCACGCCCAACGTGAAAGCGGAGAACCTCCGCGGCCTGTTCCAGCTTCGCAACGGCGTGTGGCGAGAAGACGTCTTCGGGCCGTTCTACAGCGACCCCTATCCGCTTTCGGAGAAGTTCTTACTGGTCTCGTGCAATCCCGACCGACGCTACAACCACCCGGCGGGCTACGGCATCTACCTGTTGGACACGTTCGGCAATCGCGTGCCGATCTACCACGATCCGGAAATCTCCTGCTGGCAGCCGATGCCGCTTCGCCCCAGGAGGGTGCCGCCGACGTTGCCGTCGGTCGGCAGCGAAGCGCCTAAGTTGGCAGACGCCACGGACGAGCCGCCCGGCCGCGAACCGACGGCCACCGTCTTCCTCAGCAACGTCTACCGCGGTCTCGACGGCGTCGAGCCGGGCACCGTGAAATACATCCGCGTGATGGAACAGATCCCCAAGCCCTGGGCCGCCGAGATCGATCCACTGCGCGGCGAAGACCGCGGCGCCGACGGCTTCGGCGGGCATATCGCCGTGAGCTACAACGGTCATATTTGGGTGGCCGTGTTGCGGGGGATCGTGCCGGTCGAGGAGGACGGGTCGGCTTGCCTCGAAGTGCCCGCGGGCAGGAATCTGTTCTTCCAGGCGCTCGACGAGGATTTCATGCAAGTGCAGCGGATGCGGACGTTTGTCAGCTTCGAGCGGGGCGAGCGGCGTTCGTGCATCGGCTGCCACGAGCACCGCACGCGGGCGCCCGTTTCGCGGCCCACGATGGCACTGATGCATTCTCCTAAGGAACTGGCCGCCCAACCGGGCGAAGTCGCGCCGCGTCCGCTGGACTACGCCGCCGACGTGCAGCCGATCTTCGACCGGCACTGCGTCGAGTGTCACGACGGCAGCGATCCCAAGGCGGCGCCCGATCTGCGCGGCGAATTGACTACTCACTTCTGCCGCTCGTATGAGAACCTGCTGCAAGGCGGATTGGTGCACACGATCCGCGAATGGGGCGGCGTGACCTACGCGATGGAAAACGCCGCGGCCGTGGAGCCATATGCGCACGGCTCCCATAGCAGCAAGCTGATCGACGTGCTGCGGAAGGACCACTACGACGTGGAACTTGCCGAAGCGGAGTGGATCAAGCTGGTGACCTGGATCGACTGCGGCGCCCCGTACTACGGGTCGTACTACGGGCGGCGGCATCTGAAGTATCGTGGCCAGGCGGACTTCCGGCCCGTGCCGTCGTTAAGTTCCGCATATGGAGTCCGGCCCGAGTATGCTGCGCCGCCGAGGTTGGAGCCGTTGCCGGCAAGGCTCCTGGTCCATTGGCCGCTCGACGAGGCGGACTCGGATACGGCCGCCGATGCCTCCGGGGGCAAACACCCGGCCAAAATCGTGGGCACCACCATCGTCAAAGGACACGACGGTCGCGGCGCACGGCGATTCGACGGCGACGACTACCTCGAGGTCGCCAAGCTGGGACAACACGAGGCCGTTTCGATCGCCCTCTGGGTCCGCGCCGAGTCGCTCAAGCACCAGTGGAACCCGCTGCTGTTCGGCCACGGCGGCCAGCCGGGGACGGTACACCTCAGCCTGCTCTCCGACGGCACACCCAACGTTGCCGTCAACACGGGCGACTGGGACTGGACGCACTGCAAGGCCGACCGCCGCATCAGCGACGGCGACTGGCACCACGTGGTCCTCGTCGCCGACGGCCGGACCGGCGGACGTGCCCAGTTCTACCTCGACGGACGCCTCGCCGGCCAACAACACCTTGGCGTGGCCCTGCGGCTGGATCTCGACGGCTTTGGGATCGGGGCCTGGGACGGATGGAAAGACCAGCCGGCGAACAACTTCCACGGGTCGATTGACGATGTGCGGATCTATAGCGGGATGCTGAGCGAGAAACAAGCGGCCGATCTGGCCGGTGGATAGTAGCCGTCTCGCTCCGCGAGACGAGGTGACATCTCGCGGAGCGAGATGACTACTATCATCACCGCCCCCCGCCGCGGAAGAGGCCGCCGAAGTCTTGCTGGTAGGGTGCCGGTTTGGCGCCGGGCATGTCGATGCGAGGATTGGCCGCCAACGCATTGCTGCCTTCGGTAATCGCACGAAGCATCGCGGTGTAGATCGGGTGCGACTTGTCGTCGAGTTGCATCGGCTGCTTGCCGTCCTTGGCCTTGCAGAGCCCCAAGCCGCCGGCCGGCTTGGCCAGCGGGGCGGCGAGCACGCGGCTGGTCTCGGGATGCGTGAGATTCACCCAGGTAGATTGCCGGTTGTAGCGCATATCGAGCCCTCCGTGGCAGTCGGCACAATGCTCGGCGAACGTCGCTTCGAACTGCTTGCTCCACGCACCGGCCCAGGCGTCGCGCGAGCCGGACGTGCCCGGCCGGGTGTGTTCGTACGTGCCGTAGTAGGGCACGTTGGCGTCGATCCACGTGTAGAGCTTCCGCCGGCTTTCGGGGTCGACGTTGACGTCGCCGTGCTTCCCTTCGATCAACTCGACCACCCGGCTGACGTACGACCCGGTCGCCATCGGCCGGAAGTTGCCCGTTTCTTCCTGAGGCGGCGTGAGGTAGAAGAACTGCACCAGCGAACGTTGGGCCAGATTGTCGTAGGCCATGTTGAAGTGCCGCGTTTTGTCGCCGGAGAGATCGACGCCGCCGTCGGGATCGACACCACCGTGGCACTCCACGCAATACCGATCGAGCACCGGCTGCACTTGGCTCGCGAAATCTACCGGCCCGGCGCCCCAGGTCGGCGGCGTGATCTCGACCGGGGCCTTGCGCGCCGCGATAACCGCCGCCGGGCGAATCGGCGGGGCCGAATGCCGCGGTTCGTGACAGCCGATACAGCTCTGGTGCTCACCGGGCATGAGTTGCGTCAGCGATCCCATCCGGCAGAGTTCCTTGCCCGAGGAGTCGAGCGCCTGGAAGTAGAGTTCCGTGCCCGCGGGCGCCTTGAAATAGGCGGAGCCGTCGTCTTCGACCGGCACCGTGCCGTAGTTGTGTTTCACGTAGAAAGTGCCGGCCCCGATCACCGGATCGACGATGTCGTGGCCCATATAATACGCCCGGGCGCCGCGGTTGTTGGTCGGCTTGGGCACGGTCGACATCACCCGCAGGTGCTTGACCGCTCCCCGCCGAACGCCGCCGAGCCCCTGATAGACGTCCGTCACCAGGAACGTGCCGAAGTCTGCATCGGCCGGCGGTTGCCCCCAGTTGCGATGCGGACGGCTTCGCGGCGCCAGGGGCACCGGATTGAAGCACGAGATCGCCTCATCTTCCCACAACGGCAACTTGCGGCCCTGATAGTCCATCAAGTGCAGCCGGTAGCGCTCTACGCCGCCCCCGCCGTAGGCGACCAGGAACAGCTCGCGATCGATCGGATACGGGTCGCGATACGACCAATAGAAGAGCCGATCGCCGGGCTGCCAATGCAGGTCGGTCGTCGGCACGTAGGGGATCTCCGGCGTGATGTTCGTCAAGGCCGCCGGATTCTCCACGCCGAGCTGCCGATCCAGGATCCCGATCGCCCCAACCAGGTTCCGGTGATGCGGAGCCATGGTGCAAAGCACCTTGCGCGTGCCGGGGATAGGTTTTGCCTGCCAGATCGTGTTGGGGATCGTGATCGTGTTGCCGTAGAAGAGGTTCACCCGTGTGCCGTCGGGGTTGATCGTCCAGAGGCTCTGCACCGAAAAGACGCTCTTGTCTTGATACTCCCAGCGGGTGAACAGGATCGAACCGTCGTCGAGCACGTGGGGCGAAAAATCGGCCAGCGTGCCGAATTGGATTCGCCGGATGTCCGAGCCGTCGGCGTTCATCACGTGCATCGCCGAGGCCGCCGCGTCCTGGCACATCGAGAACGACTTCACCCGGGTCGATACGAAGCAGATCCGTCCGTCCGGCAGGTAGATCGGCCAGACGTCGTGAAAGCGCCCGTGCGTAAGCTGCCGCAGGCCGGTGCCGTCGACGTTGATTTCGTAAACGTGGAACGAGTCCTTGCCCGGCTGGCTGAGGTCGATCCAGGAAAAGAGCAGCTTGCGGGCGTCGTACGAGAGGCTGATATCGAAGACCACGCCCTGCTCGCTGCGGAAGATCTCGCGTTCGCCGCGCTCGGGGTGCCTCGGGTCGCAGGTGTAGATGCCGCCGCCGGGGCTGAAGACGTCCCAACAGATCAACACGCCGCCGGCGCCCGGCGAGCGAAAGTGATGCCGCTTGACGAACGCGATCGGCGGGCAACGATCGCGATAGCCGGCCAGTTGGGCTGCGAGTTCGGCCTGTTCTCGACGGCGCTGCTCGTCCGCCCGGGTGTGCCACTTCGAATCGTCGACGTCGAATCCCACAATCTGCACGTAGGTGTTCGAAGACCGCTCGTGGCACCGGCCGGTAACCGCGATGCGGATCGTGTGTTCGCCGGGTGCGAGCTTCTCGGCCAGCACGGTCCGATGGTTCCACTCGACCGCGGGTGAGTACGTGTCGCACTCCGCCGTTGCCGTTCCCGGCAGCCGAGTCTCGGCACCGTCGATCGAAATCCGGGCGATGCCGCAGTCGGGGCCGGTCTTGTGAATCAGATCGACGCGCGTACCCACGAACGTGAACTCGGCAGAATCGCCGTCTCGATTCGCGTAGTGCAGCGAACCGCCGCGTGCCTGGGGACCTTGCCACGCCGTCCAGCCCGGCGAATAACGCAAGGCCGGCCCAGTTTGAGTATCGTTGACCTCCGCAATCTCCGTGGCGACGGCGGCGGATGACGTGAGCACAATTCCCACGAGGCACCCGAAGAGAATTGCAATCCTGGGCACGGCTATCCTCCAGAGATAGTGAGAATGATCGACTACGCTATCGTATCACGAATGGGCGACGTGGCCTAGGTCCGTCGGCGAACATACGGTAAACGGGTGAGTGGGGTGAAGCACACGGCACTGCAACGCCAACGGTATCCAAGCGCCATGTTTCCTACTTCCTCGCTTCCATGAGCAAGGACGACCCATGGTTCCTGAGTCTTCGCCGGAGCAACCATGTTGGCCATACTCTCTTGGCTACGGTCAAGGAACGGGAGGAGGTTTCCGGGGGCGCCGGGCCGTGCATGCCTCGGGTATTACCCCTCGTTCGGGCAAGTGCCGGCTCGAGTGCAAGAGGCACCAGATCGGCGGCCAGACGGCGGCCACTCGAATCACACGTCGCCGGATGCTACGATGTACCGAAGAAGAACGCTGGCCGCTACGAAGGAGAACCCGCATGAAGCTCGCCGACCGAGTATCGACGATTGCCCTGCTTCTGTTTGCCCCAGGTGTGCATGCCGCGACGGTGGAAGCCGCCGCGGACGGCGAACTTCTGCGTGCGGCCCAAACGGCCGGTGGGCTGGTGGTCCACGTCGGCGGTGACGCGACGTTGACGGCTGAGCTTGGTGCCGACGATCGATATCTCGTTCACCGTCTCGACGCCGATGCGGCCAACGTCGAGCGGGCGCGACGGTACGTGCAATCGCGAGGTCTTTACGGCCGCGTGTCGATCGAGCAGTTCTCGGGTGGGCAACTGCCTTATGCGGACAACCTGGTGAACCTGCTCGTCGTGGAGGACGGCGATGCAATACGTCGCGACGACGGGTTGCGCGTGTTGGCCCCCGGCGGCGTGATGTTGGTCCGCCTACGCGACGGCCAAGGTGCAAACTCCTGGCAGAAGACCGTCAGGCCGTGGCCCGCGGAGATCGATGAGTGGACGCACTTTCGCTATTCGGCGGCGGGCAATATGGTCTCGCACGACGAGCGCGTCGGGCCGCCGAGCCGTTTGCAGTGGGTTTGCGGGCCGATCTTCCAGCGGCATCACGGCATCGAGCCCAGCATTACGGCCACGGTCACCTCCGCCGGGCGGATCTTCGCCATCGTCGACGAGGCCCCGCTCGGTTTTTCCGGCATGCCGGGCAAGTGGCGGCTGGTGGCCCGCGATGCGTTCAACGGCCTGCTGCTCTGGAAGCGGGACATGCGCGACTGGGGATCGGCCGCCTGGAGCTACTGGACCGAAAGCCACGCGGCAAGGTTCAACCACCCGTTGCACGTGCGCAAACGTCTCGTCGCCAAAGCAGACCGCGTCTACGTCACGCTCGGTTTCGACGCCCCGGTCACCGCCATGGCAGCCGACACCGGCAAGACGGTGATGACCTATGAAGGCACGGAACACGCCGACGAATTCGTGCTGCACGACGGCGTGCTCTACGTCTGCATCAACGATCGGCCCCAGCGTCCGTGGCCCGGTGAGGGCGTCCGTCCGGAACCGACGGGCAATCGCCCGCCGGCGTCGCGAAAGCACGTCTGGGCAATCGAGGCAGCAACGGGCGACGTGCGATGGAAGTCCGGGCCGTTCGTCGGCAGCGCGGCCAAGATCGACCGCATGGCGTCGATGCGGCATCTGAATCTCACCGTTGCCGAGCAGGGCGTCTTCCTCATCGACGAGAAGCACGTCGTCGGTTTGGATCTTCAAACGGGAAAGCGGCGTTGGCGGATCGATCGTCTGGTGCTGCCGACATCTAGGGAAGCGGAGACAAACGTCGGCAACCTCTATCACCTGTTGGCCAGCGAAAACGTGCACACCGTGATCTGCCACGGCGGGCGTCTGTTCGTACTGCACCTGACGCCCGCCCGAGCTATGAAGCACGGCACCGCAGCGATTCTGCAGGCGGTCGATCCGGCGACCGGCCGAGAGCTATGGCGCAACGACAAGGCGACGCCCATCGCTTATATCGATTGGCCCGACGTGTTCGCAATCGGCCAGACCGTCTGGCTGCCCGATCGCAAGGCGATGACGCTCATCGGGCTCGACGCCGCTACCGGCGAAGAGAAAGTCGTGCACAACATCGAAAAGGCCCTGAACGTCGGCCACCATCACCGTTGCTACCCGAACCGGGCCACGGTGAACTACGCCGTGCTCGGCCGCCGCGGCGCGGAGTTTGTCGACTTTCGCACGGGAGAGCTCACGCTGCACCACTGGATGCGCACCGGCTGCCGCTCGGGGCACGTGCTCGGCAACGGGCTGGTCTATCGACCGCCCGACCACTGCCAGTGCTACATGCAGTTTCAGCCTCGCGGCTTTTTGGCGATGTCTTCGGGCGAGGCGCGTCGGGAGAGGCCGGCCACGCCTTCCACGGGCAGGCTGATCGAAGGCCCGGCGTACGGCAAGGTCGATGCCCCTTTGGCGTCGTCACCCGAGCGTGCTTCCTCCGATTGGCCTACGTTCCGGCACGACGCGATGCGCAGCGCCATGGCGACGAGCCCGATTCCCGCGGCCTCCAAGGTGTCGTGGCACGTGAGACTGCCGAGCACGTGTTCCGCCCCGGTGATCGCCGCCGGAATGGTCCTCGTGGCGTCGGTAGACACACACCAGATCATCGCCTTGGACGCAGCAACCGGCAAGAAGGCCTGGGCGTTCACGGCCGCCGGGCGTGTCGATTCACCGCCAACCGTGTGGCAGGGACACTTGCTCTTCGGCTGCCGCGACGGGCGGGTCTATTGCCTGCGGGCGAGCGACGGAGCGGCGGTTTGGCAATTCAACGCCGCACCCGAGGATCGCCGTATCGTTGCCTTCGGCCAACTCGAAAGCCGCTGGCCCGTCTGCGGCAGCGTGCTGGTCAGCGGCGGCGTGGCCTACTTCGTGGCCGGGCGGACATCGGTGCTGGACAACGGCGTCTACGCCTACTCCCTGGACGCGGCCACCGGAAAGCTGCTCGACGTTCAGCATATCCACGAAATCCAGACCGATACCAAGACCACCGGAAACTTGCCCGAGGGTGCTCTAGCAGACATCCTGACCACCGACGGTGTCGGTGTCTACCTGCGGAAGCGGAAGCTCGATCTATCGCCCGAAGTGAACGACGTGTGGCCGGCGGCCTTGGCGTCGACCCAACCGACGTTGGCCGCCGACGGCGGATTCGCCAATCGGCGCTGGTTTCACCGGGCCTTCTGGCATTTCAAGTCGAACGTTGCTTCGGCCAAGGGAAACCTGATCGCCTTCGACGGCACCCGGGCCTATGTTGCGGCGGCCAATCTGCCCGGCGGCCCGAATCAGACGTTCCACGTTCCCGCCGGCGGATCGACCGAGCGTGTGGCCGGCCTCGACGGCGAGGGGCCGAGCTGGCTGGCGAATCCGAACCTCCACGTCGGCGGCAGCCTGTTGTTCGCCACCACGTCGAGGGCCGACAAACGCGCCACGGATTCGGCGGATCCGCGAGGATCACGTTACGGCAAATCGCGCCAGCCGCCGTCGAAAGCCATCTGGCGGCATCTCCATTTCCCGATCTATCCCTGGGCGATGGTCGCCGGCGAGAAACGCGTGGCCGCGGCCGGCCCGCCGGCGAACGTGCAGCCGGACGATCCTTGGGCAACTTTCGAGGGCCGTGCCGGAGGTGAACTCCATATTCTCGACGCCGAAACCGGAACACCCGTCAGCAAGGTCAAGCTCGACTCGCCGCCCGTCTGGGACGGCATGGCTGCCGCGGCAGGCCGCCTCTACGTGTCTACGCGCGACGGCCGGGTAATCTGTTTGGAAGAGTGAACCCGAGGCAGACCTCCGTACCGACGCAACCCAAGGCCGAAAAGACCTTGCAGGCCTGCCTTGGATTTGAAGGCCAATTCCCGTATGCTTGGGATTGTGCGCCAATTCGACAACAGACGCCGGCGTGGGGTTCCCGGTGAGTTGACTTCCAACCGGCCCACAAACCGGCCACACGGGCTTACCGCCATCGGCAGATTCCAGACGATGGTAGCGGCCCTACCGCACGCATCGTCGTGTATACGCTGACTCGAACTGAGTATCCCAGGACGGAGAGAACCAATGGCGGTTGCGACCCTTGCGGTCATCATCGGCAATCGGGATTTCTTTCCCGATCATCTGGTCTGCGAGGCACGGCAGGACGTGGTGGAGGTCTTTCGCTCACTGGAAGTCGACGCGGTGATGCTGGCCGAAGAAGAGAGCAAACTGGGGGGCGTCGAGACCTACGCCGACGCGCAGAAGTGTGCTGCGCTGTTTCGTTCGAAGGCCGAACAGATCGACGGCGTGTTGGTCGTGCTGCCGAATTTCGGCGATGAGAAGGGCGTGGCCGACACGCTGAAGCTCTCCGGCTTGGACGTTCCCGTGCTGGTGCAGGCCTATCCGGACGACCCGGCCAAGCTCGACCCGGCCAACCGCCGCGACGCCTTCTGCGGCAAGATCTCGGTCACCAACAACCTGGTGCAGGCCGGCATTCCGTTTTCGCTCACGCGGGCCCACGTCGTCCATCCGCGAAGCGACGCCTTTCGGGCCGATCTCGGGCGGTTCGTCGCAATCTGTCGTGTGGTTGGCGGGCTGCGCCGCGCCCGGCTGGGAGCGATCGGTGCCCGGCCTGGGGCTTTTAATACGGTGCGATATAGCGAGAAGATTCTCGAGGCCAACGGGATCAGCGTGACGACGGTCGATCTGTCCGAGATCCTGGGCCGGGCGGATCGTCTCGACGCCGGCGAGGCCGAGGTGAAGATCCGGCTCGACGCGATGCATGCTTACGCCACGACCGACGGCGTGCCGGCAGATAGACTTGAGCGGATGGCCAAACTGGCCGTCGTGATCGATGGCTGGATGGACGAGAACGCTCTGGACGCCTCGGCGATCCAATGCTGGACCTCGGTGCAAGAGAACTACGGAGTGAACGTCTGCACGTTGATGAGCATGATGAGCCAGCGGCTGATGCCCAGTGCGTGCGAGGTCGACGTGACCGGCGTGCTCTCGATGTACGCTCTGCAACTCGCCTCGGGCACGCCCAGTGCGTTGGTCGACTGGAACAACAACTACGGCGACGACTCGGACAAGTGCGTGCTCTTTCACTGCGGCAACTGGGCCAAGTCGTTCCTGCCCGAGGCGTGCATCAGCACGGCCCCGATCTTAGGCTCGATTCTTGGCGAAGAGAAGACGTACGGGACGCTCGAAGGCCGCGCCCCGGACGGACCGCTCTCGTTCGCCCGGCTGACGACCGACGATCGCCACGGCGTCATCCGCGGCTACGTCGGCGAGGGCGAATTGACCGCCGACGAACTGCGCACGTTCGGCGCTCGGGCGGTGGCCCGGGTGCCGCGGCTACAGAAGTTGTTGCGATTCGTCTGCACCGCCGGCTTCGAACACCACGTCGCCGTCAACGCGTCGACGGTCGCCGACATCCTACGCGAGGCCTTTGAGACGTATCTCGGCTGGGACGTCTACCACCACGAACCGTTGAGCGGCTGAACGGAAGCGGACGAACCGTCCACGCCGAAACCAACATGAACGACCGCGAACTGACGCTGAAGTCGATCGAGTACCGCAAGAGCATCTTGCGCTACATTACGCAGGCCGGGGCCGGACACACCGGCGGGAGCTTGTCGTGCGTCGACGTCCTCAGCGTGCTCTACAACCGCATCCTGCGGGTCTCGCCGGAGACGTTCACCGAGGGGAACCGCGACCGCTACATCCAGAGCAAGGGACATTCGGTCGAAGCGCTCTACGTCGTGCTGGCCGATCGGGGGTTCTTTCCGGAGGAGGACCTTAAGACGCTCTACCGATACGGCTCGGACTACGCGGGCCATCCCACGCGGAAGGTCCACGGCATCGAGCAGAACACCGGCGCGTTGGGCCACGGGCTGCCGATTTCCACCGGCATTGCTCTGGCCGGCAAGATGGACGCCGCCGACTACCGGGTCTTTACGCTGCTGGGCGACGGCGAACTGGCCGAAGGCTCGAACTGGGAAGCGATGATGGCGGCCGCCCATTTCCGGCTCGACAACCTCACCGCTATCGTCGACCGAAACCACCTGCAGATCACCGGCAAGACCTCGGACGTCTGTGACCCTGAGCCGTTGGTCGATAAGTTCAGGGCCTTCGGCCTCAGCGTGCGCACGGTCGACGGGCACGACGTGGCGGCTTTGACCGACGTACTGCGTCGAGTTCCTTTCGAGCCGGGCAAGCCGAGTGTGATCGTCGCCCGAACCATCAAGGGCATGGGCGTGCCGTTCATGGAGGACGTGGCCCGTTGGCATCACGGGGTACCCAGCCGTGAGGAGTACGAGCGCGCGATGCAGATTCTCGACCAGGCAATCACGGAGTGATCATGCGAATGGGCCGGCCGAATCTCGAAGAGTTTGCTGCCACGCTCTTGACGCTGGCGAGAGAGGACCGCAACGTGTTGGCGGTGACCGGCGATTCGCGCGGATCGGCGAAGTTGGTGCCGTTTGCCGAGGCGTTGCCCGGCCAGATCGTCGAAGTAGGCATCGCGGAGCAGAATCTGGTCGGCATGGCTGCCGGGCTGGCGTCGGCCGGAAAGACCGTGTTTGCCGTGTCGCCGGCATCGTTTCTTACGACCCGCGCTCTGGAGCAGATCAAGAACGACGTGGCCTACTCGGACAACCCGGTCAACGTGATCGGCATCAGTGCCGGCGTGAGCTACGGTGCGCTGGGGTCCACGCACCATGCGCTCCACGACTTTGCGGCGCTGCGGGCGATCCACAATCTTCGCATCGTGGCCCCGGCCGACAACTTCGAGACGCGCGAGACGATTCGCGCTGCCGCCACCTCGAAGCATCCGGTCTACGTCCGCTTCGGCAAGCGGCCAGTTCCCCATCTGCACGGCCACGACGCCCGCTTCGAGATCGGCCGGGCGATCACGATCCGCCGGGGAACGGACGTGGCGCTGGTGGCCACGGGCGAAACGTTGGCCCATGCCGTAGCGGCCGCGGCCGAATTGGAGCAGCAGGGGCTTACTTGCCGCGTCGACAGCATGCATACGATCAAACCGTTGGACACCGAGACGCTGCTCGGCGCGGCTTCGACGTGTCGGGCGCTCATCACAGCGGAAGAGCACTCCGTCTGCGGCGGCCTGGGCGAGGCGTGTGCCGCCGCCTTGATGCAGGCCGGCGTGCATTTGCCGATGAAGATCGTCGGCATCCCGGACGAATACACGGTCACCGGCAGCCAGCAGGAGATCCTCACGCACTACGGCATTTCTGCTGCGGCGTTGGTGCAAGTTGCCAAGGACCTGCTTGACCGGGGAGGTACCGTATGACGATCGATCCGAGATATGAAGGCGTCGTGCTGGCGATCGATCAGAGCACCTCGGCCACCAAGGCCCTGCTCTACGACCTCTGTGGCCGGCTGATCGACAAGGCCTCGATCGATCATCGCCAGATCTACCCCCGGCCGGGTTGGGTCGAACACGACGCCGAGGAGATCTGGCAAAACACGGTCGAAGCGGTCCGGACCTTGATGGCGCGGATCCACGACCGTCAAGACGCCTCACGCTGCCTCGAGCCGCTCTGCCTGAGCATCACCAACCAGCGAGAGACGATCGTGGTCTTCGACCGCGGCACGGGCGAGCCGCTATGCAACGCGATCGTCTGGCAATGCCGCCGGGGTGACGCGATCTGCAGCCGGCTCGAGGAGGCAGGCCACGCCGCCGACGTCCGCCATAAGACCGGGCTGAAGATCGACACCTACTTCTCGGCCTCAAAGCTCAAGTGGCTCGCGGAAAACCGGCCGGACATCCGTCAGAAACTACGGTCCGGCGAGGCACTGGTGGGCACGATCGACACCTACCTGATCTATCGGCTGACCGCCGGACGCTGCTTCGCTACCGACGCCACCAACGCCAGCCGTACGTTACTTTTCGATATCGGCCGCAACTGCTGGGACGCAGAACTCTGCGACCTGTTCGACGTCCCGCTCGCAACCCTGCCCGAGGTCCGCGACAGCGACGGGCGCTACGGCCAAACCGACGTCGAAGGCGCGCTCCCGGGGGCCGTGCCGATCTGCGGCGTGATGGGCGATTCGCAGGCGTCGCTGTTCGCACAGCGGTGTTTCCGACCGGGCACGGCCAAGGTCACGCTGGGAACCGGGTCGTCGGTGCTGCTGAATATCGGCGGCGAGTTGCGACACACGGACAGCGGAGCGGTTTCTACGATCGCCTGGTCGTTGGGCGGGAAGCTCACCTATTCGTTCGAGGGCATTATCAACTACTCGGCGGCCACGGTCGCCTGGCTGAAGGACCAACTCGGCCTGATCGACGACGCCCGCCAAACCGAGGCTCTGGCCACCGCCGTTAAGGACAACGGCGGCGTCTATCTCGTGCCGGCCTTCGCCGGCCTCGGCGCGCCGTACTGGAGCCGGACGGCCCGCGCGGCCGTCCTGGGGATGACTTCCCACACGACGAAGAACCACGTCGTGCGTGCCGCGCTGGAGTCGATCGCTTATCAGATCCGCGACGTATTTGAGATGATGAAACACGATGCCGACGTGCCGCTGGCAGCCATCCATGCCGACGGTGGGGCGGCAGCGAACGGCTTCCTGGTCCAGTTCATCGCCGACGTGGTCCGTCTCGATTTGAACGTGGCCCAACTGCCCGATTTCTCGCCGCTGGGAGCGGCTATGGCCGGCATGCTGGGCATGGGTGTCTACGACTCGCTTGACGAGTTGGCCGCCCTGCCGCGCGACGGCACGCTCTATTCTCCTACGATGGATGCCCAAACGGCGGAAGCGTACTACGACGGCTGGCGGTCGGCCGTCGCCCGACTCTTGTAGCGAGAACATTTCGATCCACGGAGTGCAAAACATGCAAAGGTATCTCTCTCTTGCCGTGGCCGTGGCGGCCACGGCGTTGTTTGCGGCCACGTTCGGGGGATGTTCTTCTTCCTCACCAACGGACGCCGAAGTGACCCATGCCAGTGCGACCGGTAACGGTGCGGTTGGCGTCCCATTCCAGCCCGGCAGGATGGCCGTGGTCGTCTCCACGCGCAACAACCCGTGGTTCGTCGTGCTCAGCGACACGGCCAAAGATCGAGCGGAACAGCTCGGCTACGAGGTGACGATCTTCGACTCGAACAACGACACGGCCAAGGAGGCCGAGCACTTCGAGAACATCATCACCGCCGGCTACCAGGCGATCCTCTTCAACCCCACCGATGCCGACGGCTCCGTGATTAGCGCCCAGAAGGCGATGGACGCCGAGATTCCCGTCTTCTGCATGGATCGAGAAATCAACTCCACCGAAGCCGCCGTTTCGCAGATGCTCTCCGACAACTACGCCGGGGCCGTGAAACTGGGCCAGTATTTCGCCAAACGCGTCGAGGCGGGAGAGTACATCGAGCTGCGGGGGCTCGAGGGCGACAACAACACCAAGAGCCGTTCCGACGGATTTCACTACGTCGTCGACCGCTACGACGACCTGAAGATGGTCGCCCAGCAGAACGCCGACTTCGATCGCACCAAGGCCATGAACGTGATGGAGGCCTTGCTGGCGCCACATCCCGATATCAAGGCCGTCTTCTGCGGCAACGACGCCATGGCCGTTGGGGCGTACCGGGCCCTGGCCGTGGCGGCAAGGGACGACGTGATGGTCTTCGGGTTCGACGGGGCCGCCGACGTGATCCAGGCCATCTCGGAAGGCAAGATCGAGGCCACCGTGATGCAATTCCCCAAGCGGATGGCCCGAACCTCGGCCGAATCGGCCGATGCGTATCTCCGCGGCAAACGCGATTTCGAGAAGAAAGTGCCCGTCGGCGTCGAACTCGTCACGCAAGAGAACATCGACGAATACGTGGCGTACGGCAAGAAGGACGGCTGACCATGGGTGCGCCGAGTGAGACATCTCGAAAGTGGCTCGTCCGGTCGCTTCTGATCGTGGCCGTTGTCGTCCTTTTCTGGTGTTTCCCGTTGTTTCACGTTCTACCGCAGAAGGAAGCCCGGCAGAAACGCGACGCCGAAGCGTTCGACGCGGAGACGTACGCGGCGGAGTTCCTCAACGAACGCCTGCCGCAGGAGTACGACAAGGCCGTCGACGCGGACACGCTGATCGCGGCGATCCGCAAAGATCCCGACGCGGCCAAGTCGCAGTACGCCGTGACGCTCGCGGAGAAGAGTGACTACTACTACTTCGTTCGAGGCAGAGGGCACGTGGTGGGCGTCGAGGATGAGTTCGTTGCATTGTCTTTGGACGGCGAGGGCTCCACGCCCGCCGTCCACGTGACCACCGGCCCGATCTTCAACAATGCGCTTCGCGACGGCACGGGGCTGATCGACCCCAGCAACTTTGATAATCAGGTCGACTTCAACGGCATTTCCGCGGCGCTGAACCGCCTCGTGGAAGACCGGGTCTTGCCGCCGTTTCGCGAGGCGGTCTCCGTGGGAGACACGGTGCAGTTCGTCGGCTGCGCGGAGATCGCCGTCGAGGCGACCGATCTGGATCCGATCGCGATCGTCCCCATCGAGTTGAAGGTGCGATAGCGCCATGTCCCCGTCGAAGCAGAAACTCGCCGCCATTGCCGCCCGCTTCCAGTCGCTGATCGCGCTGGCGGCGATGGTGCTCGTGATGAGCTGCCTCTCGGAAGGATTCCTGACGCTCGACAACGGGGCCAACGTGCTCAGCCAGATTTCGGTGAACGTCTGCCTTTCGGTGGGCATGACGCTGGTGATCCTTTCCGGCGGCATCGACCTTTCGGTCGGCGCGGTCCTCGCGTTGGCTGGCGCAGTGACAGCAGGGCTACTGAAGGACGGTTTGGCGATCGACCACCTGGGCGTGCATCTGGAGTTCACGCTCTTTGGCTCGGTGTTGGCCGGACTTGCCGTCGGGGCCTCGCTGGGGCTGTTCAACGGCCTGATGGTCACCGGCCTTCCCGTGCCGCGAACGATCGCCCGACGGACCGGATTGCCCGCGCTGATCCGCCTCGCCATTCCACCGTTCGTCGCCACATTGGCCACGATGAGCATCGCGCGAGGGTTGGTACGGCTTTGGACCAGCGGCGACCCGATCTCGTGGCAAGGCGATGCGTTCGGCCCTTTCAGCCCCGACACGTGGCTGGGGATTCCCCGGCCCGTATGGATTGACGCGGGTCTGGTCGCCTTGTTCGTAGTGGTCACCCTCCGAACGCGATTCGGCCGGGCCGTATACGCGGTCGGCGGCAACGAACGGGCCGCCGTACTCTCGGGCCTGCGCGTCGATCGCATCAAGCTGGGCGTCTACACGTTGGCCGGGCTGTTGGCTGCTTTGGCCGGACTGATCCAAGCGTCGCGCATCGGTTCGGCCCAACCCAATGCCGGTTTGGGCTACGAACTCGACTCGATCGCCGCGGTGGTGATCGGCGGTACGTCGCTCTCCGGCGGGCGTGGCTCGATCCTGGGCACCGTCGTCGGTTGCCTGATCATCGGCGTGTTGAACAACGGCCTGGCCGTGCTGGGCGTCTCCGACAACTGGCAGCTTGTGATCAAGGGCGTCGTGATTCTCCTGGCCGTGGTCGTCGACAAGATCAACGGCCGCGATCAAGAGGCGTGAACTGGAGCCAGAAGAACGTCACGGCAACGCGCCAGACGCGGCCTCGCAACAAGGGGCAGAGGCGCAGGGCAGAGGCGCAGGGCAGAGGCGCAGGGCAGAGGCGCAGGGCAGAGGCGCAGGGCGCGCGGACACGGTCGGCGACTACTTCGACCCCTTGCCCTTCTTCTTCGCCGGCTTCTTCGCCGACTTGGGGTTGCTGACGAGGATCTTGTGCTTGGCCAGCTTGTCGTAAAGGTCGTCGTCTTTGGCGGCGGCCTCTTCGAGCTGGTTCATCAGCAGCGTGTAGGTGGCCAGGTTCTTGTCCATCAACTTGCGCAGGGCGCGGACCTCTTCGGTCTGCTCTTGGGTCTTCTCGTAGACCGGCTTCATCCAGCCCTGCATCAACTGAAACTGCTGCCGCAGCACGTTGAGAATCGCGGCGGGTACCTTGCTGACGACTTGGATTTCCGGCGGCGGCTGTGCGGCGGATGCGGCCGCGGCCGCGGGACGTTCGGCCAAGACCGACTTCAACTCCTCGACGACCGTCTTGACTGCGTCGACCGACGCGCCCGCCGAGTCCGGTTGTCCCCAGCGGGCCAACGCCAGTTTGAGTTCCTGGGCCACGGTCTTCATCGCGTCGATCGACTCGCCCGCGGTGTCGGGGCGCTGTGGCCGGGCCAGCGCCGTCTTCAGATCGCCGGCCGCCGAGCGGATCGTATCGAGCGTGTCGGCGTCGAAGGCGGCCGTCAGCGTCGACTCGGCCGTTTCCTCTGGCGAGCCTGCGTCGAGCATCCGCTCCAGGCCGCTGTTGAGCGTCTCGCGAATCGAGCCCAACCCCTCGCTGAAGTTGGTAAGCTGCATGAGCACCTGGCCGAATTGGGCGTCCTCTCCCACGCCCCGAAGCTGCACGTTGCGACCGAACGTCTTCTTGATCTCCGACCAGCGAACGGCCTCCTCCGGCTGAAGCCAGCCGTTAAGCTCCTTGAACTTCAGCATGTTCGATTCGGTGCCGGTGGTCAGCGTCTGGGCGTCGTTCTGATAGCTGGAGAAGATCAGCGCGTCGAGTTCGGCGTCGTTCATCACCGCCACCACGCGTTCGGCGATGCGATTCATATTTCGATAAGAGCCTTGCAGCTTGAAGGCCGGCTCGGTGCGGTAGTCGTCGGCCATGCCGGCCGAGCGGATATACTCTTGGTTGACCCGCAGCACCACGTTGCGGACCCGCATCAGCTTGCGCATCACCGAGGTCATCTCGTTGACCTCGGCCAGCGAGTAGTTACCTTCGAGGTCCACGCCCTCGGCCGACTCCTCCTCGGCCATCCGCATGACCGCGTAGACGTCGGCCTGGCTGCGGCTGGCGAGCCTGTTCAGTGCCGGGTTCGAGGTGAGGCAGTTCTCCAGGTAACTCATCTCGAAGACGTCGCGCGTGTCGCCGATGATCTCGCCGAGGTTGTAGGTATCGGCCCGATTGGCCAGCATGTCGGGTATCTTGAACTTCTCGCCGCTTTCGGTGTAGGGGTTCCCGGCCATCACCACGGCGACCTTCTTGCCGCGCAGGTCGTAGGTCTGCGTCTTGCCACGGTAGACGCCCTCCACCTTGCGTTGGGCGTCGCAGAGCGAGATGAACTTCTGCAGGAACTCGGGGTTGCAGTGCTGGATGTCGTCGACGTAGATCATCACGTTGTCGCCCATCTCGAAGGCGAGATTCAGCTTCTGCATTTCCTCCCGGGCGGCCGCGTTGGGGGCTTCGGCCGGATCGAGCGAGGTGACCTGATGGCCCAGGGCCGGGCCGTTGATCTTCATGAAGACGATGCCCAACCGATTGGCGATATACTCCATCAACGTCGTCTTGCCGTAGCCCG
>CAYYNP010000075.1:0-33993 GCA_964472545.1 uncultured Planctomycetaceae bacterium | reverse complement strand
CCAAATCGATCGGCGCCCAGAAATGTACGTCGACGTGCTCGATCGGCGCGCCGGCCAACTGCGGCCAATGCGTCACCACGTACGACCCCAGCGGCAAGTCGGGCCGGGCCGCGAGCCAATCGGCGTAGTCGATCCAATCGCTAATCGGCTGCCCGTCTTCGTTGACGTTCATCTGCCCGTCGGCAGCCGAGGCGTCCAGCGGCCCGCCGTCGTCGTCCCACCAGTTGCCTCGGGCGTCGACGTTGCCGAAGGCCGAGCCGGTGTAGTGTACACCGGAGGTCAGGTCCTCGAAGGCCGAGCCGGTGATCGTCGCCGAGTGGCCGTTGTCGACCCAAACGCCTTGGGCGGCCGAAAAGAACCCTACGCCGTTGAGCACGGCGTTGCCGTTCGAGACGTAGACGCCCGCCTTGTTCGTGTTGCCGATCAGCCCTCCGTTGACGGTCAACGTGGCCCCGTAGCGGACTTCGATGCCGTCGAAATCGTTGTCGACGACCACCAGCCCGTTTGCCGTCACGTCGGTGTCGACGTAAAGACTGCGTCGGAACCCGCTCGGATTGCCCGGGCCGTAGTAGTTGCCCGCGTAGCGGAGGTGGAGATGATCCAGCGCGGTGACGGTGGCGGTGTCGGCGATATGAAAATACTCCCAACTTCCGCGTTGGGGCACGACCCATCCGTCGCCAAACGTGTCGCCCAGAACGGCATCGTCGCCGCGAGACGTGAACACCACCGGCTGCGCGGCAGTGCCGACCACGGCCAACGTGCCGGAAACCTGCAAGTACTGCCGGTTCGTCATCTTGAACACCACGCCGGCGTCCAACGTCAACGTGCCTTCGGTGCCGACGACCAGATTGCCGCCCGGCGTATACGGCAGGCCGATCGCCGCCAAATGCATCTCGTTGTTCAACGTGCCGTCTTGCAGCCAGACGCTGTCGGCGGCGTTTCCATCGGCGATCGGATGGGTGAAGAGCGGATCGGCAGCCAAGGCCACGTAGACGGCGTGGTTGCGTACGCCGGAGACGTAGAGATCGTTAATCGTGGGGGCTCCGGCATACACCGCCAGCCCCACGTAGTCTCCGCCGAGCACGGAAACGTGGGACAGAATGGCCGAGGAGGAGACCTGCAGCGCCGAACGGTAGCCGCTGCCGTGCCCCGTGTGGTAGTAGTTGCCCGCGTAGCGAACTTCGGTGTGCGCAAGCCGCGAGGCGTCGGAGCCGGCCCGCAGCTCGAGCGACTCCCAATCGCCCTTGGCGGGCAGGTCGGCGTCGCCGTTGTTGTTCGAGTCGCCGCCGGCCGAGTCGTCGCGCCAGGAAGTGAAGACAACCGGGGCGGCTTCGGTGCCGTGAGTGATCAGCGTGCCGTCGACCAGCATCGACAGCCGATTGTATGCTTTGATGACCTGCCCGGAGGCAACTTCGAGCGTCGCGTCGGCACCCACGGTCACGTCGCCGCTGAGTTGAAACGGCAGCCCGCCGGCGTCCCAGGTCCGCTCGATGCCGCTGAGCGTCCCGGCCGGCACTTCCACGTGGTTGCCCGCGCAGTCGGCCGCCGTCACCCCGGGCATCGTGGCGTCGACGGAAACCTCCATGTAGAACGCACTGCGGCGACTTCGTTCCACGTGTACCTGCTCCAAGGTCGGCGTGGCGAAGTTGTACATCGCCAGGCCCCAGGCGTCGGCATCCAGCACACGTGAATTGCGGATTTGCGGCCCGGCATTGGCAATCTGCACGGCCGGGCTAAACCCGCTGCCGTGGTTGGGGCTGTAGTAGTTCCCGCCGTAGCGAAAGTCGACGTGATCCAGCACGCTCTGAGAGCTGTCGCCCTCGAAGCGAACGCGAAACCACTCGCCGGGCACGGCTGCGACGTCGCCGTCATTGAACGTGTCGCCCAAGGCCGTGTCGTCGCGGTGCGAGGTAACCACGATGGGATTGGCCAGCGTGCCCTGGGCGTCGAGCGTGCCGTTGACTTGCAGGAACTGCCCGTACCAGAGCTTCAACACGACGCCCGGTTCGAGCTTCAGCCGGCCGCCGTCGGCCACGGTGAGGCTGCCGTAGAAGACGATCGGCATCGTCGTCAGGTTCCAGGTGCGGTCGGCGCTCAGCGTGCCGCCGCGGATGCAATAGGCGTCGGAGAAATTGTCGGCGGCGGTCACGGCGGTCATCGTCGCCTCGGCGGCCGACTCGGCGAAGATCGCGTGCCAGCGGGCGCCGGTGATGTGGACGTTTTCGAGCGTGGGCGTGCCAAGGTTGAGGTAGATGCCCGAGTTGTCGACGTCCTTGACGCGCACGTGGCGGAGCGTGGCGTCGGAGTCGATCATTTGGATCGCCGCGCGATAGCCCGACGGATGGTGCGGGCTGTAGTAATTGCCGGCGTAGCGGACCTCGACGTGTTCGAGCAACGAGGCGTCGGAGCCGGCGTTGAAGTAGAGGGCCTCCCAGTCGCCGGTGGCCGGGGTGGTGGTTGCCTGGTCGTTGTTCGAGTCGCCGCCGACGGTGTCGTCGCGCCAGGAAGTGAAGACGATCGGCTGCGCCGCCGTGCCCGCCGCGGTCAGCGTTCCGCTGACGTTGATCTCCTGGCCGTGGCTGAGCTTGACGATCTGGCCGGGCACGATGGTCAACTCGCCGTCGTCGGCGATCGTCACCACGCCGCCGAGATGGATCGGCAGCCCGCCGGCCGACCAGGTCCGCTGCCCGTGGAGCGTTCCGCCGACCATCGAAAAGGCGTTGGCCGTGGTGCCGATGGCCGTGAGATTGGTCGCCGTGGGGCTGGCCGCCAGCGATCCGGAGAACGCCGGCCCGCCGGCTCGCACCACGTGGACGTTCGTCAGCGTGGGCGATTCGGCCGTAACGCCCACGCCCACGTGCTGGGCGTCGAACACGTAGACGTCCCGAATTGCGGCTCCGGACGATGCCAGCCGGATCGATTCGACAAAGCCACCCCCGGCCCCGGCGCTCCAGTAATTGCCGGCAAAGTGGACTTCGACGTGCTGAAGCGCCACGGTCGATCCACCGTTTATGTAGAGGCTCTCCCAATCGCCGGGCAGCGCCGTGCTGGGGCCGTCGGCGTTGGTGTCGCCGCCGTGGGTGTCGTCGCGCAGCGCGGTCAGTACGATCGGCTCGGCCGCGGTGCCGGTCGCTTCCAGCGTCCCACTGACCGAAATGTAGGCCCCCCAATGCACCTTGACGGTTTGCCCGGGCTGGATGGTGAGTTCGCCCGTCTCGTTAATGACCAGATCGCCGGCCAAGTAGCCCGTCAGTCCGCCGAACGACCAGTTGGCCACGCCGCCGAGTGTGCCCGGCGTCAGCGTGATACCGTTGATGCCCGAGTTGGTCACCGTCAGGTCGGCCAAGACCGGCATGGCGGCCAAGTCCTGCTGGAAGCCGCCCTGTCGCGCGGAGTCGGCAGTAACGCGGGTCAGCTTCGGCGAGCCGGAATGGACGTGTACGCCGCGGCCATCGCTCGATGAGAACAGCACGTCGGTCAGCTCCACGTCGGCATTGGAGATTCGCACGGCCCCGGTAAACCCGCCGGTGTTGCCCGGGTTCCAGTAGTTGCCGCCGTAGCGAACCTCGGTGTGCAGCATCCGGCTGGCGTCGCCGTCGATGAAGTGGATCGATTCCCAGTCGCCGGCCGCGGCCGTTGTATCTTCCGCGGTGACGTCCTGGCCAACCGCATCGTCGCGCCACGACGTGAAAACCACCGGATTGGCGGCCGTCCCCCAGGACGCCAATTCACCGTAAACGCTCATCCACACGCCCGGGTTGATCTTAACCACCGTGCCGGGATCGACGTTGATTCGCGCGTCGGCCGCAATCGTCAGATCTCCGCTAACCTGTACGGTCCCGTGCCAATAGTGCTCGCCATGCAGCGTGCCGGCGACGGTGCGATACGCGTCCACCTCGAACGTCGCCTGGAAGACATCGGTCTGCTCGCCGCCCGTGCCGTTCTGGTCTTGGTCCAGCAGGTTGCCCGAGACGTCCGGCACGTCGGGGCCGATCGAGAGCGTATAGTCTTCCGTGGCCACGTCGGCCGGGAACGTGACCTCGAACTGCGACGACAGTCCCGGCGGATCGGACGTGTGCAGGGCGATCGCGTCGATCTGCTCCCGGCTGGTCGTGTGGTCGGTGTCGATGGTCACCTTCACGCCCTTGACCAGGTAGTCGGTCTGCGGGAATTCGACCGTGAAGTCGGCGATCTGGCCCAATTCGTTCGGGTCGACGCCGGCCCAGACGACGTGGTGGCCGCCGCCGACGTCGATCAACTCGATTTGCCGAACGAAGCCCGAACGGTACGTCTCCCGGACTGTTACGCCGGTAACGAAAACCGGCCGGTCGTAGCCCACGGCAATGTGTTGTAGCCCCATGTTCGTGCTCGAAGTGGCCCAGGCCGTCGAGCGGTCGCCGTAGCTGGTCGTGTCGGGCGGACCCAATGCCTGCGCGGCCGAACGGCTGCCGGTGCCGTACTGCGAACTGAAATCGATCAACGTGTCGGCCCATTGCAGCGACGCTGTGCCCTCGACCGGCACGACGGCAATTCCCGCCACGTCGACCGTGCCCGTGCCGGTTTCGATCAGCACGTCCTCGGCCGTGAACTCGGCCGGGTCGATCCACTCGTCGAATTGCACGCTCCAGGCGCTACGGCCGGGCGTCGATTGGCCGTCGGTTTCGGCACTTAGGATCTGCGGCGGTGCCGTATCCGGAAGCAGCGTGACCACGTCGACGAACAGATCGTCCGGCTGGCCGCCCGTGCCGTCAATGTTCTGGTCCAGCAGATTGCCGGCCAGGTCGGCCAGGGCCGGCCCGACGGTCATCGTGTAGTCGCCCGCGGCCGTTTGCGGCGCGACGTACACCCCGAACAACGTGCCGCTGCCGACGACCGACAACGCCGGCGAGAGATCCGCCCCGCCGGGACCCTCAAACGTGACGTCGTCGACGCCGAACGACGTCGGGTCGATCGCCTCATTGAAGGTGATCTGCCGCACCTGATGCGGACCGTCGACCGTCGTCGTGCCCGGCAATGCCTGGGGGCTGACCGTGTCGACGGAAACCGTCAGCAAGTCACTTGCCGTGTCTCCCGCGGCAGCACGCAGCGTCGCTTCCACGTCGAATTGCCCTTCGGCCAACTCCGGCGAGGTGAAGCCGTAGGTCCCGCCTGCATCGACCAACCGCGACTCGTCCACCGTGCCGTCGCCGTCGAAATCGACGTCGATCCAGCCGGGCTTGTTGACGGTCACGTCGTAATCGGGCGTGGTGTCGGCGGTGATCTGGTCGTCATCGAGCATGCCGGAGTCACTGGCAGCAGTCAAATCGAGCACCACTTCCGCCGGGTCGCCGGCGAGTGTCACCTGGCCGACGAAATCGGCCCCGTCGTTCAGGCGATTGCCGGCCAGGTCACGCACGCTGGAAGTGCCGTCGATGGTAAGCCGATAGACGTCGCCCGCCAGCGGCGGATCGAAACGCAGCGACGCCACGCTAGTGCCGTCCGCGAAGCCGTCAAAGTCGATCGCCGCGATCCGGCCACTGAAGTCCAACTCGTTGCCGTCGCCGAAGGTCGCATCGCCGCCGCTGGAGAGGATCGCGTAGTTGGCCGCGTCGGTCGCGGTAGCCGGATCAATGCCGGCGGCGTCGAAGTAGGTGATTCGCAGTGCGTCGGGCGTGACGGCCAGATCGGCGTCTCCCAAGCCGATGGGGGCCGCGGAATCGACGCGCAGCGGCTCCGTAGCCGGGTCGCCGTTGCCGAGCGTCCCGTCGAAGCCGTGGCCGGTTTGGTCGACGACCGTGGTGCCGGCTGCGTCGTCGAAGGACCAATGCGCCCGCAGGCCCGTCTCCCCGCCGGACGGCGTGCGGGCCATGTCGCGTCGCACGGCGTCTTTGTCGAGAGCTTCGCTCCAGATGCCAAGGCTCTCCAACTCGCCGTCGAGTGCCTGGGCCGTACTGAACCCGCCGCCGAGCGAGTCCTGCTCCTGCCCGACGAACAGCCCTCCCGGATCGACCACCAGCGGCGCCCCGGAGAAGTCTTGCGTGCCCAGCGACTGCGCGTCGAGATAGAATGTGACATTGCCGGCCCGCGCATCGCGGACCACGGCGTAGTGATGCCAGAGGCCGTCGGCAATCGAGTCGAAGTCCCAGCGCCGTGCCGTGCCGCGTCGGCGAACCAACAACTCCTCGTCGTGCTCGAGCATCACCAGCAGTTCGTTGTCTTCGCCGCTGCGTGCCGCGCTGATCACGGCCTGATCGCCCGTGTTGGTCGTCTTGTACCAGAACGTGAGGCTGAGGTCTTCCACGCCGTTAAGCAGCGCGTGCGAGGCGGTCATGCGGTCGTCGGTGCCGTCGAACTCGAGCGCTCGGCCGGCTTCGCCGTCGGTCACCACCGGACCGGTGTAGTCGACTGCGAACGTGTGCTGCGCAGTCTCCTCCGGCAACACGTAGACGCGTACGTTGTCGATACCCCAACTCTCGTCGTCCAGTGCCTGCAAGCCGCGGCCGTAGAACGTCACTTCTAGGCTATCGCCGGAATGCTCGAACGTGTGGGCCACGTTGCGGTAGATCGACTCCGGGAAGGACGACCAGAACATGAACTGCTCGTTCACGTCCGGTGAGCCGGGATAGCTATGCGAGCTGCCGTTGTAGTGGAAGGTGTGCTCGAAGTCGGCCCCGGTGCTGCCTTCGACGTCGATGCCGAAATAGTCGGACGTGCCGCCGTCCCAGCTATCGATGGCCAACAGGTCCCATACGACCGCCACCTGTTCGTGCGGGGGCAACGCATCGACCGATAGCGTTGCCTCCTGATTGCCGAAGCGGCCGAGAAACTGCGTGGCGGTCGGATCGTCGGTGGTGGCCGTATCGGACCACTCCTCACCGGCGCCCGACTCGAAATCGGTCGAGTAGGCCAGCCGGCCGCCCGCTTGCGGCATGTCGACGCCCGCCTGGTCGCTGATCTCGGGGCCGATGGTCAGCCGGTACGGGCCCTCTTCGGATTGCGCAGGGAAACTGAGCTGCACGTGGGTGGCGTCGAGCGCAGCGACCACGATGTCGCCCGGCGGAACCTCCGCGCTGGGGCCGACGAGCGTCACGTCGTCGTTGGAGAAGGTGCCGGCGTCGATCGGCGCGTCGAAGGTGACCACGATCTCCGACAGCGCGTCGCCCACCGGCCGATCCGGCTGCCAGCCGACGACGACCGGGCCCGCTCCGTCGGGCGCCGGGTGCAACCGAGCGACGAACGCGTCCTCGCCGGTCTCGCCGTCGGTGCCGTCGCGATCCTGGTCCATCGGCAGACCGCCGGCCTCGAGCACTTGTGGGCCGACGGTCAGTTGATAAGCGGCCTCGCCGGTCAGACCGGTGTTGTCCAGCAGGTAGCGGTCGGCGGCCAGTTCGGTAAGCCCGACCGGCGCGATCGGGCCCTCCGGGCCGAGCAGCGCGACGTCGTCGAGCGTGAAGCTGCCGGGCTGGACCGGCTGCGAGAAGTTGATCTCGATCGCGTCCAGCGGCGCGCTCTGACCACCGACGGCCGTGAGACTCTCCACCCAGAGGTCACCGGCCAGCAGGCACCTCGGTTCGAGCGTCTCCAGCCGTGGCGAGAGAATGTCCTCGCGTCGCCGCCTCCGTGCTGTATGCCGGCGTTGCCGGCGTGCGGCCTTCTTGCTCCAAACGTCCGCCGCAGACCGGAAGATCCTCATGGTGGCAGCCTTTCACACAGCGATTCTCACGCAGCGATTCTCACGAAGCGACGGGCTGACACCGACCGTAAGCGGCATTTCGCAGCGACGGATGACAGCACCGAGATGCACCGAAAACGTCAACAGGAATCCGCGTCTTGCGTTGCGCATCCGAGGCGTCAAAATGCCAGGGAGCACCCCCCCTCAAATTCCCTATCATAGCACAAATCGGCACATTCCTGCAAATTACTAACCACCCGACGCGGGGGGTTCGGGGCGTGTATCGACGTGCGGACGACTCTGGGACGTGCGCGCGTGGCCTTGTACAATCGGGTGTGGGGCAACTTTGGTGGGGATGACCCGCGCCAGAACCGACCATGTTCCACTCGCAAATCGCACATTGTCTCGTGGTGGCCGTGTTGGGCGCGTCGCCGCAACCGCCGCAGAAGCCGGCCGACTTTCGCGGCGCTTTAGGCGAACGCCCCAATATCGTGCTGGTGATGACCGACGACCAGGGCTACGGCGACCTGGCGTGCCACGGCAACCGGACCCTCAAGACCACGGCGCTCGACCGGCTACACGAAGAGAGCATTCGGCTGACCAACTTTCACGTCGACCCCACCGGCGCACCCACCCGGGCGGCACTGTTGACCGGCCGCTATGCATGCCGCACCGGCGTCTGGCACACGATGATGGGCCGTTCGCTGCTGCGGCGCGACGAGAAGACGGCCGCCGATCTGTTCGCCGTGGCCGGCTATCGCACGGCCGTCTTCGGCAAGTGGCACCTCGGCGACAACTACCCGTTCCGTGCGGCCGATCGCGGCTTCCAACTGTCGCTGGTCCACGGCGGCGGGGGCATCGGATACGTGTCGGACTACTGGGGTAACACTCATTTCGACCCCGTGCTCTGCTTCAACGGCAAGTGGACCAAGACCGCCGGCTATTGCACCGACGTGCTATTCACCACGGCCATCCGCTTCATTGAGGCCAACCGCGATCGGCCGTTCTTCGTCTATCTGCCGGCCAACGTGCCGCACGCGCCGCATCAGGTGGCCGAGAAGTATAGCCGTCCGTATCGCGAAACCGGCGTGCCCGAGGCGCTGGCGGCGTTCTACGGCACCATCACGAACTTCGACGAGAACATGGCGCGGCTGTTGACCAGGCTCGACACGCTGGGGCTGGCCGACAACACGATCGTGATCTTCACCACCGACAACGGCACCTCCGGCAAGGGATACAACGTCGAGATGCGGGGCCGCAAGGGTTCGGCCTTCGAGGGGGGGCATCGGGTGCCTTGTTTCATCCGTTGGCCACGAAAACTGCCTGCGGACTTCGACATCCCGCAACTCACCGCCCATATCGATCTGCTGCCGACGCTGATGGAACTGGCCAATCTGCCCGTGCCCAGGGAGTTGGAGTTCGACGGCAAGAGCCTGCTGCCGCTGTTGCTGAGCCTGGAGGACTGGTCGCCGCGGACGTTGTTCGTACAGTCGCATCGGCTGGAGAAGCCGATGAAATGGCGGAACTCGTCAGTGATGGCCGAACGGTATCGCGTGGTCAACACGGAGGTGTACGGCGTGACGGACGAGTTCCGGCTGATCGACGGCCGGGAACTCTTCGAACTCAGCGAGGACACCCGGCAGGTGCTCAACGTGGCCACGGACTACCCCAAGGTCGTCGACCGGCTGCGTTTCGACTACGAAGAGTGGTACAAGGAAGTCTCCACACGGTTCGACGAATACTGCGCGATCGTACTCGGCTCGCCCGAGCAGAACCCCACCGAACTGACCTGCTTCGACTGGCACGGTCCGGTCGTCCCTTGGCACCAGACGCACGTGGCGTCGAAGGTCCAGGCCAACGGTTTTTGGGCCGTCGAGGTTCAACGGGCTGGCCGCTATCGATTCACGCTGCGCGAGCGTCCGGCGGTGGTGCAACATCCGCTCTCGGCGAATCTGGCCCGGCTGAAAGTCGGCGGCATGGTCTTTATCAAGCGGATCGACGCCGGAGCGAGCGGCGCCGTGTTCGAGGTCGATCTGCCGGCCGGCAAGACCCAACTGCAAGGCTGGCTGGCCGAACCCGGGGCGGCGCTGCGGGGTGCCTACTTCGTCGAAGCGGCGTTTCTCGGGACATCTGCCGAAGCGGCCACGCCGGCCGAGGACGACGGCCAGCCCCCGGCGACCTCGCCACGGGAAGATCCCCGCAGCGCGTATCAGCCGGGGAAGGGGCGTTGAGCGAACGCAACGCTGCGTGGTCTGGCTGACGACACTTGTTGCCTTCTGGCCGCGTTCGGCCTCTTGCGGCGATTCTCTAACTCGTTGTCGTCGAAGGTGTTGCGACGTTTCTTCCCCGCCCGGCACAAAACCTGCTATCACACCTCCTTCGCATCGTGGGGCAGAAGAACGTGGGGCAGAAGAACGTGGGGCAGAAGGAGGGACCCAATCATGAAGAAGCGTGGCGTCAGAATCACCGATCCGCTGTTGGAAACCAGCCAGGTCGACTGGCTGATCGTGCCCATCGCCGAATGCCCCGACCCCTCGGCAGAAAGCCGACTGGTGCGAACCTTTTTCCGCAGAGTCCATGAGCCGTGGGGCCCCGGCCTCGCCTTTGTACTGCCGGTCAAGGTCCAGCGCAGTCGGCGCCGCGTGCTCTTCCGGCAGGAGTCCGGATTGCTCGCCTGGCAATAGTGTAAGCTGTGGCAGACGCCTGGTGGCCCCGGGCGCTTCTCTCTCTCATCCCGCCCTTGCTTTGGTGGCCGGCTTGGCGCCCCCCTGTCTTGGTGGAGATTACGCGGACAGCTCAGGGGTGGGTTATGCTCGGCACGGATGCGTTCTAGAATAACCGGTCGATTTGACCGGCAGCGTTTGACTACGCGGTGTCCGCGTCGCCGCATGTCCGTTTAGTCACCGCCGGCACGGCAGCAACCGATATCAAGCGAGGAACATTCGATGGAAAAGTGGCCCCTGGGCGTATTTGCCAGTATCGACGCAGGCTTGGGCGTGAACCTTGAAGTGGCCCACGAGTTGGGCGTGCCCACGATCCAACTCCACGCCCCGCAGAAATCGACCCGAACCGCACGGCACGCCGAACAGTTTTTGGCCCGGCTCAAGGAGCTTGGGATCACGATCAGCGTGGTCTTCGGCGGATTCGAGGGCGAGAGCTACGCCGATATCCCCACCTGCATCCGCACGGTGGGCCTGGTGCCGCCGGAGACCCGGGCTGCCCGCACGGCCGAGATGCAAGAGATCGCCGACTTTGCCCGAATGTTGGGCGTCGACGCCGTGGGACTGCACATCGGCTTCGTTCCACACGACACGGCCGACGGGCGTTTCGCGCAAGTGGTGGCCGTTACCCGCGAGGTCTGCGATCACTGTGCCGGCAACAACCAGCGGCTGCACCTGGAAACCGGCCAGGAATCGGCCGACGCGTTGCTGCAGTTTCATTCGGCCGTCGAACGCGACAACCTGTTCGTCAACTTCGACCCGGCCAATATGATCCTTTATGGGTCGGGCGAACCGATCGAAGCGCTGCAGAAGGTCGGCCATCTGGTCCGCAGCGTCCACTGCAAGGACGCCAACTGGGCCGAGAAGCCGGGCGAGGAGTGGGGTGCCGAGATGCCTTTGGGCGCGGGCCAGGTCGGCATGGAGACCTTCCTCCGCACGTTGAACGATCTTGGCTACGATGGCCCGCTGACCATCGAACGAGAATTCCCGCAGGACCCCGTGCGGCAGAAGGAGGAGATCGGGGGAGGCATCCGGCTGCTAACGGAGTTGAAGGGGAAGATTGGGTGAGGGGGTAATAGTATTCATCTCGCTCCGCGAGATGATTGTCCGTCTCGCGGAGCGAGACGACTACTTTACGCATAGAGCCAACAGTATGCCACGACTTACGATGGAAACCCAACACGCCCTGGGCCGCGACGAGGCCTTGCGGCGGTTGAAGGATAAATTCAGCTTCGTGCGGGACAACTACGGCAACCAGGTCAAGGACCTGCACGAGGAGTGGAACGGCGACACGCTTTCGTTCGGCTTCAAGGCCACCGGCATGAAGGTCTCGGGGACGGTGGCCGTGGAAGATGCCTGTGTGAAGCTCGACGCCAAGCTGCCGATGGCGGCCATGCTGATCAAGGGGATGATCCAGAAGCGGATTCGCGAGGAGTTGGGGGATCTGTTGGCGTAGCGGCAGCCAACCTCGATTGCGCCCCACCCAATACGAGGCAGAGCACCGTCCAGACGGCGGCGATCGGCAGCACTGCCGTAGCCAAGCCCGCCGCGCCGATGCCCCAACACATCAACAGGCGCTCGAGTTGTGCTCCGCTGGCGTCGCCGAGGCGGAAGGCAAACGTGTCGGTGACCGACTTCGCCTTGTACTTCTGCTCCCGCGGAACGACCGTGAACAACGTCTCGCGGGCTGGCCGGGTGACGCCACGATGTACGGCCTTGAACAAGGCGACAGTCGCGATCAGGACGATCAGCGTGGGCCACGTCGCTAGCACTGCCAACCCGATCACGGCCACGGCCGGTAGCAACGCCAAGGCCACGCCCACGCCCAGGATTCGCACCACTCGCCCGGCGACGAACGCCTGCGCCAGCAACGTGGCGAATTGCGCCCAGACGTTGATATTGGCGAACAGAGCGGTCCGTTCTTCGACCGACGTGGTGGTCGCCTCGACGATTCGCAGTTCTGTGAAGTAGAGGAACGTCGAGGCGACGGCCGTTAGCACGATCATCGCGGCGATGCCCAGCAGATACGGTGATCGGACGAGCGCCGTCAGGCCGGCCAGCGCGTGACCGCCGATCGGGCGACGTTCGGCTGTGGACTCGCCGTCGGGCCGCGACCGCGCCACCAACCGCGCCGTCCAGACGGCCCCCTCCAACAGCACGGCCGCCAGCAGAAACAGCCGCGCGTTGCCGATCTGGCAGGCGAATTGTCCGGTCACAAGCGAGCCGGTCACGGCACCCAGCGTGCCGCCCAGTGCAATGGCCGGAAACAACCGCTTGCTCTGCGCCGGACGGAACAAGTCGGCCATGAATCCCCAGAACAGCGACACGACGAATAGATTGAACACCGAATGGAAGACGTAGTAAACCGCCCCCACGCCGCGCTGTTGAGAGTCGGGAAGCCACGTCAGCGCGAGAGAGAACCCCACCAGCATCAGCCCGCAGACGCGAAACGAAACGGCCAAGAACTTCCGCCGTGAGACCAGCGACACCAAGATCCCGAAGACCGGGGCCAGCAAGACGGTGGCGGCGACCGTGCAAAGGAAGAGCCCTCGCACGTTTTCGATGCCGTGTGCCAGGGCCAGCGCCTCGCGCACCGGCCGCAACAACATTACCACCGTGAGCACCAGAAAGAACAGCCCCGCCGCGGCTGCTACCGAGCGGCTTTCATCTTCGCGGATTTCGGTGGCACCGGACAGCACGCGCGTGGCCAGCCGGGCGAACGAAAACGATGGGACCATCTGCCTGGTTTTCCTACGGCGTGACTCCGGCCCCCGGCCACTGCGCCAGCGGCCGCGACGGCGGCACTTCCTCCAAATCGCCGTCACCGATCGGCCGCAGCACGACGTCGATCGTTACTGGCCGGTCGCCGTCCGGTTTGGTTCGTACGGCGAGTATCCGTGTGCCCTGGTTTTGCTTCTCGCGATCGGTCGGCGGTTTCGTCGAGAGGATCTCGAACGTCGCGCCGGCCGGCGACCGGATCGTGGCCTGTAGCTTCTTGCCCGCCTGATTGAGCACGGCCCGGCTTCCGTCGAGCTCGATCTCCGCGGCGGTGACCATCCGCCAGCAGATTTCCTCCGCCGCACCGACGATCTCGTCCTGTACGCGAACTGCCTGGACGCCGCCCTGCTGGCCGGTGGGAGTGCGGAACATCTCGATCCCCCGCCGCGCCGACGTTGCCTGATCGCGGTAGGCGTCGGTCATGTCGACCACCGCGGCCGCTCGATCGTCCGCGGCGTGGAACGCGATTACCTGGGCCTTGGCCGACGTATTCTGGATCTTCTCGCCGATCACCAGCGTGTTGTGGCTGTGGTTGGTCATGCGAAAGTACTTCCAGCGGTTGCCGCCGAAGTAGCCGGGCATGTTGTAGTTGTCGGAGCCCAGGTCGATCGCCCAACGTACGCCGCCGGCGTCGAGCACAAACGATCCGATGTCGAGGTGGCCGTGGTTCGTGCGGTTGTCGCCGCCCTTGAAGCCGATGTAGAGCGCCTCGGGATCGCCCCAGCGGCTGCGCATCGTGCCGACGTCTTGCCGACTTTGGAACAGCGCGTCCAGCGGCAACTCCTCGGCGGTGGGCGTCTCGCCGCGTGCGTCATACAGCGCGATCTCCAGCGGGAAGAAGCGATCGCGGCGCGCGGGCCGGATCTCCCCCTCGGCGGAAATCAGGCCCGCCAGCCGCTGGCGATGCCACCAGGCGTACAGCGGCCGGTCGAACGTCTTCGAGAGCACGAACATCGCCGATGCCGGCCGGGAGCCGCTGCCGCAATCGGCGTAGTTGAAATACGCGCCGGTCGGCCCAATCGTGTGGATGCGGTACGCCCCGGTACGATCCAGCCCGGGCGTCTCGGCGATGCCGAAATCCGTGCCCATCGCGGTCTCTAGGGCAGCGATCGTCACGCAAGTATACGCCGTGCCGTATTGCCAATAGCCGGGCCCTTCGGGATAGGCCCCGTCGGGATCGTAAACACTCACGCCGGCGGGAATGCTCGCCAGCGCGCCGCGGATCACCGTTCTGGCAAACTCCGGTTCGTCTTCGGCGATGGCCAGCGAACCGAGAATCATGCCGCCGTTGCAGACCTGGTTCCAGTTGTTGTCTCCCCGGCTCCACCATCCGGCCGACTCGTAGACCTTCATCCCCGGCCGCAGCCCCAGCCGCACGATCGCCTCGCGGATCGTGGCCCGATCTTCCGCCGAGATCACGTCGAACAGCCAGTCGTAGCCGATCGCCAGGGCCGTGGTCATTTCGGCCGTGTCGAGAAAATGGCTGGGGTTGAAGTCCTTGAACTTCGTGACCACGAGCATTTCCGTAATCGCCGAGTCGGCGAACTTCCGCTCGCCGGAGAGCCGATAGGCCATCGCCATGGCGGCCACCCGTTCGATACACTTACGGCTCTGGCTCAACAGCCGCTTGCCGTCGGGGATTTCGTAACGGACGCGGCTTTGCGTGAGCATCGCCGTGGCGTTGACGTGGTTCTGCTCGATCAGCCGGGCCAAGAGCGGATCGGTCTTGGCGGCCTTTTCGATCCGGCGTTGGTTTTCCGCAGTCAGCAGCAGCCGCGGATGATCCGCCCTCACGGTGACCATCGGGCGCTCTGCGCCGGCGGCCGTTGCGGCCGGCATCGCAAGCGAAGTCGCGAGGCACAGGAGAAAGGCGAGGCAGAGCAGAATTCGACGTGGCGGCATCGTAGAGATCTCCTGGACTGTAGCAGCCGTTGAAAAAGGGGACTGGCTCCGAGCCCGCCGGCCTGAAACTCGGGGAACGCGCAAGGTCGCGAGGTGCCTGTACCCTTTTTCAACGGCTGCCAATCGCGGCGGGAGGGAATCGACGCAGGGCACACAACGGCGGGGTCGACGGCCATCATCGCATACCGGCCGGTCCAGTCAAGTCCCGGGCTGCGCGGACGCTGCGGCGCCGGCAATCGCCGAGACTGAAGCTGACGTTGACCGCCGTCGCCGGTTTGGCATAATGAAGGTCGTCGCGATTATTCTGGGAGGCGTTTTGATGGATCGGAACCCCCTGCTCAAAGCAGCCGGCAAGCCACCGCGTTGGCGTCCGCCGGTGGCCGCCCCGCGCCGATTCCGTATGCCGCGTCTCCGTGGCCGCCGTCCCTTGCCCGGCCAGCGCTATCTGCCCGGCATGGCCCCGCCGCCGATCTGCCCCAACTGCGGCGGCCGCGAGTTCGACGAAGACGGTGATTGCACCGGGTGTTGGGAGCCGTACGTGGTGGTGGGGAGATAGCACTCCGCACCGAATTGCCCGGGCCACCCACGTCTCGTGGATGTTACAACTCGCGGTCACTCGATTCGATCAGTTCCCGCAACCTTGCGCCGAGTTCCACCGGAACCCGCTCGCACCAACTCTCGTCGATCAGCCCCACTTCCAGCAGATCGAGAAGATGCACCTTGTCCTTGAGGCGAAACGAGGTGAGCTTCATCCGCACGAGCGCCTCGAGCGTGGCTACCGCGAACTCGGGGCCCGTCTCCGACTCGGTCACATCTGGCGCAGGAAGCAAGTAATCGGGATGCACCTTCTCACCGGCAAAGACGACGTGTACCGCGCTGCGAACCGACCCCTCCGGTCCGTCGAGGAAGAGGTCAACGCCCGCCACGTTCTGGTGCACAAACCCGACCGATTCGGCAGCCTCGACCGCCCGCTCAAGATCCTCCCGCCGGATCAGCAGGTCGACGTCTTTCGTGTTCCGCACGGCTTCGATGTCGACTCGGGCAACCCAGGCAGCGACGGCGTTGTCGCCAACCAACACGTGCCGGATTCCTGCCGCATTCAAGGCCGCAGCCACACGACGCGCCCGTTCTCGCACAGCATCCACGGCGGCGATCATCCTTTCCCAGGAAAAGTCGTTCAGCTTGGCAGTCGTCATCCAAGGCGCTCCTGTGGAGCCCGGCTGTCACGTGCTGGCCCGCCACAAATCAACCTGACATCTCTTGCGTCGTCACGTCGCCGATTCTGAGAACGAGTGGCAGATGATCGTAGCCAGAATAGCCCGATTCCTTGGTGCTGTCAATCGTGAGGATCGAAGCGCCTGTCCAATCACTGGCCACAGCGCAAGGCCGCTAGTCCCAGATTTGCCCGCGAACTTACTTGCCCCGCCCTTTCTGTGCTTGGTATCATGCGGGCTGATGAGGATTGTCCGCTCTCGGTCGCCAGATGAGGAGATTCTGCAAATGACTACTGTAAATCTGCCGCGTTCGGAAGCCCAGCGGGCCGCTGCCTGGGCAAGCGTGTTGTTGATGCTGACGTTGGGGCTTGCCACCGTGTGGCCGGCGGCGGTTGCTGCCGCCGACGGGCCCGCGCCGGGGATTCGTGTTTCGGATCTAATGGCACTACACAGTCGGCTCGGAGCGCCGGAAGCCGTTGGCGGGTCGTTCGGGATTGCTCGAGAATTGGGCGGGGGTGGGGTCGCGTTGCGGGCGGAAGACGTGATGGCGTTCGAGGAGCACGCGCAGTTCGTGTATCTGTTGGCCGAAGGTCCGGCCGATGCCGTGGGCAAGGGCGCGGCGGGCGACGCGGCCGACAAGCCGGCGCCGCGGTGGATCCGGGGACTGGTGTTCTGCAAGCCGGACGTGTTCGTGGTCTTCGATATCGTCTTCTCGCCCACATCCGACGCACCTATTCGCTGGCGGCTCGGTGCCGAACACCAACCGGCGATCGACGGCCGCCGGGCGTGCGTGGTGGCCGGCGACGGCGAACTCTATTGCGAAACACTGTTGCCGGAGGAAGCGACGCTCAAGACCGTCGGCCCGACGGACGACGCAGAGGAATCGCCCAAGTACGCCTTGGAAGTCTCTCCGAAGTCAGACGGTCTGGCGGTCGGTTTTCTCCACGTGTTGCATCTACGCCAAGGCGACCAGGCCGGCTTTCCCGCCAAGGCCGAACTGAGCGAGAAAGACGGCCGACGGGAGTTGACCGTGACCACGGCCGAGCGGGTGTTTCGTCTGACGGCCCCGTCGCGGACCGTGCCCAGCGGGCGGATCGAGATCGTCGGCGCCGACGGCAAGACGCTGCTGCCGAGCCGATTCTTGGCCGCCGGCATATTGCCACACGGGCCGCAAGGCGTTCGGATGCTGGCCGGCTGGGACTCCACCTACCACGACGACCGCCGGCCGGCCTGGGACATCGGACGGCCCGCGACCGATCTGATCAAGGCAGTTGAAGACGGCACGGTCAAACCCGGTCGCGCCGTCGTGCTCGGATGTGGCACGGGCACCAACGCGATCTACCTGGCCAGCAAGGGGTTTGACGTGACCGGCATCGATCTGGCTCCCACGGCGCTGGCTCGGGCGGAAGCCAAGGCGGAGAAGGCCGGCGCGACGGTCCGCTGGCTGGTGGCCGACGTCACCGCTCCGCCGAAGCTCGAGCCGTTCGATTTCATCTTCGATCGCGGCTGCTACCACGGCGTACGCCGCGGCAACGCGGCCGGCTACGTCGAGGCAGCCGGAAAACTAACGCACAAGGGCAGCCAGATCCTGATCCTCGCCGGCAACGCCAACGAAGAACGCCACTACGGCCCGCCGCGAGTGAAAGAAGAAGAGATCCGCGGCGACTTTGCCGAGGGCTTCGATTTCCAGTGGCTTCGCGAGACCCATTTCGACGGTTCGGAACCGGGCCAGACGAACGCTTTGGCCTGGTCGATTCTGCTACGCCGCAAAGAGTAAGAGTAGCAGCCGGGCACAATCGCCGGATCGTATCGCATAGCGGCCTACCGCCGAGGGACAAATGTGCCACGTGATAGACCGCGTTAGGGACGTCGCCATTTAGACGCGCTCCACAATGCCCGCTCTAGCGCCGATCGAATCGCAGCAGCCCTTCCTCCCGGGCGATCCGCAGCGCCGCTTCGTATTCGTCGATCGACAGCGGGCGGTCGATCGACGCGTGGTGATGGGCGTGGCCTTCGGGGCGGTACTGTGGCATGATGTTGACGAACGTGTCGGGCGAGATCTCGCGGGCGAGGAAGCGCATGATCTGCCGCGTTTCCTCGAGCCCGCCGGGCATCACCAGATGGCGAACCAATAGCCCGCGGCGGGCCAGGCGGTGCTCGTCGAAGACCAGATCGCCGACCTGCCGGTGCATCTCGCGCACGGCCTCGAAGGCTACTTGGCGATAGTCCTCGGCAGCGGCCAGTTCACCGGACGTTCCTGGGTCGACGAACTTCAGGTCGGGCATGTAGACGTCGACCACGCCGTCGAGCCACTGGAGCGTTTCTACGCGATCGTATCCGCCGGTGTTATAGACCAGCGGCAACCGCAGCCCTCGTTCGGCGGCCGGCACCAGAGCTTCGAGGATTTGCGGCACAACGTGCGACGGGGTCACGAAGTTGACGTTGTGGCAGCCCTGGCGTTGCAGGCTGAGCATCAACTCGGCCAGTGCTTCCGCGTCGATCTCACGGCCTTGCTCCTGCCAGCTTATGTCGAAGTTCTGGCAGAATACGCAGCGGAGATTGCAGTGGCTGAAGAAGATCGTGCCCGAGCCGCTTGAACCGCGCAGACAGTTCTCCTCGCCGTGGTGCGCAAAGGCGCTGCTGACGCGAGCTTTGCGGCCGCTGTGGCAAAACGAGTCGGCCGGCGGCTGGCCGCTGCGGTCGGCGTGACACATTCCGCCGCAGAGAGCGCAGTCGCTCAGGGCGTCGAGCGCCGCTTGGGCTCGTCGGGCCAATTCACCGCTTTTCAGCAGTGCCGGGTAGGCTGGGTAGTCGCTTGCCATCAGGGCTCCTTGTGGCGATCCGCGGGCTCGCGGAGTGCCTGCACGCGCCGATTATCGACACGGGTAGGTCGAGGCGTCAATCGACGGCGAGTCGGGGGGGCAGACGTAAATCCACAGAGTGGGTGCCCTCCTCAGATTGCCACTCCTCCCTACTTACTGAGAGGCCGGCCCCTATACCTACCCATGCCGGGCGGATAGTCCTTGCAAGCGGCGGCACATCTTGACAGAATGGGCGAATTAGGCGGGGTATTCCGGCCTCAGAGTGGCCGACACGCCCTCCGCAACACGATCGGGACGCGCACGTTGGGCGTCCCTCCTGCCGAACTTCACCCCCGAATCTGGAGAATCGACGGAATGAAACGCTGCATCTCACTGGCCGTCTGCCTGCTGGCACTGCTACTGCTGCTCACTTCCCAAGGCATCGCTGCCCCCGCGGCCGACGACGCCAAAGACAAGGACGCCAAGCCGGCCGATGCGGCCGAGTCGAAGCCGGAGACGCCCGCCAAGCCGTCGGTGCTCACGATCAAGAAGGCGCCGCTGAAGATCGAGGTCAGTCTCGACGGCATCTTCGAGGCCCAACGGACCACCGAACTGCTGCTGCGGCCGAAGGCCTGGGCCACGCTGAAGGTGCTCAGTGCGGTCGAGCACGGCACGGTGGTCAAAGAGGGCGATCTGCTGCTGGCGCTGGAGACCGAGAAGATCGACCAGGCGATCGCCGACCTGCGGGCCGAGTTGCAGGCGTCGGAGATCGGCATGAAGACGGCCCAGCAGCAGTTGCAGTCGTTGGAGAAGACCACGCCGATGGATATGGCGGCCGCCGAACGGGCCCACGAGCACGCGCTGGAGGCGGCGGAGTACTACTTCAAGGTCACCCGTTCAATCTCCCTGCGCAGCGCCGAGTTTACGTTGAAGTCGGCCGAGCAGTACCTCGAAATTCAGCAGGAGGATCTCGACCAGTTGGAGAAGATGTACAAGGCCGACGATCTGACCGAGGAGACAGAAGAGATCATCCTCAAGCGGGCCCGCAACGCCCTGGTACGCGCGAAGTTCAGCTTCGAGCAGGCCAAGCTCCGGCACACGCGGACGCTCGAGGTGACCATCCCGCGCGAAGACCAATCCGTGAAGGACACCAAAGACCGGGCCGTGATCGCCTATCGCGACGCGATCATCAACATCCCGGCAGCACTGGCCAAGGCGCGATTGGACCTGGAGAAGACGAAGGTCGCCTTGGCCCGCTCGAAAGACAAACTCGAAGATCTGCTGGCGGATCGTGCGGCGATGATCGTCAAGGCCCCCGCGGCCGGCATCGTCTATCACGGCAAGGCCACCCGCGGCAAGTTCAGCGCCGGCAGTTCCTCCGCCGGGCTGAAGAAGGGCGCCACCGTGACGGCCAACAACCCCTTCATGACGCTGGTCAAGCCTCGTCCGATGGCGATCCGAGCCACCGTGCCCGAGAAGGAACTCTACCGCGTGCAGGCCGGCATCCAGGGCATCGCCGTGCCGGCGGCCTTCCCGGACATGAAGCTCACGGCCATCGTCGGCCGCGTGGCCACCGTGCCGATGATTGCCGGCGGGTTCGACGCCGAACTGACGGTCGCCCTGAACCAGGAGGCCGGGGCGCTGATGCCCGGCATGACCTGCAAGGTGAAGCTGGTCGCCTACGAAAACGCCGAAGCGATTGCCGTGCCGGCCAAGGCCGTGGGCGCCGAAGACGCCAACGGGAAGAAGCAGTACGTACACGTGGTCGGCAAGGACGAGAAGTCGACCAAGCGCTACGTGACCGTGGGCCGCAAGACGGCCGACAAGGTCGAGATCGTCAAGGGACTCAAGGAAGGCGAAAAAATCCTCTCGGAGTGTTCCAAGGACGAGTAGCGTAACACCTCGTTGGTCTGTTTGCCCCGATGATCGACGCCCGGGAGATTCCCTGATGATCTGGCCCACTGCACGATGCATTTCCACGGCCGCGCTGTTGTCGCTGCTCTGCCTGCCCGCCATGGCGGCCGAGCCTGCCGTCCCAAAGCCGTCACCGCTGGCCGAGACGGGTCCCAGCCCGAAACCCGTAGAGACGCCCGCGGCCGAAGAGATCGAGGCCTCGATCGACCGCGGCGTGGAGTTTCTGCTTGCGCGTCAAAACCCCGGCGGCTCTTGGGGCTCGGCTCGCAATACCAAGGGGCTGAACATCTTCGCCCCCGTGCCGGGTGCCCATCAGGCCTTTCGGGCGGCGGTCACGTCGTTGTGCATTTCGGCGTTGATCGAAACCGGCGGCGACGACCCGGAGGTCCGCATGGCGATCGACCGGGCCGAGCTCTGGTTGTTCGAGCACCTGCCGCGCGTCCGCCGGGCGACGCCCGACGCGATCTACAACACCTGGGCCCATGCCTACTCGATCCAAGCCCTGGTGCGGATGCTCGACCGCAAGCCCGACGACGAGCAGCGCTGCCGCAAGATCCGCAACCTGATCGAGCAGCAGATCGAACTGCTCACCCGCTACGAATGCGTCGACGGCGGCTGGTGCTACTACGATTTCGACCACCACACGAAGAAGCCGGGCGGCTCGACGATCAGCTTCGTTACGGCCACCGTGTTGGTCGCCTTCCACGAGGCCCGACAACACGGCATCGAAATACCCGAGCGGCTCGTCAAGCGCGGCATGGCGTCGATCGTGCGGCAGCGCAAGGGCGACATGACCTATTGTTACGGCGAATACGTGAAGATGCGCCCGATGCGGGGCATCAATCGCCCATCGGGCAGCCTCGGCCGGTCGCAGGCCTGCAACATCGGCATGCGCTACTGGGGCGATCCTCTGATCACCGACAAGGTGCTCAACACCTGGCTCGATCGGCTCTTCGCCCGGAATTTCTGGCTCGACATCGGCCGCAAGCGTCCCATTCCGCACGAGTCGTGGGCGCAGGTGGCCGGCTATTTCTTCTACTACGGCCACTACTACGCCGGGCTCTGCATTGAGGAACTCCCGCCGTCGGATCGTCCGCCACATCAGGCCCAACTCGCCCGGGTGATGTTCCGCCTGCAGGAGAAAGACGGCTGTTGGTGGGACTATCCCTTCTACGATTACCACCAGCAATACGGCACGGCGCTGGCGCTGATGTGCCTGGGGCGATGCCGGGCGTCGGGGGAGTGAGTCGGGCGCGGTCCACGTTTCTCAGCAAGCATGTGGCACTGCTTCGCAGAAGCAGTGATTCGACCGAGCGTTGTATCCGGCACTGCTTCTGCGAAGCTGTGGCGCACCGCTGGCGGCCGTCTCCACTCGCGCACGACCGTTGCTTGACCGGCGCACACGAATGCGCGTAGCATGAAGACGGCGTCGGGGCGTCTGCCGTTGGGGAGGAGAGGTGTCATGCTTAACGTCCGTCGGTGTGGTCGGATCGGCTTGTCAGCAGCGATGATCGGTGTAGTGGTTTGCGCTGCGTCGCGCTCCGCCGAGCCCCAGTCGTCGTCTCCAACCGCGACCGACGACGCCATCTACCGCGCCCTCACCCGCAAGATCACGGCCAGCTTCGTCGAGGCCCCGCTGAACGACGTGGTCGACTATCTACGCCGAAGCTGCGGCCTGAACGTCGTCCTCGACCGCCGGGCGCTGAAGCAGGCCGGTATCTCGCCCGAGGCACCGCTGACGTTTGCCGTCGGGGGCGTCTCGCTGCGCTCGGTCCTCGACGTCTTCCGCCGCGCCTACCGGCTCGATTGGACCATTCGCGGCGACGTGTTGCTGATCACCACGTGGGCCCGGGCACGGCAACTCGTCTACGAACGGGAGTACAACATCGACGACCTGATCGCCCAGCCGGACGGCTCGGCCCGTGTCTGGAGACAAGCCGAGCGGCTTGAGCAGATGATCCGGCGGCTGGCGGGACCGGGAACGTGGCGGGAGAACGGCATTGCGGGTACCGTCTCCGTGGTGCCGGTAGCCGGGCGGATGCGGTTGTTCGTCAAGCAGAACCGCCACGTCCATCGGCAGGTCGAGCAACTGCCGGCCGTGTTGCGGCGCGCCTCGAAACCGACCGCCGACGGTTCCGAGTCTGGAGGAGCTTCGCTCGGCGCCATCGAAGAGGCTCTGTCGAGCACGGTCAGCGTCGATTTCCGCGACAAGCCGCTGGCCGATGCGCTGCGCTCGCTACGGCGGCAGTGCGGCGTCAACATCCTGCTCGACGAACGGGCGCTGAGCAACGCCCAGGTCGTCTACGACCGGCCGATCACCGTGAGGCTTTCCGACGTCACGCTGCGTTTCGCCCTGCGGTCGATGTTGGAGCCGGAGAAGCTGACCTTCGTTGCCGAGGACGAACTGCTGCTGGTGACCACCTGGCACGAGTCCGTGAACTGCCTTTATCGGCTCGTGCGCGGGCACGGCAAGCTGCGCGTGTACCCGGTTGCCGATCTGGCCGAAGGGTATCACGACTTCTCGCGGGAGACCTCCGGCGTGGAAGCCTTGGAGCAGGCGATCCGCTCGATTTGCCCGTCTTCATGGGACGGCGGCATGGACGAAGGGCAGATATGGCACAACCCGCTGGAAGGGGTCGACGGGTTCGCGGTCCAACAAGACGTCGATACGCACGACGAGATCGCCGCGCTGTTGGGCGATCTGCGGCGACTGCTCGCCGACGCCTCGGCGGACCGGTTGGAGAATCACTACGGCGGCACGTCGCGTCGCGACCCCTCGCCGGAAGATGCCGCCGTCTTCGATGTCCTGAAGCGGCCGGTCACGTTCGCCTTCGACGACGCGCCAATGCGGCAGGTGGCCCGATCGCTGGGTGAAGTGGCCGGCGTCAACGTGCTGCCGGACGAAATGGCGCTCTTCTGGCACGACGAGACCTCGTCCACCAAGATCAGCTTTGCGGCCGACGACGTGCCTTTGCGCTCGGCGCTAAACGGAATGCTCCGGCGTCATGACATGACCTACTTCGTCCGGCGTGGCGTCTTGTGGATTACGACGCGGGACGAGATGGAGACTCGGTTGTCGCTACGTTGGTATCCGGTCGGTGATCTGGTCGCACGAACCGACCCCGCGAGCTTGACGGCAAACGACTTCGAGCCTCTGATCGAGATGATCAACCAGTTCGACGAGCGATACTGGGGAAGTGCCGGCGGGGTGCGCGAGGTTTCCGCCGTCGTGTGCCGCGGCGTGCCTCTGCTGCTGGTGCGTCAGACGCCCGCGCGGCACGAGGAAATCGCATGGGCCCTGCGCACGATGAGGGAAATCGCCCGGGATGCGGCAAGCGGCGCGCTGAAGCCGTGCTATGGGGAATGGGTTGGAGAAAACCCGTATCCCGGCGAAGCGGCCGTGTGCGATGCACTCGACCGGCCGGTCACGCTCGATTTCGACGGCCAGACCTTCAAGCAGGTGGCCGGCACCCTGAGCGAAATGTGCGGTGTCGAGGTGTGCGTCGACGAACGAGCGTTTGACGAATGTGGTATCGATTCCGGCGCAACGGTACGCTTCGCCGTCAAGGAGATCTCGCTCCGCTCGGCCCTGCAGCATCTGCTGCGGCTGCACGACCTGGAGTACCTCGTGATCGACGATGTCCTGTTGATCACCACGCCGTCCACCGCGGGAGAAGAGGGGTACACCGTCCGCTGGTATCCGATCGGCGACCTCACACTGCGAACCGACCTGCTCGAGGCGACCAAGTATCACTTCCACTCGCTGGAGGCCGTGATCACGTCGAACGTGGCGCCGATGACTTGGGAGGACGTGGGAGGCGCCGGGAGCATCTCGGTGCCGACGACCGGCGGCGTGCCGACGCTGATGGTCTACCAGACGCCCAGCGTGCATGAGGAGATCGCCGGGCTGCTGGCCGGGCTGCGGCGGATCGCCGCGGAGTCGAACGCCGGACGACTGCCGGCCGGGGCCGTGTTCCCCCATGAATCCACCTCCCGAGGGCGTAACGAACGGGCGATCCGCGAGGCCCTGGACCGGAAGATCGACGTCGACTTCCGCCGCACACCCCTGACCAAGGTGGCTACAACGCTCCGCCAGAAGGCGGGCATCAACGTCTTGATCGATCGGCGTGCCATGGTCGAAGTCGGCATGTCGCCCGATGTGACCGTCACGCTTTCCGCCCAGGGGATTTTGCTCCGTGCCGCGCTGCGGCTGATGTTGCGGCCGCTCGATCTGACGCACGTGATCGTCGACGAGGTCCTCTCGATCACCACGCCCGAGGAGGCCGAATCGCTCGTGCCGCTGGGGCTCTATCCGATCGGCGATTTGGCCACCGACGTCGAGCGCCCCGGCGAAACGGATCCCTTCGACTTGCCGATGAAGCTACTCGTGCAGTGCGTGGCCCCGATGACGTGGGGCGACGTCGGCGGGGCAGGTTCGGTAGGCGAGATCGAGTGTCAGGGCGCGCGGGTGCTAGTGGTCAGTCAGACGCAAGACGTCCACGAAGAACTGATCGACCTGCTCGGCATGTTCCGCGAGGCGGCAAGCCGACCTGAAGCCGGTGGCGTGGTGGCGTGGGATGCGCGAATCCCTCCGGAAGAAAGGGCCGTTCGCAAGGCATTGCAGCAGGAGGTCTCCTTCTGGTACGCAGAGACCCCGCTGAGCCAACTCGTCCAGCACTTAAGCGCCGACGCCGGCGTCAACGTCGTCATCAACCACAGGGCGCTGAGGGAGGTCGGCATGACGGCCCATTTCTCGGTGTCGGTCGACGCTAAGAACGTCACGCTCGAGACGGCGCTGCGACAGGTCCTGCGGCCGATCGACTTGACGTTCCTCATCCGGGACGAGGTTGTTGTGGTGACCACCCCGGAAGAGCGTGAGGCCGCTTTGCTCACTCGTGTGTACCCGGTCGGCGACCTGATCGAAGACGATCTTCCCGAAGGTGCCACGCCCGAGACGCTGTCGCCGGAGTTGCTGCGGCCCCGGCTGGCTCCGTTATGCACTCTCGATCTGTTGGAAGAGATCGTACAGGGCGCCGTGGCGCCGATTACGTGGGACATTGCCGGCGGCGCCGGCGCGATACATGCCGGGCGGTTCGGCGATCTGCACGCCCTGGTGGTCCGGCAGAGAACCGACGCCCACGATGAGGTTGCTTCGCTGCTGGCTTTGTTGCGTCGGGTGGCCCAAGACACGGCCGCCGGCAACCCGGCAGCGCAATACGTCGACCGCTTGCCCGCCGATCAGACCGTCTATCGGGCCTTGGAGCGAGACGTCGCGGTCGATTTCCAGCAAACGCCGTTAGCCGACGTGGTTCGGCGGCTCGGAGAGTCATGCGACGTGCGTATTGAACTGGACACGGAAATGCTCCACGTCGTGGGCGTCGACTCGAAGACGCCGATCTCCGGATCGGCGGAGAACCTCACGTTGCGAGAGGCCTTGTGCTTCCTGCTGCGAGGCCCCCGCTTGACCTTCGTCGTCGAGGAGGGCGTTCTGCTGATTACGCCGATCGAGGAAGCGTATCAGAGGCTCACGTTGGCGATCTATCCGGTCGGCGACCTCTTGGATACGGGCGAAGGCACGGAGTGGAAACTCGGCCAACTCCGCCGGCTGGAATCGCTGGTCTCCGACTGTACGATCCCTGCCTGTTGGGACGAGCGTGGCGGGGCCGGCGACGTGGCGGCGGCCGAGTTCGAGAACGTCACAGCGCTGGTCGTTTCACAGACCGACGATATGCACCGGGACATCGCCATGCTGTTGGACGGCCTGCGGCGGGCGGTACGGCAGGCGAGCGAAAGGAGCTTCACGGACACGATCACCTGCGGCCAGCGGCCAGAAAACGTGGCGGCCGAAAAGGCGATTGGCGAGGCACTCCGCCGCCAAGTCTCGTGGGAGTTTCACGCGGTGCCGTTGTCCGACGTGCTGTCGCGCCTTCGAGAGACCACCGGTATCGAAGTCACCTTGGACGATCCCGCGTTGGCCGAGGCCGACGTCGATCTCGATACGCCCGTCACGCTCGATCTGAAGGACGTGCGGCTCGATGCGGCGCTGGCATTGGCCCTGAGGCAGTTCGACCTGGGTTGGAACGTCGAGCGGGGAGCCCTGCAAATCACGCCCACGGATTGGGTGCGGCCGGTAACGAAGCTGTACGCGGTGGGCGATCTGGTGACCTGCCGCGATCCGTCCGGTGAAATGTGGGATGACTATCGGAGCCTGATCGACGCCGTGTACGCTACGACTTCGGAAGCACTGAACCGAGAAGATCTAACGGGCGCCGCGGGCATCTCGATCGGCCCGGCCAAGATGCTGGCCGTTACGCACACGGCGGCTTTCCATCATCGATTCGCGCGCAAACTGGCGCGGATTCGGTCCGAAGCGGCCGAATCACCGGGGGCAGGCTCTCCTCCCGTTCGACCGCGCCGGCCGGCCAAAGTCCCCCCCGTGATACCGCCGTTCCTTGACCCGGGGCCACCTCAGTAAAGCGGAACGCCGCATCGCGCACGACCGTTGCTTGACCGGCGTACTCGGGTCGGCGTAGCATGAAGACGGCGTCGATTCATCTGTTGCTCGGGAGGAGAGGTGTCATGGGTGAGGTCAAGCGGCCTTGGGTGATCGTCTGGTTTGCGGCCATGTTCTATTTGTCAACTACCGTTGCGTCGCGCTCGGCCGAGCCGGCGTCGCCCCCGGCGGCGATTGGCGACGACGCCGTCCGCCACGCTCTCGACCGGAGAATCACGGTCCGCTTCATCGAAACGCCGCTGGACGACGCGGCCGAATTCCTCGGCGATACGTGTGGACTGAACGTATTGCTCGACCGCCGCGCGCTGCAAGAGGCCGGCGTTGCGCCCGATGCGCCGTTGACCTTCGCCGCCGAGAACGTTTCGCTGCGATCGGCCCTCGACGTCTTCCGCCGCGCCTACCGTCTCGATTGGGCGATCCGCGACGACACCCTGCTGATCACCACCCGGGAGCAGGCTCGGCTGATCGTCTGTCAGAAGGCCTACGCAATCGACGACCTGATCGGCCCGCCGGAGGAGTCGGCGGAGGCTTGGGAACAAGCCCGGCAGTTGAGGGAGATCATTGTCGCCTGTAACGGGATGGGTACGTGGTATCACGACGACGTCCCGTCGGCGGTCTCCGTGGTACCAGCCGGACATCGCATGCGGTTGTTCGTCACCCACAACCGTCACGTCCACCGGCAGGTCGAGCGGCTGCTTGCCCGGCTGCGCGGCGCCGTGCGTCCGACGACCGTCGACGGCCCATCCGGCGCCCCTCCTTGCCTCGCGGTCGAAACGGCCCTGTCGCACCCGGTCTCGGTCGATTTCCGCAACACACTGCCGGCCGATGCGCTACGTTCGCTGCAAGAACAATGCGGCGTCAGAATCGTGCTCGACGAACACGCTTTCTTCCATGCACCGATCGCCCGCCGTTGGCCAACCACGCTACGGATGACCGACGTGCCCCTTCGCATCGCGCTGGAAAGGATGCTCGAGCGGCCGGGCTTGACGTACGTCGTCGACGACGAGGCTCTGTGGATAACGTCGCCGCACGAAGTGCAGACGAACCTCTTCCAGCCGGTCGACGATCCGTTCGAGCTCCGCGTGTATCCGATTTCCGACCTACTCGACGGCCCCGAGGATTCTGCCGAAGAGTCGCCGGAGTTCAGGACGCTCCGCAAGGCCATCCGCTCAGAGTCACCGCTTTCGTGGGAGGACGTCGGTGGAAAGGGGAGAAGCTGGCCGATCCGGCTGGGAGAAGTCGACACGCTCGCCGTATTACAGACGTGGCACGCGCACGAAGCGATCGTCGAGATGCTCGACGGCCTGCGCACGATCCGCGTCGACGCGGCCGCCGGCAAGCTTGAAGACCACTACGCCGGCACACCACGTCCCGATCAAACGCTGCCCGGCGCAGCGATCGCCGAGGCGCTGAAGCGGCCCGTCGCGCTCGATGTCGGCGGGTTTACGCTCCAAGAAGTGGCCCAGTCGCTCGGCGATATCTCCGGCGTCCCCGTCCATCTCGACACGAAGGCCTTGGACAAAGTGGTGTATCGCTACGACGCGCCGATCAGCGCGACGCTCAACGGAGTCTCGCTCCGTTCCGCCCTGCGGCTGCTGCTGCGGCGGCTCGACTTGACCTACTTCGTCGACGACGGTGCCATTTGGATCACCACGCCGGAGGATGTGCCAAGCCGCCTGTCGGGACCCATGAACTACGGGCTCGGGCTGTCGGCGCGGTGGTATCCGGTGGGTGACCTGATTGCGCGGACCGATGCGGCCGGCCAAACGACGTACGATATCGACGCGCTGATCGACATCCTCACCTCGGCCGTCGATCCGCTCACGTGGGAGGAGGTCGGCGGAGCCGGCTCGATTCGCGGCGTCGAATACGAGAACCTGCAACTGCTCCTAATATCGCAGACGTCCGACGTCCACGATCAAATTGCGTGGTGTTTGTCCGAATTCCGCGCGAGCATCCGCGATGCCGCGGCCGGCACGTTGCGGCCCGTGTACGGCCGGCCGATCCAGGACCCGCTACGCCCGGGCGAAGCGGCCGTTTTCGCTGCGCTCGACCGTCGTATCACGCTCGACTTCGTGGAGCGGCCGCTGGACGAATTAGTGGAAGTTCTTTGCAAAGAGACGGGCGTCAACGTTCAGTTGGACTCGCGGGCACTCGACGAGGTGGGCATCGATTCCCAGATGCCGATCACCTTCTCCATCAAGAACGTCTCTCTGCGATCGGCGCTGAGGCTGATGCTGCGGGTGCAAGACTTGACGGTCATCGTGCAGGACGAAGTGCTCCTGATCACCACGCCGGAGGAAGGGGAGCAGTATCTGTCGGATCGGTTCTATCCGGTCGGCGATCTGATCGCTCAAACCGACTCGTCCGGAGCGACAACGTACGACTTCGAGTCGCTGATGGAACTGATCGTGGACGTCGTCGCCCCCACGAGTTGGGACGGCGTCGGTGGGGCCGGCTCGATCAGAGAGGCCCAGTTCGGCGACGTGCCGCTGGCGATCGTCTCGCAGTCGCTCAACGTTCAGGAAGAAGTTGCCGAGTTGCTCGCAGGGCTGCGCAAGCTGGCCCGAGAGCACGCCGCCGACGGGCGGCCCGCGGACACCTCGCCTGTGGAGTTGAATACGCGCCACGCTCGCGCCAAGCATGCCGTCCGTGATGCCCTCGATCAACAGATCGACATCGACTTCCGCCGCAAACCGCTGACGGACGCCGCCGCGGCCCTGGGCGAACAGACCGGCATCAACGTCCTGATCGACCGACGAGCCCTAACCCAGGTCGGCATCGACTCCGGCATGGAGATCACCCTCGTGCTCGAGCAGACCACCCTGCGAGCGGCGCTCGACTTTATGTTGCGGCAAGAAGACCTGGCGCACGTCTTTCAGGACGAGGTCCTCTTGATCACCACGCCCGAGGAGGCCGAATGTCACCTGACGACGGTGCTCTATCCGGTCGGCGATCTGAAAGCGAAGGAAGTTCCCGTGTCGCCCGGCCAGACCTTCGATCCGTTTCAGCCGATCATCGACATCATTTGCTCCAGCGCACGCCCGCTGAGTTGGGTTGGATACCGTGGTGCCGGCTCGATCCGCCTGGTCACGTTTGCCGGGCTGGAGACTTTGGCAATCTCGCAGACGGCCGATGTCCACGAGGAGATCGCCGAATTGCTGAGCGTCGTGCGTCAAGCGACTGCCGATGTCGCCGCCGGCAGCCCGGCGACGCATTATCCCAGGCCCACACCACGCGAGGAGTCGATTCGCCAGGCATTGCAGCAGGCAGTTTCCCTAGATCACGAGCAAGCGCCCTTGCGGCAGATCGTCGGGGCGCTGGCGGAGACGCACAACGTGCCGATCCTCTTCGACCGGCGGGCGATGGTCGAGGTCGACATCAGTGCCGACGTGCCGGTGTCGATCCACGTCAAAGAAGTCTCGCTCGAATCGGTGCTGCGCCTGATGTTGTGGCAAACCGATCTGACCTTCGTCAATCATGTCGGCGTCGTGCTGATCACCACACCGGAGGAGGCGCTTGACGCGGACGTCCACTTGCACACGCGCGTCTATCATTTCGACGATCTGCCCTTCGCTCGCGACGACGACGGCAACGCCGTGTATGACCCCGAGAGTCTCTTCAATGTCATCGGCCGTTCGTGTGGCCATCCTTCCTGTCTGGGCGGCGGCCCGGGGCGCATTGGCGAGTTGCCACTCCCGCAGACGAAGCTGCTGGTCGTCACCGATACGGCCGACGTCCACGACCACGTGGTCTCAGTGATGGCCCGATTGCGGCGCTGCGCCGCCGACACGGCCGCAGGCCGGTCGACCGAAGAGTACCGCGATCGAACACCAGCGGCGGAGACGATCCAGGATGCGCTGCGGCGCAAGGTGACGCTCGACATCCGCCCGACGCCGTTGCGCCAGGCGGTGCGGACCGTTGCCGAGCAATGCAACGTCAACGTTGCCCTCGATTGGGGAGCCTTTCGCTGGCACCAGGTCGAGGCCACTCTGGAGAAGCCCGTCTCGTCTACGGTGAACGACGTTCCGCTGAGCGAGGCACTCAATGCGATGCTTCGGCCGGCGAACCTGAAGTTCATCGTCCGGCACGACGTCCTACTGATCACCACGCCGGAGGAAGCGGAGGCCGCTGTAACGGTCGTCGTGTATCGCGTTGACGACCTGGCAGACGCGATGGGCGAAACCGAGCGATCGACGATGCACGGCTACCCTATGCACGGTTGGCAACTATGGCAACTCCACGATCTGATCGAGCGGGTCGTTGCCCCATCGTGGCCGAAGGACACGGCCAGGCCTCACGAGTTTACCTCGATCGACCTCTGGAACCTGCAAGCGTTCGTTGTACGTGGCCCGGAATCGACGCACGAGCAGATCGCCGGATTGCTGGGCGCCTTTCGCCGGGCCGTGGGGCGTGCGGCCGATGGGGATAACCGGCGAACCATCTATCTTGGTTGCCGGCCGGAACATCTGGCCGCAGAACGGGCCATCCATCGGGCGCTGGACGATAACGTAACGCTCGATCTCGACGATGCCCCGCTTGCCGATCTGCTGGCGTATTTGCGCGACACGGCCAAGATCGAGACCGCGCTGGACGACGACGCGGTGGCCGACGCCAAGATCGGGCTCGACACGCCGATCTCGGTCCGGGTGCGGGAGATGCCGCTGCGAGCGGCCCTCAACCTGGCATTAGATCAACTCGATTTGGCCTGCACCGTCACGGAAGGCTCGCTCCGAATCACTCACGCCGGTCGCCTGCGGCCGGTGGTCAAGCTGTACGCCGTCGGCGATCTGGTGGCCTGCGTCGATCCGTCCGGCGAGCCCTGGGATGATTTCCGGAGCCTGATCGAGGGCCTGCAATGCGACGGGGTGGGGGGCTCGCACGACGCCGGCCTGGGCGTCGCAGCAGGCGTTCGGATCGGCCAGTCCAGGCTGCTGCTGGCGATCGACACCGAGGCAGGGCATGCAGATCTGGCCCAAAAGTTGGGTGACCTCCGGTTTGGCGGCGGTGGAATCTCGGACGGAGGTGAGGCGCCCCCGCGTTCAAAGCGACCGATTCCACCCGATGCAGGGGCAATGAGAGGCATGGGTTTCATGTAGATTCTCCTTGGAACACCCACTAAAGACAGTGCGCGACTGACCTGGAAGGAGGGTTTTCGTCTTCTGCCCAACGACGCAGGAAAAACCGGGGGAATTGTCAAGCTAGATCCTTGCCGTATCTGCACTTTCGCGTTAAGATCACAGTGTGAAGTTCAGTTCCACTGGAGCGCGTCGCGGTAGATGCCCTTCGTTGGAAAGCTGAGCGTTGCGCCCTACATCCTTTTCTCCTTTTGTCTGAGGCAGTGGCTGCGGACGTGAGCACCGGGCCGGATGAGCCGGCCGGCGCCCACAGTAACGCAGCGGTTTGCGGTGCTCGCCGCGCTGAATTGCCTAGCCCGACCGTCGCGCGTCGCTGCGCGAAAGGTCTCTAGCAGATCCGGCCACGTTGGAGCGTGCGCCGGCGGCGCTTGCGGCGCTGTCTTTGAAGAATTCCACGCGTACGCGGCCGCGGTCGCATTGCGCCCATCCCTTGCGAGTGAGTAAACCGACGGAAGAAGGTGACCTATGAGACGCACACGAGTTCCTGCGATCCTGTTGGCTTTAGGGTTGTTATTCTGCTGCGCGGCAACGCCCGCGATGGGTGAGTTGCTGGAGATCCAGTTTACCGGACTCGACGTGGCCTTTAGCGGCGGTCAGATCCACGACGGCGGCTCGGCGGCCGTTCGTACCGGCGATCCGGCCGACCGCGACGAGTTGACCAGTGTGTTGTTCATCGTCGACGGGGTCGTCGCGTACAGCATTAGCGACGACGACGTCAACGACATTTTCGCCGACGTACTGATCAACGACGTGCCCGATCTGCCGGTGACGCCAGACTTCCGTAAGTCCGGCGGCGACGGCGGCGGCAACGTCTTCGATCTGTTTTTCGACGGATTCAACCTGCAACTCAACGCCAACGAGTTCACGGTCTTCTACAGCGGCAACGAGCTTGCGCTATCGGCCAGCGGCACGGTCGACATGATCGAGGGCCAGACGCTGCCGGCCGGGCTGGAGATCCTCAACGGCCCCTCGGACGAGATCAGCGTGGGCATCTCCAGCTACAACCTCTCGAATTTCGTCTACGAGGAAGACCCCCCCGGCACGTCGGTTGTACAGGGCTTCGAGGGGTCGGGATTCGGAAGCGTGGTAGGTGCGATCGTTCCCGAACCGTCGACCTTCGCGCTGATCGGCGTTGGCCTGATCGGGCTGCTGTGCTGGGTCCGCCGACGGCGCTAGGGCCGTTGCTAGATCTGCGGTGATACGAGACACTTCTGCCCCGGTGATTCGTTGCCGGGGCAGTTGTCGTTCTTGGCGGGGCTGGGGACTCGGGGCTGGGGACTCGGGGCTGGGGACTCGGGGCTGCACCCCAGCCACCCCACGCCCATAAGCCCCCGCCCCCCCCCAAACCCAACAGAACAAAC